>JBCCNJ010000026.1:0-41285 GCA_039025905.1 Pseudomonadota bacterium | reverse complement strand
TGCGAATCGTGGACCACACTGGGATATCAATATCAATATCGAACGGTCCGGCGACTCGTCCACGGTGCCAGTACCAGGGACTGTAGCGTTGTTTGGTTTTGGGCTTCTCACCCTAGGAATAGCAAGGCGCCGGGGGTAAACAGCCGCCCTGCTGAGCAACTAAAAAGCCCGCGTAACAAGCGGGCTTTTTAGTTGAGACTAACTACGGCTGCAACTGCTCGATCTGCCAGCTCTCGTTACCCTGCTGCTGATAAACAAACCGATCGTGCAGCCTATGTTCTCTGCCCTGCCAGAACTCAATTTTCTCTGGAACAACGCGATAGCCACCCCAGAAATCGGGGACCGGTATCTCACCCTTGCCGAACTTGTCGCGCAGTACTTTCGCCTGCTGCTCCAATACCGATCGGGTGGCGATGGGCCGGCTTTGACGCGAGGCCCAGGCGGCAATTTGGCTCTCTCTGGGGCGAGTGATGAAGTAGCTCGCGGACTCTGCAAGTGACATTTTTTCCACCGAGCCGCCCACAATGACCTGTCTATCGAGCTCATTCCAAGGAAACAGTAAAGAGACTCGCGGGTGTTCGGCCATGGCCTGGGCCTTGTTACTGGTGTAGTTGGTATAGAATACAAAGCCTCCGCTTGATAAGCCCTTAAGCAAAACGGTACGCTGCCAGGGCATGCCCGCTTTGTCTACGGTCGCCAGCACCATCGCCGTCGGGTCTTTTAGCCCCGCATCGACCGCCTGTTTTAACCAGCTTTCAAACTGCGTGATTGGGTCCTCATCGAGCACATCGAGGCTGAGCCCGCCCGCAGTGAACTCGCGCCGAAAGCTTTCGTAGGCAGAACTCATAAGCCGCGCCTCACTGCGGGGGAAAGTTAGCAAACATTGCGGAGGTCGCCGTGGCCCAAGCTTTCGCGGCCTCATCGGACCCGGGGTTCGCATACAGCTCGACATCCATATCCGTGCGCCACACCGCCTGGTTACGGATGGGATCTACCATATCTACAATCAGCGTTCCCTTCGAGTACCGCTCGCCACCATCCACGGTCATGTCACAACCCTCGCAGTCATCCGCACTGCGCTTCGCTGACACCAAGTCACGGGGATTGAGCGTCCAGGTAAGCAATAGATCAGCCTCACGACTGGTTTCCTCTACCTTCAAACCCTTACGGGTCAGTTCGGATGATAGAGCCTCGTCAATCCGTGCAATTTGCGCGTCGCTAATTTCAATCGTAGCGGGGTCGGTGCGACTAGAGGGTTCAATATAGACCGACCGCACGCTCGCAAAGTCAAACTGATGATCATAATGTGAGTGGTTCTTGGTGTCTGACGAGCCACTGGCACAGGCTGTGGTAATTGACAGAAAAAAAAGTACCAACCAATGTGCGTTACCTATCTTCATCGAGGGACTCCGTTTCATGGCAACTGTATTAGATCGCCGCCGCATTATAGGCGTTAGCGATACTGCCGACAGCGCTATTCTCAATCTTTAGTACTCGGATCCACCGGAGCCCTCTGACCCACGCAAGGTATCTGTGGAAAGGGATAAAACTCTCTCCAGTCTTCCCCAAATTCTTCGCTAAGTGTATGCCCGAGTGCTTGCATGAAGCACTGATTCATCTCCTGGTCTATCGTTGCGGAACTGATGCCCGCCTCCAACATGGCTAGCGACTCCATCATGCCCTCTGCCCGCAGGCGATCTGTCGGAGTAATGTGGTCTCCATTGGCCAGGGCGGAGAACATGTACTTCCAACGCTGTATGAGCTCCTCTAGCAAAATCCCCACGTTGACCCCCTAGTTATTGCCGGCGAATAACCCGGCTTTTGCGAGTATGATGCCCCCCTCAAAACAGTTAAAGTCCTGTTTCTCATAGCAAGGAAAATTGCCACGTGAATCGTCTCCATCGGATTATCCCCGCGCTGCTCATGCTCCATCTCGCAATCGCCACAGCACAGACCAGTGCCCAACCGGCGCCGGTCGAACATGAGCCTATCATCGATTTCAAAGAGCGTTTTCTACCTACCGTGGCAGAAAATGCCATGGTGGTGGGGCCGGAGCGTCTGGCGGGTGAGATTGGAGTGCGCATATTGCAGCAGGGGGGGAACGTGGTGGATGCGGCCGTCGCTACTGGCTTCGCACTTGCCGTAACCTACCCGCGGGCGGGCAACCTAGGCGGCGGCGGATTCATGCTGGTTCATCTCGCCGAGGAGAATAAGGATATTTTTATTGACTATCGAGAGACCGCGCCCGCCGCAGCCACCCGAGATATGTTTATTGGGGACGACGGCAAGGAAGACTTTCAGCTGGAGTTTTTTAGCCTGTTATCGTCAGGTGTCCCGGGGACAGTCGCTGGCATGCTCTATGCGCTAGAAAACTACGGCACAATGACGCGTCAGCAGGTACTGGCCCCGGCCATCGAGCTGGCTGAAGTAGGCTTCCCGGTTTCCTTTGCACTCAATTTCGAAATCGCCGCCCGCGCGGAACGCCTGCTCGGTAATCCCGAATCCTCGCGCCTGTTTTTTAATGCAGATGGTAGCCAAATGGCGGTCGGTGAAATCTGGAAACAACCCGATCTCGCCTGGACACTTAAGCAAATCGCCAAGGATGGAAACGCTGCGTTCTATCGGGGGGCGATAGCAGACAAAATTGTCGCTGCAATGGAAGATGGTGGCGGACTCATCAGCAAGCAGGATCTGGCCAACTATAGGGTGGTAGAACGGTCGCCGGTCCGTGGCACGTTTAAGGAGTTTGAAATCGTTTCTGCTCCACCACCCTCCTCCGGCGGCGTCCACATCGTGCAAATGCTCAACATGTTGGAAAACGATGATCTGAAGGCCATGGGACATAACAGCGCGGCCTACCTGCACCTGCTGTCGGAAATCATGCGGCTGGCATACGCCGATCGCAGCGAATATCTCGCAGATCCGGCGTTTGCAGATGTACCGGTGGCTGAACTGATGGATAAAGACTACGCCCAGCGTCAGCGCGGACTTCTGGGCGCTGAGAGTGCGACCCCATCGGAAGAGGTAAGCCCAGGCAAAGTGCTGCTGCAAGAAAGCGAGGACACGACCCAATACACCATCGCGGATGCGCAGGGCAATATGGTCAGCAATACCTACACGCTCAATGCGAGCTTTGGCTCGGGAATCTCGGTACCCGGCACTGGATTTCTGCTGAATAACGAAATGGGGGATTTTTCTGCCTTGCCCGGACAACCCAATATGTTTGGCTTATTGCAGGGAGAGCGTAATGCTATCGAGGGCGGTAAGCGTCCGCTATCCTCTATGAGCCCCACTATTGTATTTCGCAACGGTGACCCTTGGCTGGCGACAGGTAGCCCGGGTGGCAGCCGGATTATTACTACCGTATTGCAAACACTGCTCAATGCCATGGCCTTCGACATGAATGTGGCAGCCGCGGGCATAAGCGCAAGAATTCACCACCAGTGGATGCCGGATAAGATCCTTGCTGAAGAAGGCATCAGCCCGGACACTGTGACACTGCTTGAAGCAATGGGCCACGAAGTCTCTATGGCGGGCAGAACGATTGGTCGGACCCAGTCAATCATGCTCAAAGACGGCATGCTGCTGGGAGCGACCGACACGCGCAGACCTCAAGGTTGGGTAGCCAGCTATTGAGTCTTTGTCATCAGACAACAACTCGGAAATCTGGACTAAGCAATTCGGACTTTCGCCATTTGACGGCTGATCGCAACCAACTGGCCGGTGCTGTCCCATAGCTCGCCGTCTTCCTCCACCACACCGCCGGTTAGATGACGCGAGCGAAACCTTACCTGCAGGGGGCCAGGGGCCGGTATAGCCCTCACCTGCACAGTGAGTTCTACTGTTGGAATCCAGCGCTGCGGACCGAACACTGTAAAAATTGGTGGCCATACCGCATCGGCAAACAGCAGCAGGGATGCCGCATCCGCATCACTTCCGTCGCGAAAACGAACCCAGCCCTGAATCTCGCCGCTGCCATTGGGCCTGCCCTCATCAAACACTTCCAGACCAGATGCCAACCTGATTTCAACTGCTTCGCGGTAGAATTCCACCCGTTCCCTAGCCCTCGTTTCACAGGCGTTCCAGGCGGGGATATTGGGGCGCGTGACTGAAGACCAATCTTCACCCCTGAGCACGCTGAGATCCGTGTAGGTGGCGGTTACATGGGTTCTGAGCTCGCCTGCCTGGACCATCTTCACACAGGCCTGGGAGCTGCCACGCCCCAGGCGCAAAACCTCAACCTCGCAGTCGACGATACCCACTTCCGAGGGAGCTAGATAAAACGCACTGACAGACTGGGGGTCGCGATGCGGGAGGGCTTCCTTGAGGGCCTGACCCGCTACACTCAGCACATAACCACCATTGGGCACCGCCCCGATTCGCCAGCCTTCGCGCAATTGTGCCCGCCACCGATGTTCGCTGACCTGCGTCACCTGGGTATCTCGGGCAAATCGGCTCATCCAAAAACCATTTATTCGCGGATAAAGTACGCGTATTCTGTCTGCCAGAGCATGTATTGTATATACTGGGTGCCTTGTGTTGAGCGCCATGCAGATCCAGACGGTAAATACCGCACCTTCTCAGCCTCACCAGTGGATAAAAACACTGGGGCGAACTCTCATCCTACTGTTTTTTCCAGGCGCCAGTTTTGCGGTTGCGCAAAATCTCGACGGCCTGGGCGATCAATTCGCTAACAGATCGGCCGAAAACGAGCGCGCCATGCGTGCCGCAATAAGCGACATTGAGTCCCAACACGGCGCTTACGGAGAGCAGCTTACAGAGCAAATGCTTAGCCTGGGCCTGGTTCTGCAACAGCAGGGGCGCCACGGTGAGGCACTGTCTACGTTCAAACGGGGTGTGCATTTAGCCAGGATCAATCAGGGGCTGTATACGCCCGAGCAAATTCCGCTGCTCGAAGGGGAAATCAAAAGTGCCATCGCTCTGGGAGACTACGACTTAGTCTACGAGCTTCAGGAGTACCTCTACCGAGTGCAAGACCGCAGTATGCCGGCGGGTGTCGCCAGGGCAAAAGTTCTGCTGCAGCAGGCAGACTGGCACTTTGAAGCCTATCAAATGCAGGTGGGACCGACGGGGCCAGAACGTCTGCTGAATATGTGGGACCTATATCGCGGTGCCTGGGAAGACATTCGCAATATAGAAGGTAATACTTCGCCAAATTTGTTGACGCCGCTCTACGGGCTGCTGCGGACGCAGTATTTGATCTCACAATACCACGCCGCCAACGACGGCTCCTCCAGCACCGGACATGCCGGTTATAAGCATCCCAGCGTCAATCGATTTTACGCCCATCGCGCTCAGAACTTTGAGCTGGGCAGTAGCGTCATCCAGACGATTTACAATGTTCAACGCGAAAACCATGGCGCGTCTAGCGAAGAGGCGGCCGATGCGCTGGTCAGTCTGGGTGATTGGCAAATGTGGTACGAGAAACGTGATCAGGCAACTGAGACCTATCGTTTCGCTATGGCGGAACTTGCACAGCAAGATGGTGACCAACAAAAGGTGGAGGATCTGCTTGAGAAGCCTGTGCCACTCCCAGACATGACCGGGCTGAGCTCGCTCCCAACCCCCGTCAGCACAGATCGGGGCGATATATTGCTAGAATTTGGTATAAACAGTCGGGGGCGGGTCGTGGATCTCACCCGTCTGGATGACAACGATGAAATGGATGCCCGCGCGATCCGGCTGATGCGGAATTTACGCGCGACAAAATTCAGACCGCGATTCGAGAATGGCGAACCGGTCGAAACAGACAATTTGGTCAGGGCTTATGAGATCACTGCAAGCAAGTAGCCGTCACGTAGTCACACTGGCAGGCATTAGTAGCGTCTGCCTGATACTCACAGGTTGCCCCAGCGCGAGTAACCCAACGCAATCGCCACCCACACCACCTATGCCCTCGCCCACGGCCTCGACGCCGCCAATGCCTTCGGGCTCCAGCGGCTCACCGAGCAGCTCGAGTAGCTCCAGCAGCAGTTCTTCCAGCAGCAGCTCCTCGGGTAGTAGCTCTTCAGGCAGCAGCTCGCCCAGCAGTGGCTCTTCCGGCAGCACGGCCTCGACGGGGTCGCAGAGCGGCTCCTCCGGTTCGAGTGGTGATATCAGTGCTGGCATTGAGGATATGGGCGGGTTCCCGCAGGGAGGAGCCCCGGGGGCCGACGGCGATCAAACCGCAGGCAGCCCGGATGGATCTCCTGATGGCAGCCCTGATGGCAGTCCCGACGGCACGCTGACTGAGGGTGACCCGGGCTTTGGTGATATGGCCGATGGCGGCATGGACATTCCCAACATGTCCGATGAACCCAGCTTCGAAGAAGTCATGGCATCCATGGAAGATGCTATGGGTGAACCGGGAGATTCCGCCGGCGAAGGCCAGGGAACTGCGCCTGAAGGGACATCTGGCGATGGCACGCAGGGCGGTGCTGAGGGTACTGCAGGCACCACCGGTAGTGGTGCTGGCGGTGGATTCGGACTGCCCGGAGGCATAATCGGCACCGGTGGCACGGGGCCACTGACCCCCGCGGAACAGGTGGCCATCTTGGATGCCCGATTGGAACAGGGCACCGGTGAATTCGATACCATGATCCTCGAGGAGCAAATGGAGCAGCGTGAGGCAGCTCGTCAGCGCTCGACAGAGGGGAACTTTGAGCCAGTTGAGTCCCAATCCGGTGGCGGCAGCGGCGGTGGTATGGCTGATGCTGGCTCCTATGGCGGTGGTAACTACAGCGTAGGTGGCGGCATGGGTGGCGTTGGTGGTGGTGGTCAACCTCCACCAGATGCAGCCAAATACCCACCGCCTTCTGACATTCCCAACGGCAATGATGACGACGTTGTGGCGCGCCAACTGCGAGAGGCAGCCATGCGCGAACCCGACCCGGCAGTGCGAGAGAAGCTCTGGGAGGAATATCGCAAGTACAAGGGGATTAGTGAATGATCGCCGTGCGTCCTCTGCTAGCATTGGGTTGTCTGCTGCTGTTAAGCGGCTGCGTCAGTCAGACCATCAAGAGTACCTCCGTACCGCGTATCGACACGGCTACTGTCAATGTCGCCGAAGACCAGCTACTCGATGTCGGTATTACCATTTTTAATCCCGGCATCGATGACTACGAAGAGGGCGAACAGACCTATCCCGAGGTTCGCAAAGCGGAAGCGCGCTTTATGCCTTTTCTGCTGGCCGAGGCCATGCAGGACAGCGGCGCGTGGGGCGCTGTGCGGGTAGTGCCAAATCCCGAACACATCACCGACTTGATCGTCACCGGCAAGATCATGCACTCGGACGGTGAAGAGCTAGAGTTACATATTCGTGCCGTAGACTCGCGGGGCCAGGTTTGGCTGGATAAGGATTATCGTGGTGTAGCCAGCAGCTATTCGTATAAAGCAACCACGCGAAATACTTATGACCCCTTCCAGGCGGTATACAACACCATTGCTAACGACCTGTTGCAGCAACAAGAAGCATTGAATCTCGAGGCCAGGGAAGACATCCGCCTTGTCACCGAACTACGCTTTGCGCGCAGCTTCTCCCCCGAAGCCTTTGCCGATTATCTCGATAAGTCGGGCAAGAACGAGTACTTGGTGGTGCGACTACCCGCCGACAACGACCCCATGCTGGAGCGAGTTGAAGCTATTCGCGAGCGAGACCAGCTATTTATCGATACCTTGCAAGAGTACTACCGCAATTTTGGCAGCGAGATGCACGACCCCTATCAAGAGTGGCGCAAGCAAAGCTATCAGGAAGCGGTAGCCCTACAGGAAATTCAAGCCGAGAGCACGCGCAGATTGATCACCGGCGCCCTGGCAGTGGTGGCGGGTATCGCCGCTGCGACCACTGGCGATAGTTCGACCACGCAAGTTGCCGGTCAGGTAGCCGTGCTAGGTGGTGGCTATCTACTCAAAAGCGGACTGGAGAAGCGCAATGAAGCCCAGATTCACGTCCAGGCATTAGAGGAACTGGGCATGTCGCTCGAAGCTGAGATCACCCCTCAGGTCATTGAGCTACAGGATCGTACGGTCATGCTATCCGGCAATGTGGAAGACCAATATGCGCAATGGCGCGAACTGCTGGCTGATATTTATGCGGCTGAAGTCGGCGCCTTAGAGCCGCTTGCCGATGGCACCGATGATATAGCTCAACCCTGATACACTCTCGACGATACACTCTCGACACCAACCAGGCCGCACCCCCGCATGTCATCCCACAATGAGAAGCTTCAGCCCACCCCGTTTGAGGTGGTTAAGCCCGAGCCTGTGGAATCCGCTGATAACAAGGGTGGCGGAGCCGCATCACAGGGGACACCGCATTGGGTACTGCCTGCACTAGGCGGTTTGCTGATACTAGTCATCTTGGTGTTTTTCTGGTTACCAGATCGCGTGAGCACCACAGGGCCAGCCGTTCCCGCAGAGCCGGTTGCCGACAGCGATACCACCCCGAACGTCAAACAGCCCGCAGCCGCGTCGACTGAAACGGCTGACACAACCCCCTGGTCGGATGCGCAACTGGCCAAACTGCGCAAAGAAGCTCAGGACGTTCTAGCAGAGCTACTGGAAGTGCAGGAGACCCTTGAAGAAAAAGGCGTTGAAAACTGGGGTAAGGATGAATTCGATGCGGTGGCAACGCTTGCCAAGCAGGGCGATGAGCTCTATCGAAATCGCGAGTACGAAGCCGCCAAAGAACAGTATGCGCAGGGTCTAGCCCAGCTGAAGACGTTGGAAGCAGAAATGCCGGCCGAACTGGCGAGACAGTTAGCGACAGCAGAAACCGCGCTTGAGGATGGCGATTTGGCAGCAGCCAACGCAGCATTAGATATTGTTGACATGATCGACCCCGGCAACATGCAGGCCGCACAACTGCGCCAGCGCGTCGCCGTTTTGCCACAATTACTTGAGCTGCTAGAAAACGCGGCAGTAGCAGAATCCCAAGGTGATCTCCCTACAGCGATCTCCCAGCTAGAGGAAGCTGTGGCCCTTGACCCGCTACATCAACGCGGCGCGAGCGAATTGGCAAGAGTGGTCGCCGCTTATAATGAGCAACGTTTTAATGAAGCGATGAGCGAAGGCTATGCGGCTTTGGATGCTAACCGATTTGATACCGCACGCAGCGCTTTTCGACGTGCCGCCGGTATTCAGCAAGGGTCCCAGGAAGCAGCGCTAGCTATTCAAGAGGTAGAAGCATCGGCCACTGCCTTTCGACTCTCATCACTACAGAATCGCGGCGACAGTGACGAACAGGCGGAGCGCTGGCAAGACGCCGTTGAAGCCTATGAACAAGCCCAGAAAATTGACCCCAATATTTTGTTCGCCAAAGAAGGCTTGGAGCGAAGCCGAGATCGCGCGCGTTTGGATAAGCAGTTTCGCGCAGCGATCGGTGACCCTTCACGCCTGAGCGACGTGGCGGTTGCAAAAGCCACAGAACAAATGCTGCAAATGGCGCGCAGCATCAGCCCCAAGGGGCCCGTATTGATTCAACAGATTGATGAGTTGGAGTCCCTGTTGCAGCAGGCCAATACGCCCATCAACGTGACGATACAGTCGGATATGGAGACCGACGTTGTTGTTTATAAGGTGGCGAAGTTAGGAAAGTTCGACCAGCGACAACTTGAACTACGGCCCGGCAGCTACACTGCGGTCGGCAGCCGTCTCGGATACCGAGATGTACGTGTCGATTTCGAAGTACAGCATGGCGTTGACAATCTGCCGGTGACGATTCGCTGTACGGAAACGATCTAGTGAATCGGCCAGAGACTGATCGACAAAATCCGGATTTACCCGGCGCTATAGAGCCCAGTGCATTTCAACCGCTTGGCAGCGAACAAACCGTTGCCACTGCTCCCCGCAACACCAAGCGGATTGTACTGATCGCACTCGTAGTCGTCTTCTTGCTGCTGATGTTTTTCCTACTAAGCGCTCGCTCGATCGAAATCATTGTGCAAAGCGAAGAGCCGGCAGATATCTCTATCAACGGTCTGGCCTTGCCGTTTGGTGATCGCTATCTACTCCGACCGGGAGACTACACCATTTCTGCCAGTGCAGAAGGTTATCATCCGCTGGAATCACCCGTCACAGTGGGTGAGAGCAACAACCAGAGTATCGAGCTCGTCCTACGGCCGCTACCAGGTAAGCTGACGATACAAAGCGCACCCCCCGGCGCGAGGGTGTTCATTAACGGCGAGGACATCGGCGCGACACCTCTGGATGCTGTGTCCGTTGAAGCGGGTGAACACACCCTTACGCTGCGCGCAGACCGTTATCTCGAACTAGAGCAGCCTCTGAGTGTCACGGGCCGCAATATTCCACAACAACTTATATTTGACTTAGAGCCAGGTTGGGCTGATATCGAAATCGACAGTGTGCCGCCCGGTGCCACCATTCTGGTCGATGGCGAAGAAGCAGGCACGACGCCAGCGATAGTAGAAGTGATGGCGGGGGAGGAACGCCAGGTCATTTTGCAGATGGCCAACTTTGCAGACTGGCAGCTCGCACTCGATGTAGAGCCAGGAGTGGCACAAACCCTCGAGCTTATCAATTTGCAACCAGCCGCCGGTATGCTGGAACTCAGCAGCACACCGAGCGGCGCCAACGTTACACTAGACGGCGAATTTCTTGGCCAAACACCCTTGGAACTTGAACTGACTCCGGACAAGGCGCATCGCCTAGCCGTGTTCAAGCCGGGGTACCGTCGCTATTCCAGCACGGTACAGCTCCCCGCCGGTGGCCAGGACAGCCAGAGTATCTCGCTGCAGGCTCAGCTCGGTGAAGTGCGCTTCAGTATTAGTCCTGCGGATGCACTAGTTAAGGTTGACGGTAGACCACGAGGGCGCGGTAGCCAAACTCTGTCGCTACCCGCTTATGAACAGTCGGTCGAGATCAGCCTCGATGGATACAATACAGTTCGCAAACGGGTAACACCACGTCCTGGACTAGAGCAACTCGTCGAGGTGCAACTGCGTACGGCCGCAGAGATTCGTCAGGCCAATATCAAGCCGGAAATTACGACCGCGCTGGGACAAACTTTGCTGTTATTTACGCCCGAAGACGCCGGTTTGACGGACTTCACAATGGGTGCATCCCGACGCGAGCCGGGCCGACGTGCCAATGAAGTGTTGCACCCAGTTTCACTGCGCCGGCCCTTCTATCTCCAGACTCACGAGGTCACTAACGCACAGTTTCGGCTGTACAGTAAAAACCACAACTCTGGACAAATCTCTGGTCAAACCCTCAATCGCGAACACCAACCGGCTGTTCAAGTCAGCTGGCAACAGGCAGCCGCGTTCTGCAACTGGCTCAGTAAACGAGAGGGTCTGCCCCCTTTCTACGTCGAAAACAATGGCATTATCACTGGCTTCAACCCTAACTCCATCGGCTATCGGCTGCCCACCGAGGCGGAGTGGGCATGGGCCGCTAGAGTGGACGGCGACCTGTTACTGAAGTTTCCCTGGGGTGATGAGTTCCCTCCACCGAGAGACTCCGAGGAAAACTACGCCGACAACACCTCTGCGTATGTCACTGGCCGCGTGCTAGGCGGCTATAAGGATGGTTATGTCGTCAGCGCGCCGGTCGGTTCGTTTCAAGCCAATCAGCACCGCCTTTTTGACATGGGAGGTAATGTCGCCGAATGGGTGAATGATGTTTATGCCATACCCAGCGGTAAAGGCGCGATAGAGGTGGATCCCATGGGGGCGCAAACTGGTGACAATTTTGTGATTCGCGGCGCGAGTTGGAGTCACAGTAAGATCGGCGAGCTGCGCCTGTCTTATCGGGATTATGGGCAAGCGGGGCGCGATGACGTAGGATTTCGCCTGGCAAGGTATCTGGAGTAATCGATGGTCAGTCGGGTACTCGCATCTTGGATCCTAGCTATGCAGCTGGCGAGTGCACCCGCGTGGTCTCAGTCAGAATCAGATGATGAAACGTCGGGGCCTGAGGCCACGGAGGAGTCAGAGGATGTGGCTGCTGCGTCTAGTGATTCACCACCGCCACCACCTCGATCACCCACAGACTATCGGGCATCAGAAGAGATATCCGAGGATTTATCGGTCTCGTTTCCGGTCGATATATAGGAAGAACGTATGAAACAGCGGATGTCGTCAGAATTTATCTATCAGATTTTCGCACTGCTGATTGCCATTATCGTGGTACACGCAATTTATGTGGGCGCCATTCGACCGGTGGCAGATGCGCACCTACAAAAGGAAGCTGAACTGCAAGCATCTGGTGTGGAGTACGTGCCTGATCGAAATCTGGCGGTAGTGATCAAGGATTACGAGCAGGAGTCCTGCTTTATATTGCTGATATGGGCCCTGGCGATCATGGGTTACAAAGGCAGGCGAATCGTGCACGAGCAACACCTTCTCGATCGCAGTCTGCTGGATGTCCCTGAGGGCACCAGTCTGCTCCCCCAAGACGCTAGAGAGTACAGTCGGTCACTCGAGGCCCTACCAGACAAAGAGCAAGACTATCTGTTGCCACGCACTTTATTATCAGCGCTGCAGCGGTTCGCAACGACGGGTAGCATTCAGGCGGTATCAGACACCATTAAAGAGAGTTGCGAGGCGGAGTCAGACCGACTGGACTCGGAGCTATCCATGGTGCGCTATATCGCATGGGCGATACCCTCTATTGGGTTTATCGGTACTGTGCGCGGGATCGGTGATGCGCTGGGCCAAGCCTATCAGGCGGTGGAAGGCGACATTACCGGGGTGACGGCCAGCTTGGGCGTGGCCTTTAACAGTACTTTTGTCGCCCTGGTACTGAGCATTATTATCATGTTCTGCCTGCACCAGCTGCAGCTCGCCCAGGAGCGACTGGTATTAGATTGCCAGCGTTACGCCGACAAACGTTTGCTGCGCTTCCTGGTCGTGCACTAAGACTACGCCGTGAGCCCAATGACATGAGTATCGCACTGCTGGACATCAACGACTGTAACTTGCAGCTTTGGCATGAAGGCACGCACGTGCAGAGCCCTGGCTATGCCCTGCTGGTTGATAAACACTACCGCTTTGGCAACGAAGCTAGAGCCGCCGCCAGACTGCAGCCACGGGCAATCAATACCCGCTTCTGGTGGCAACTCAGCACCGAGGCACTGCAACCGGCGCTGGGGCCCGCACGCCATACCGGGGATTTGGTACACGCGCAGTTGCAAGAGCTGCATAAACTCGCTGATCAGCCAAACGAGCTTCTGATTGCGGTATCCGGCAGCATGCAGCGAGAGCAACTAGCGCTGCTGCTAGGCATCATTCAGCAATGCCCCTTTGAGGCCGTCGGCCTCGTCAACCGCAGCACCTTGCTGGGCAGCCTGGCAGGTGCAGACGACACACTGTTTCATCTGGAAGTTCAGCTTCATCAATCCGTTATCACTGAGCTCAAACAGGTTGGCAACGAGGTGCAGCTGCAGCGTACCGTGCCGCTACCCGGGGCAGGCCTGCTGCAGATTCAGGAAAAGCTGGTCGAGATAATTGCTGGCAACTTTATAAAACAGACCCGGTTCGACCCCAGACGCAAAGCGCAGACAGAACAAGAGCTATACGACGAGCTGCCCGCCGCGCTGCGCTCATTGAGCAGTAACAGTGAAACCAATATGGAGGTCGGCGGATACCGTGCTCGTGTCAATCGAGCGGAACTGCAAGACGCTGGTCAACGTTTGCTCGAAAACGCACAACAAGCCATGGGAAGCGCAGCTCGCAACAGCCGAATCATCGCCGACTCATTGGCGGGCCTGCTACCCGGATTAGGCGAGAGTCTAGCAGGTGTGGAATTCGTTGCATCGGATGCGGTTAGAACCGCTATGGAACAACACAGCGAAGCGCTGGTCCAACGCAATCAGCCCTTGAGTTTTGTGGCAGATCTAGCGCGGCTGGGAAGCGGTGCAGCACAGAGATCCATTGTCCCTGCGCCGACCGTGGAGTCAGCCCCTGAGGAGCCGCCACCAGAGGCGGAACCCGCCCGTCCGGCAGCAACACACTTGCTGCAGGGCCATACGGCGACACCCCTTCTACCTGAGGGTGTATCGCTGGGCGCGGGCTGTAAGCTCTCGCGCAGCGCTAAGGGATGGCAGATAGAGGGCGCTGTCGAGGCCATACAGGTTAATGACTCCCCCGCCAAACCGGGTCAGACAGTGGGCGGTGGCGATCGATTGCAAGTCGGTGAGCAGCCTCAGTGGCAGCTTATAGAAGTGCAGCCCTAATACCGCGGAATAACGGGCGATGGCGAGAAGAAAACGCGCAACCACAACCTTCAACCTGAGCTTTTTGGACATTATGTCCTGTGGCTTTGGGGCTGTCGTGCTCGTGTTTTTGATCATTGACCATTCCGTCAAAACGATTGACCTGGATTTGAACCGCGATCTCATGTCGGAGGTGATGCTGCTCGAAGAGGACGTCAGAGACGGTCAGGCGGGCCTCGTCAAGCTGCGCAATACCCTGTCAGAGGTCGACTTCGATATGGTAGAGGCCCAGGGACAGGCTACGCGAATCACCGAAGATATCGATAACTACGAAGCAATGATCGAAGATCTACTTAGAGATGGATTCACCGAGCGCAGTGACATAGACTCCCTCAAGGCAGAGATACAGTCTCTTGAAGACGAAGTTCAGAAGCTGCGCGAAGCGGCGGAAGAAGAGGCGGGTGATAGCGCCCGTACTTTCGTCGGCGATGGCAAGCGTCAATATCTGACAGGACTCAATCTAGGTGGCAACAATATCGCAATCTTATTGGACGTATCCGCCAGCATGCTTGCGGACAAATTGGTGAATATCATCAGATTGCGCAATATGGATCCTATGATTCAACGCGAAGCAGACAAGTGGAATCGTGCTTTGTCCACGGTCGACTGGCTTACTGCACAGCTGCCAGTGTCCAGCGATTATCAGGTGTTTGCCTTCAACACTGAGGCCGGCCCGGTGCTATCGGATACCGCAGGTGAGTGGTTAGAGGTAGCCGACCAGGCGCAGTTAGAGAAGATTTCAGACGAGCTTCGAAAACTGGTACCTAGCGGCGGCACCAGCCTGGAAAATGCATTTACTGCCTTGCAAACCTTGTCACCCGCACCCGATAACATCTTTTTAATCACCGATGGCCTGCCTACCCAGGGGGCAACGCCACCGCGATCAAGCAAAGTCAGCGGCGCGGAACGCCAGCGACTCTACAGACAGGCAGTCCGCAAACTGCCGCGCAATGTGCCCATCAATATCATTTTGTCCCCCATGGAGGGCGATCCGATGGCGGCATCCGAATTCTGGCAACTGGCGCAAGTCAGTAAAGGCTCGTTCATGAGTCCATCCAAGGACTGGCCCTAATGGCGCGCCGTAAATTACGAGCTCCCGCCGAAACGTCGCTATCGTTCCTCGATGTTATCTGCTGTGGGTTCGGCGCTATCATCCTGCTGCTGATGATCACTAAAACCGTTGAGCCACAAATTATCGAAGCCTCCACAACCAATTTGGAAGGTTTGATCGCTGACCTGCAGGAGCAGGTATTCGAGATTCGTGGTGAATCGCGCATCCTGAACCGCGATTTGAATGCCAAGCACGAGCAATTGTCAGAGTATGAGGAGCGTATTGCGATCTTGCGCGGTACCCTGGCCGCCGCGCGCTCGCGCTACGACTCTATCCAGGTGCAAACCAATACCAACGATGTTGTCACCGAACAACTGGCGATCGCCAGGCAGGAGTTGAGCGAGGAGCAAAAGCGCTTACTAGCTGCACAGAAGGTGAAAAACGATCTGGTTGGCGGCATACCCGTCGACAGCGAATACATCATTTTTGTGATCGATACGTCCGGCTCGATGTACTCCTACGCGTGGGAGCGCATGTTGGAAGAGCTCGAGGCGACGCTTACTATCTACCCCGAAGTCAAGGGCATTCAGGTGCTGAATGATATGGGCAAATATATGTTCAGTCGTTATGCGGGGGAGTGGATTCCCGATACTGCGGGGCGACGCAAAGTCATCATGGATAACTTGCGCAATTGGAATGTGTTCAGTAATTCAAGCCCGGTGGAGGGTATTGAAGCGGCGATCCGATCCTTTCATAAACCCGGCCAGAAAATTAGCATTTACGTGTTCGGCGACGAGTTCACGGGCAACTCGATCGAACAGGTGGTTAACACCGTGGACCGGATTAATCGCTCCAATGCCGATGGCGAGCGCCTGGTTAGAATCCACGCGGTGGGCTTCCCCGTACAATTTATTCGAGCGCCTGAGTTGCAGACTACCGGCATCCGCTTTGCCACATTGATGCGTGAACTCACCTATCGCAATGGAGGGACTTTTGTTGGCCTCAACGATTTCCGCCCGTGAGTGGCGAGGCCCCGTTTGGCTGATCGCAGTAATCATGCTGGGTCTGCTCGCGGGCTGCGGGCCATCAAAAGTGGTGGTCGAAGGTGATTTTCCAGCACCCACGATCTCTAAATTGCCAATCTCTCTCGGGGTTTGGTACGACCCGGCGTTTGAAAACCATGAAATGTATGATGAGGCCGCCAGCAAAACCGAGTCCAGCTGGCTGGTCACCACTGGCCAGGCACAGGTGGAAATGTGGGATATAATGCTCCAGGGGATGTTCGCAGACGTCGTCCCTATGGTGGGTGCGCCGGGTACAGATCAACTCAACCCCAAAGTGGATGCGGTGTTGATCCCCGAAGTTCTAGAACTACAGTATGCAATACCCTCACACACCAACGTTAAGGTCTATGAAATCTGGATCAGATATCGTTTCAAACTGGTGACAATCACGGGCGACCCCATCGCAGAGTGGACTATGCCGGCTTACGGAAAAACGCCTACCGCATTCCTTCAGACTGACCAGGCCGCGGTTAATCTCGCCGCCGTTATGGCCTTGCGAGACGCAGGCGCAAATTTCGCCAGCACATTTACCCGCGTACCCGCGGTGCAGAATTGGCTAGAACAACAGCTCGGCAACGATCAGGGGGCGGGCGAGTGATACACAAACTACTTTCTACTCTAGCAATCGCAGGCACGTTGATTCTGTCATCAGGTTGCGTGACATCCACAGTTGACCAAATGGTCTTCAACGAACCTACGGAAGGCATTGGCGGCGCTACTGTCGTGATCCTGGGTCGCCGCCATGCCAGCGACTATGATACCGAGCCGGACTTCGTTGAGTGCGTAGGCGATCATATTTCTTCGGGCGACAGGACCATCCAGGTCATCGGTGAGTTGGACTTCGTCAATGAGTTTTATCCCTGGTTTGAGCCGCGTACCGCACCGCTACAGATCGCCGACTTGGAAAGGCTGATGCAGCGCGAGCCCAAAGTCGCGCAAAAGCTGGCCTCTATGAATACGCAGTACATGATTTGGATTGATGGCAATACCAAGGACACGGATTCTGCGGGTTCGGTCACCTGCGCAATCGGGCCGGGCGGTGGCGGCTGCTTTGGGTTTGGAACCTGGGGCAGCGATGCGAATTACGAGGCGACGATCTGGGACTTTGGTGAGAGTGCTGAAGTTGGACGAATCAGTACAAAGGCGAGCGGGCAATCCTATATGCCCGCGGTGGTGATACCTATTCCCATTATTGCGCCGGTGCAGGGTACAGCCTGCGATGGTATAGGTGATCAATTATTACAATTCTTGTCCAGTGAGTACTGAACCGACAACAACTGCGCTGACGCCATCTTCGGCGAGTCATTAACTGTGTCTGTTGAGCTTTACAGCGATAGGTGTAGTGATGTCAAAGAAGCGATTTAGAAGCGTAAACACGCCGGACGGTATCGGCCCGAGGCGCTCCGCTACTCTAGTGGCTGCGATTCTCTTGGCCTTCACTTCAGTCATCGCAGGTTGCGCGAGCAGCGGCTCAAGCAGCAGCAGTGTCGTCGTTGGCGGCCGCGAGGTTAACGTTGAAAATACCGATGAGTCCAAGGAACACCTTAAGATTATTGAGGGTGGCGCTGTCTATGATGACCCTGAATTAGCGGACTACATCAACAAAATAGGACAGAGGCTAGTCAAAGCAAGTGATTGGCCTGATGAGCGCTTTATATTCACTGTGATAGACAGCCCCGACATCAACGCCTTTGCCATGGCGGGAGGGTACGTCTACATCAATCGCGGCCTATTGGCCTATTTGGACAATGAGGCCGAGCTTGCCGGCGTGCTATCCCATGAAATTGGCCATATCACGGCCCGCCACTCCGCGAGACAAAGGACCGCCGGACTGACGAATCAGGTATTCTCAACTGCCGCCTACATACTCACAGGCAGCGCTGATCTTGCGGATGCCTCCAATATGTATGGCACCGAGATTTTGCGCGGCTATGGGCGCGAACATGAGCTTGAAGCGGATGGACTGGGGGCTGAGACCATGTACAACGCAGGTTACGATCCCGAGGCATTGTTGGAGGTGATTGGTGTGCTCAAGGATCAGGAGCAATATCAGCGGGTCAAGGCCAAATCCACCGGCAAGCGCGTAGCCAGTTATCACGGGCTCTACGCCACGCATCCTCGAAATGACCTGCGCTTGCAAACCGTTGTTCGTACCGCAAGCGACTTGGATAGCAGCGAAGCAAAGATGGACCCGTCTATCCCAGGCGAATTTCGCAGCCATATCGAGGGCTTGGTATGGGGTCCGAGCATCCAGAGTGAGCGCGAGGAAAACCGCTTCTATCACAATAAATTGGGCTTTACCTTTGAGCATCCCCCGGGATGGGATGTCCAGACGAGTGGTCAGGCTGTTATAGCGAGCGCTCCCGATGGATCTGCCTCACTCACCGTTTCCCTTCGCAGACAAGATAGGAACACCACTCCCCAAGCGCTACTTGAGAGTTCTGCAGCAGGCAGCCTGTCGGACGGCTCCGAGTTGGATCAGGCAGGCCTCAAGGGCTATACCGCGGTCGCAAGCAGCGGTGGCACCAGCAAGCGCCTCGCGGTGATCGACTTCAATAGGCTTTCCTATCTATTCGACGGTGCAGCAAATAACTTCGCCGCTGAAGACTCGGAACTATTGGCAATGATCGAAAGCTTCCGCCCTATACATCCTAAAGAGAAACAGGCGGGCAAAGGCCAGCACATCTACTACATACAGGTTCCACGCGGTGCAACCATGGCAAGCCTGGCTGCCAGCGTGAGGATCAAGGATGCAGAGGACCAATTGCGCTTGATCAATGGCCTTTATCCCAGCGGTGAGCCCCGCACCGGGGATTGGATTAAGATGATTCGTTGACACCCGACACTATCCTATTCAATCTCAATAGCTGCCGCTGTAGATGGTGAAGTCAAGATGCCTTCACTTGCTGATTATTCCGGTGACTTAGGTAATTAATTTTGCATCACAGCTACCACTAGCTGCATCACCTTCGACAGAAGTTATCGCTAGAAGCAAGCAAAGCGCTTAATCAGCCACCGGCAAGCACTGCATAGCTCGGCACCGATGCGCATCGTATAATGCGCCCTTAGGAATACCGCTATAAAAAAGGAAACAGGGGATGAAAAGCGCTCTACTCGTGCTCG
Source organism: Pseudomonadota bacterium (assembly GCA_039025905.1). Taxonomy (GTDB): domain Bacteria; phylum Pseudomonadota; class Gammaproteobacteria; order Pseudomonadales; family Halieaceae; genus JARRPM01. The sequence goes on along the minus strand of JBCCNJ010000026.1, from coordinate 21,814 downwards.
CCTTGCTGCTGATCGGCACCCCAGCTATTGCACAAACGGACAAGCCTATCACCATGAGAACCAGCACATGGTCGCCCTATATCGATCAGAATCTACCGGACCAGGGCCTGGCCATGGAGCTAGTCACCCATATCTTCGCCCGGGCAGGCTATCGGATCGACAACACGATCGAACCCTTTTTCAATGCCCTGGAAGATGTCACATTGGGTAAAGCTGATATGCTCGGCGCTGCCTGGCGAGATGACGCTCGCGATGAGCGATACATTTACAGCAAACCTTATCTGATGAACGAACTCGTGGTCATTCAACGCACCGATACCGAAGACCGCCACTACTCGCTTGGTGCCATGGCGGATTCACGCGTCGGCCTTACAAAAGACTACGCATACGGCGTTGACTTTGCCGAACTCCCGGGAGTGGAGCTCATATATGAAGACAACATCGCTCAAAATCTACAGAACTTGCTCGATGATAAGGTCGATTTCGTCGTTGGTGATCGGCGCGTTATCGCGATGGCGGTCGCGCAGTCACTAAGCGACCACAGAGAGAGGTTTGCGGTGGCTGCTATCTCGTTACCGCCGAGAGCATTATATATCGCAGGCTCACGCGCAGTGGCCCGACCCGCGGGGCTGGTAGACGAGTTCAACGCCGCACTGGCAGAGGTCAAGCGCGACGGCAGCTACCATCAAATTATAGAGAAGTGGCAGGCACGTTACCCATTGTAAATCTGCGGGTCACAGCTGGGTTGCCAGGGCAGCGATATACTCCACGCAACACATCGGGCGATGTCGTTCCCGGGTTGCTGTGCCGGCTATCTTCACGGCCACTCACGCCCAGGTAATCTTCCGCACCGATAGAGCGCATCACATCCTATATCGCGTCAACCGCCTCCCTAAATACACGAGCAGCGTGTTTAAGGCCTTGCGGATGACTGTCTACCCAATGAGCAACGATAAGCATGAAGTTATCGCTTCCCACCGATTCTCTATAGATGGGAAGGCCTTCAGGGTGTTTCCCTCCCTGCAGATTCGGCATCATCGCTAGCACATCGCCGCCTGGCGAAGTGGCGGCTTCGATAATGCTCCTGTGACGCTCTGCTCCGAAGTCTGCTGAGGTGAACGGCCCCGGTGTAACGAACCAGTCAGCACCCAGGTGCCTCGCCCAATGACAGAGCACAGCATCGTCTATACCCCAACCCGGGTTACGCGTAATCAAATCCGCAAAGCTATTGTGTGCCAATAACGGCAGCTGTTTTCGTTTCGCCAAGGTCGGCAGCACGCCCAAGCCCTGAATAAATGGCGCCACCAGGACCGCGTCTACCCCCAGCGAACAGGCCAAATCCCAACGCGCTTCGAGCTCATCCGGCTCGCACATGAGATTAGCCAGGTAGAGCTTGCGCTCACCGCTCGCTTGCATCGCCTCATCACGGGCGCGGATCATGCGAGTCAAATGGGTGCGGTACTCCTCCAATGTTGAAAAACAAATGAGCTCATCATCTTTGACCAGGTGGAAGCCCGCCGTAAGCACATCCTGGTTGATGGTCGCCATCGTCTCCAAATCAAGCCCAACTCCAGGTCGCATGGCGCGGCACAACAGTGGTCCTGAAGACTTGCCCAGCAGCTCGAGAATGCCCTGCTGGCCGAAGGACGGGCCAGGTCCAAAAGCGGGCGGCAGGCGCACATCAACGAGACGAAAACTATTCAAAAAACCGAGCCTGGGTAGCTCGCCTACCAATACGTTCAATAATTGTGCGGGCTTGCCTTGTAGCAACAGGGTCGGCACCGCCAGGCAGATATCAAACATACGAAGCTGTTCGCTCGTCTTGGCGTAGACCTCGGTTGCCAGCGAATAGCTCGATACTGCCGTTGACGTCAACGTTGATGGCGAAAAGTCGGTAACTTCATCAACGCTGCGAATCCGAATGGTGTGATCATCGAACATGTCAGGGCTGGCGTAACCGGCGATAAATAATGTCGATGCACTCTGCTCCATCGCCATGCCTAACGCAGCTTCTTCGCCAGCGCTGGAAGTTAGCACGCGATAACTGGCCAAGATATACCGGCTGGGGTCACAGTCTTGCGACCAGGTAAAAGACTCCGGATTATCGGGCAACACAAGGTTTCCAGAACTCACTCTAAATACTCCAGCATATATTGAGCCATGCGCCAATCCTCGGCCGTCGTTAGCTTGATATTGGATTGTTCTCCCTCAACAATCGCAACGTCTTCACCGTTGCAGATCGCCAACTCCAAGGTAGACTGGGTCTGCCAGCTGTTCCTCAAAGCCTGTTCGTAAAGTCGCACTAGACCTTGTCGGGTAAAAGCGTGGGGCACTTGAAACAACCCGGCCTGCTTGGCGGGTATCGCGCGGCAGATAGCATTATCAATGATTTCAGCAACGGGCACATTCGGTTGCAAAAACGCAGCTCCCACACCTACTTCTCTCGCCGCCTCCAGCACCGAGATAAACAGCTCGCGACTGATAAAGGGGCGTGCGACGTCTGCCAACATAACGTACTCCCTGCCCGCATGAGGAAGCATTAGGCCAATACTCTCTTGGCGCGTTTCACCCCCTGCCACGCACACACAGCCAGCGGCTGCATCGGCTACAGCCGCAATATCACCTGGAGGCGCGGCGACAACCACGGCGTCTGTTAATGACAGCAGTTTTTGCGTAACCCAGGTCACCAAAGGCTTTCCGGCCAGTTCAAGTAGCGCTTTTGGCCCTAGACCTAAGCGCTCACCTGAGCCAGCGGCGGGTACCAGAATCGTGGTGTCATCTAGCGGCAAACGCGGGGAGGACAGATCTGAAATCGCGACATTCTCGCTTCATTGGGTACAATGGCGCGCAATATTATCAGATAACATTCGTGAGTCGCTATGCAAACAGTGGGCTTTATCGGGCTGGGCACTATGGGTGGGCCCATGGCCTCGCACTTAGTGAATAACGACTACCCCCTTGTCGTCTACGATCTGATTCAGGAACGAGCGCAGCGGTTTCAAGAGCAGGGAGGCCGAACAGCCTCCAGCCCACTTGAAACTGCCCAAGGATGCCGCATCCTCTGCCTCATGGTATTGACTGCAGGCGATGTCGAGGCTGTTTTATTCGGAGACCAGGGAGCGGCTGAAGGACTGGAGTCCGGCAGCATCGTTGTCATATTGAGCACGATTCCGCCAGAGGAAGCCCGCTCTATCGCCAAAAGGCTATCGACACTTGGCATTGCGACACTCGATGCCCCCGTTTCAGGGGGCAGGCAGGGAGCAGAGGAAGGCAGCCTCGCCATCATGGTAGGTGGCGATCGCGAGGCGTTTGACACTGTACAGCCGGTGCTCCATTGCATGGGAGAGGCGATCACCCACGTTGGTGATATCGGTAGCGGACAAGTCGCCAAAGCGGCAAACCAAATTATCGTATCCCTTAACAGAGCCGCCGTTGGTGAAGCGCTGCTATTCGCCGCCAAAGCGGGAACTGACCCTGAGACCGTGCGTCAAGCATTGCTAGGAGGATACGCTGATAGCACCACACTACGCGGATACGGTGCCCGACAGGCAAAAAAGGATATGCCGATAGAGTTTTCCAGCCCAATTATCGCAAAGGACGTCGTCTCCATTGCAGAGATCGGTGACGCGATGGGCCTGGATCTGCCTTTCACAGCGCTCGTTGCGAGTAAGTATCGTGATAAACAGAGCTGAGTATGAGGGCACGTGAGCAACAGTACTTTCAGGTCGACTGCACTAACACCCAGGGCGGTGCCACAACTGCCCATAACTCGCGGTCATCAATGGACCAGTCTTCGGCCAATTCGTCGCTGACATGGGCAATGCGACCGGATGCTATCCAATCTCGAAATACAGCGGTGTTATCTAACCCTAGTTGCACCGCGACTTCTACCAGGTTCATGCCTGTCTCAACTGTAACCAGCCGGCCGCGAGCATAAGCGACCTGGAGTTCATGCCATCTCACTTTCGCGGTCTGAGCGTGATATTCCCTGCGCAACACAGTCTCTCTATCGGCAGCCTCTCCCTCGGCTCGCAGATTCTGGTCATTCTCAGCCATAACGCGAATCCGCGACAAAGGGGTTACTGCGCCGCTCCTGACCAAAGGTTGAATTGGGACCGTGGCCGGGTATAAACGTGATGTCATCGCCCAACGGGAACAACGTTTCTCGAATACTGGTTATCAGCTGTTCGTGATCGCCGCGAGGAAAGTCGGTACGCCCGATCGAGCCCTGGAACAGCACATCGCCCACCCATGCCACATTTTGTTCCTCATAAAGGAAAACGACGTGGCCAGGGGTATGGCCGGGACAGTGAAACACCTTGAGTAGCACTTCACCCACTGAGACCGTATCTCCGTGATTCAACCAGCGGTCGGGTAAAAACGATTCGGCGTGCGGAAATCCGGAGAGCTTGCACACCTGGGGCAGTTGGTCCAGCCAGAATTGGTCATCTTTGTGCGGACCTTCAATCGGAACCTTGAGCTGTTGCCGCAAAACATCGGAGGCTGCGCAATGATCCATATGCGCATGGGTGAGAATGATTTTTTCAATCGTCGCATCCATGTTATTGACCGCGTCCAAAATTCGGTCGATGTCACCACCGGGATCGACTATTGCGCCACGACCACTGGCATCACACTTAATGATGGAGCAGTTTTGCTGGTAAGCAGTTACCGGGACTATGGTGCAATGAATGGTCATAGCTCTAAAAACATGTTTATTAATGAGAAAGTCATGAGACGAGTATTTTATCGAAAATAATGAACCCCTTCTCGAAGTTCATTATCGATATGCTATCGCGAGAATTGCAGGAACGCCTCAGAACGTCGGAGGGCTATCATCTTCTGGCTCGAGTAACCGGCCTCTATCATCACTATCAAACACTTTTTTGTCGAAGTGCCCCTCACTGCGACCCACAACGGTAGCAACCACCAAATCCCCAGTTACGTTAACCGCGGTACGCACCATATCCAGAAGCCTGTCGACTCCGATAATCAAGGCAATGCCTTCCACTGGTAAGCCCGCTTGCTCCAGCACTAGCGCCAGTGTAATCAAGCCCACACCTGGGACGGCGGCCGTTCCAACTGACGCCAGAGTCGCAGTGAGAATGACCGTCAGCAACGCGGTGGCGTCGAGATCAATCCCGTAGACCTGGGCGATAAAGACCGTCGCGACGCCCTGCATAATCGCGGTACCGTCCATATTGATGGTTGCACCAAGTGGTACGGTAAATCCCGCGACGGAGTTGTTAACCCCCAACCGGCGTTCGGCCGTACGCAAGGTAATCGGTAGCGTGGCGCCCGAGGATGCCGTACTGAATGCGAATGCCCACACCGGTCGACACTTCTTGAATAGCTGGACGGGCGACAGGCCCGCAAGCATTCGGAACAAAAAAGCGTACACACCCAGTGCATGCAGCAGCAGAACGCCAAGCACCGTGAAAAAATAGCCCGCCAGATCGACGATAGCGCTGATACCCATTGTTGAAAACAACTTGGCCAGCAGCGCAAAGACACCGAAGGGCGCTAGCACCATCAGCACCTCAACCATTTTCATGACTACCGCTTCGAGATCACGAAAGAAGCTTCCAATGCGGCGGCCAGGTTCGCCCGCATGTGCAATCGCGTAACCCACCAGAAGCGCAAATACAATGATCTGCAGCATGCGGCCTTCAGCCATCGCCCGTATCGGGTTTGAAGGAAAAATATTGACGATCACTTCTTTCAGGGGCGGGGGTGGCGTCGCGCTAAAATCCACCGCGGTATCCAGATTCATGTGATTACCCGGCCCAACCAGTGTCGCTGCGAGCAGCGCAAGCGAGACTGCGACCGCAGTAGTAAACAGATACAAACCAATCGTTTTGATGGCAATAGGGCCCATTCTCGCGCTATCACCAAGTGAGCTTGCACCACAAATTAGGGATACAAGCACCAGTGGCACGACCAACAGTTTCAACGAGGCAACAAAGATCCTGCCGATGACATCGAATAATCCGCCGACCAGCTGTTGCTCGAGAAATTCGCGTAAACCCGGTGGGAAGAAGCTGCCGTGTATCGAAACATTCAATAATGAGCCAAACAACACACCCGCCAGCATGGCGATGAGGATTCTATTAGTGAGGCTCATTCTTCGCAGGGACCGCTCTTGAAGCCACTCACAGACGAATCAGAACAGGCCTGGCAACCCGACGGGTAGGTTTTGGATCCACCCAAGCTCAGGATGCCGCACACTGGCGCATACTCCATAGTACACATTTCAGGTCTTGGATCATTGCAGGGGGTGATGGGGCCCGCTAACGGCGAAACAGCGGGGTCGGGCCTGTTTGCGGCGGTGCTGCAGCCAACCAGTAGGAGGGCTGCCGCGACCCAGGCAATGCGCATTTATTACTCCCTAATTATATGGGCATAACGAGGGGGTGAAGACTAGCACTGATGGGACGCGAGCGCAGCAATATCAAGCCCTTGAAATTCACGCAGGCGGCGATTGACTCAGGCCACCGACATTGACTCCACAGACCCAAAAGTACCTGCCTGATACTCTCTCAGCGCCTGTTCGATCTCGGCCGGTGTATTCATCACAAACGGGCCATAGTGTGCCACCGGCTCCCCCAAAGGCTCACCACGCATAAGCAGCAAACTGGCACCCTGCGAGCCGGCCTTTAAGCGCCAGGTATCCCCAAGGCTGGTGACCAGCAAGCGCTGGAGCCCAATCTCACTTCCAGCGTGCAGCACGCTTCCGTCGTAGATATACCCGAGCACAGATTCCACGTCCGATACCCGCAGGTCGACGCTAGTGTCGGGCTGCAGCGAGAGATCCAAAATAGATGCCCTCTCTGCTAACTCATCGAGCGGCCCTGTTACGGACTCGCCATCATCACCCGTCTGCGCGATGTGCCAGTGTCCCGCAATAGCCGTTGCAGACCAGCCATCTTGTTCGACATGCGCAAGCTCTGTCATCGAGACATCCCTGTATCGCGGTGGACTCATTTTGTCTCGTCGCGCCAGGTTAACCCAGAGCTGAAAACCATGGAGTCCACCTGTATCGCTGGTCGGCATTTCTGAATGAATAATGCCGCGGCCCGCCGACATCCATTGAGCTCCGCCGCCACGAATCTCACCTCGGTTACCCAAGTTGTCCTCATGGATAATCCCGCCCTGCTTAAGATAGGTCAGAGTTTGCATACCCCGATGTGGGTGCGCGGGAAATCCGCCGCCAAAATCGGCCCTGCTCTGCGAACGCAGTTCATCAAGCATTAGAATCGGATCCATAGCCGCATGGCGCATCCCGGTGACGCGATGAATCGCTACGCGATCGCCATCCTGACTGGGTCGAGCAATGCGTACTTCTTGAATGTTTCGATATTGCATATCTACTTCCTCCCTTTAAATGCAATAATAAGGGAGCTTCAACCCGCAAATAATCCTCAGATTGTGTTCAAAATGATCAAATTTATTGAAGAATTGTATAGCCTTTAGCGACGGGCAGCAGGTCTCGCAGGCACTATAGTTGCGGAATAGCAGAGGAGCAGCTTGATTCGTCTGCACTCGCCTCTGCGCTGAGCTCAGACAGAGTGGCTTCGATCACAGGCTGCCAGCGAGAGCCTTCCTCCAAGGCTGCGTGTACCGGCCGCAGAACTGCCATTGCAGACACAGGGCAGCCTATTTCAGCCAGAACTGAGGCTAGATTATTGGATAATCCGGGATTGTCAGGGCTCAAGTGTAAACCCCGACGGAAATTCGCTACCGCACTCTCGTAATCACCTCCATCATATGCCAAGTTGCCGAGCGCGAGGTAAGGTCTGGCATCATTTGGCCAGCGTTGTCTCGCCGCCTCCCAAGCCGGTATGGACGCCTGTCCACCAGCCACATCCTGAAAAGCAGCAACCGCTTGAAGATAGTCAGTGGCAGTCATGTCCTCGGGTATTTCCCCAGGTGGCAGTACCACCATTCCCCAACGCCCAGCCCATTCCCAGGTGCGCAAAAAGGAAGGTGCTGACATTGATAGCTCTCGCTGGCTTCCACTGTTGAGTATCACGACGTTGGCAAAGCCGTCGTATCCCACGACCACAGCGTAGTGCCAAAGTGGAACGCCGCGAGTTTGCAGATTTTGTAATACCAACACGGGCCACCCGCTGCGCAGCTGAGAAAAGAGCGTCTCAACAGAATCTCCAGTTACAAACGGAATACGTCCGGCACGGCGACTGGCAGCCAGTAGCTCAAGCTGAAGGCTGCCGGAGCGTTCCGGCAAGTAAACTTGCGGCGTTAGATCAGCCGGGGCAATTTCGACTCCGGTTGCGCCCAACACGCCGGCCAATGCGGCGGGGCCGCATTGATAGGCTTCCTGCGGGTAAAACGGCACGTCAGGCACATAGACAAGGTCGGGGTACCCTACAACATCCGCAATGCTGAGTGGTGGGTTGATCGTACAAGCGTTCAATAAAAGGATAGCAGCAGCAAACCACCAGCGCAGTTGAGCTAAAAGGGGCACCGCTAGCGCGGCCTAATCAGGCTTTGTTCGTGTAATCAGGCTTTGTTAAAGACGTTTATTACGCCGATGAACTCTAAGACCAGCAATACGACGAATACGGCCCCTAATAGAGCAAGAATTTCGCCGCCCGCAGGGAGATCTCCCAATTGACCCTGCAATTCGGCGAGCTCTGCATCGCTCAAAGCAGCTACCCTCAATTGCGCTTCAGCGGGATCCACTCCCATGGCGACCATTGCCTGCTGCACCTCGGGTCGCGCCAATTCCGCCCGTACCGCGACAAGTCGTTCAGCGGTTTGATCTATCTGAAAGGCATCGGTGGTCGAAACAACCGCAGCGCTAGCTACTCCTGTTAGACCCGCCCACACCAGGGTCGTTGAGAGCAACAAGGCAAGAGACTTTCTAAACTTCATAGGTTGAACCTCATTATTGGCACAATAGATAGCATCATGGTGGAAGGGATACCATGATTCACACTCTGCACTATATAACATGCCGTGTTTCGGTAGCAGATCAAGTGTGATTTTCCTGACTTTTGCACTTGCATCTAAGCGGGTTAGTATTTTGCACTTCCGCGATGAATAAAAGTCTTGGTCATGCGCTTCACGTTTTCGTCAATCGATAGTGTCCACTGCATCTGTACAGGCAAGTCAGATAGATCCACAAGCAGCCGCTGGTCGTAATCCCCATGTGATAATCGCAGGAACCCCTTTGCTAAGCCTCTAAATCTGCAATCTTTACATGTCCGTCGGACAGCTTGGCGCTACAATAGGCGCTCACGACGGAGCAAGACTAAGACACGCAATGCGACCGATTTCTGCACCGATTAAGATTGCTGTTCTAGAGAATAACGGGCGCACAACATACCATGGAACTCATTGTTTTTGATCTCGACGGCACATTGCTTAACAAGCAATCGAAAATCTCAAGCCGCACGAGAGCCACATTACGCAAACTGACAAAACGCGATATCGCCTATACGGTCGCGACCGGCCGTACCTTGCACGATGCCAGGCTGGTACTTGACGACGTCGAGTTTAATCTCCCACATGTCTATAAAAACGGTGTCATGATCTGGCAACCGGAAACCCTTCAGTACAGCCATGCCAACTTGCTCTCAATGGAGGAGATCCGCTACGTACTTGAAGGCTTCATTTCCAGGGCAGTCACCCCATTTATCTTCACGATTGAGCCAAAAGATCGCCATGGGGTCTACCACCTGCCACTAAAGACCGAATATGAGCATCGCCTGAAAGAACACTTCAGCCGCATTGATGGTTTGCATGTGTCGCCAGTTTCGGATCTTCCCGGTGACGCGGACATCACCAACATCAGCGCTTTAGGGCCATTGGCGCCTATTTCCGCTGTGCAGCAGCTTGTCGAAGAAGAGGCTCACCTGGTCGCCTATTCCGGTACCGCACTAGAAGGTCAAGCTCTACAGTGGATCGATATTCAACATAGCGATGCCAGCAAGGGTAACGCTGTGCAGGCGATCAGAGAGGAACTCGGTGTCGAGCGAGTAATCTGCTTTGGCGATAGCGATAACGATCTCAGTATGTTCGAGCTCGCCGAAGAGTGTTACGCGCCAAGCAACGCCAAAGCAGCGGTCAAAGCGGCTGCTACTGCGACAATCGGTCATCATGACGATGACGGTATCGCCATCTTTCTGGACGAGCGATACTCGCTTTAACAGACGCTGAGTACATTGGCTGCACCACCCCCTGAGAGGCACTCTAAAATCCATCTCCGGCACTAACCCGCGTTAGTCGGCCGCCCCGGAAAAAAAGTCGAGATTTTTGAACGCTCGACTGCGATTTACGTTATGTTTGCTAGACGGGGCAGTGACAATCAAAAAAAGGGGGGCGGCATACCGGAATGCTCCATACCCTGAAAGTTAAGACGGCAGACCTGGCTGTTGGCATGTACGTCAGCGGCTTGGATCGGCCGTGGCTAGAAACCCCGTTTATGATTCAGGGATTTTGCGTCGAAGACACCGAGCAAATCGAAAAAGTGCGGCGCTACTGCGAGCACGTTTTTGTAGACGTTACAAAGAGCCGCGACCAAACACACCCCCTCCTTAAACAAGCGCGTATGAAAAACGGCACGGCGGTGCCGATTAAGGATATCTTCCCCGGCCGGCCCCTGAAACCCTATCCCAACGCGACCAGTAAATGGAGTGACGAAAGTGCGCAAGCCTGGGTAGTGCTCGATTCGCTGGTGGATGATGTTAACTCGATATTCGAGCACGTCAGTGATGGGGGCACACTGAATGTTATCCGTTTAAAAAAGTCCATCGAGCCCGTGGTAGAGAGCATGAGTCGCAATCCCGACGCCTGCATCTGGCTGGCCCGACTGAAGCAACACGACCAATACGCCTACCAGCACTCTCTCAGCGCCTCGATCTGGGCCGTCGCGCTCGGGAGACAGTTGGGCTTGCCTAGGCATGATTTACGCTCTCTAGCAGTGGGCTGCATGTTGATGGATGTGGGTAAGCTGCGACTTGACACTGAGCTGCTTAACGCGACTCGCACCTTGTCTGAAGAAGAGACTGAATCTGTCAGGGAGCACGTTGCGCACGGTATTGAGATCGTGCAAGAAAGCGGATTGATGAACCAGGACATTCTGGACATCGTGGCACATCACCACGAACGCTGGGATGGTTCGGGCTATCCGGAGGGTATGGCCGGCAACGAGATACCCTCTTTTGCGCGTATCGCCGCCATCGTCGATACCTATGATGCCGTTACCAGTAACCGCAGTCATGCACCGGCAATCTCACCCTCTAATGCCATCAAAATGCTATATCGCTCTCGCAATATTGATTTTCAGGCCGAGCTGGTCGAAGTCTTTATTCAGGCTGTCGGTATCTATCCCGCAGGAACGATTGTGGAATTGACCACCGGCGAGGTCGGTGTGGTGGTATCAGAGTATCGAACGCGCCGACTCAAGCCGAAAGTACTGATGATTTTGGATTCACGGAAATATCGCCTGTCTGAACCAAAACTGGTAGATCTTAGCGCGGGAGATGGTGATCCGGACTCTCCTCAGCTAGGGATTGCACGCAGCTTAGAGCCTGGGGCGCACAACATAGATCTATCGCAGCTGGAAATCTAACTGCCTAATTGGGTAGGGCGCAACGGGACCGATCATTCATTGCGCTGCCAGCATAAGCATTTCGCGCGCCACCTCGACCCAGTTATTGTAGCTCTCTTCCCCCACGTATTCGTTCGTTCCATGGATGGAGGTCAGCTGCTCCATTGTCATCATCACACCATGAAACCGGTATTGATTCTCCGCAACGCGCACATAGTGCCGCGTATCGGTAGTGGCCATTAACATAGAGGGCGCTACCAACACCTCGGGATAAACGGATGCGACGGCTTCGGCTATAGTCGCAAAGCCCTGGGCGTTGTGATCTGAGATTTTCGGTATCTCATCCCACTGCTCATATGTGATCTCCACCAGAGGATCATCGATCAAGCGCTCGATCGATTCGATCACTTCGGCTGGCGTGTCTCCCGGCAGTAGGCGAAAGTTGACCAACGCCTCCGCCGCCTGTGGTATCACATTTTCCTGGCTGCCAGCGCGTACTACCGTCAATGCAGTGGTCGTTCTCACAAAGGGCATAGTCGCTCTATCATCGGCCATCTGACTCGCGACCAGGCCTCCAGTCAACCACAGGTTGCTGAATATAAAACGTTCTGGCTGACTGGTGTAAGGTGCTATCGTTTCCAGCATGGCGGCGACGGGCTCAATCAGTCGCGGCGGAAAGGGATTTTCCTCGATTCGCGTTAGCGCTGCAGCAAGCCGACCAATCGTGCTAACCGCAGGCGGGTTGGATGAGTGGCCGCCTTCACCCGTGGTCCGCAAGCGGATTGTGACGTAACCTTTTTCGGCCACATTGACTAGGGCAACGGCTTTGTCCTGCAGCAAGGGATAATCCGAAATGATCATACCCCCCTCATCGACCATCCAATAAAACTCGTCGCCTGATTCCAGCATGATCGCGGCCATCGCCTTCGCACCGTCTGCACCGCCAATTTCTTCGTCATGCCCAAAGGCAAAAACCAGAGTACGCGCAGGTATAAAACCTTCACGCAGCAATTGCTCAATACCTTCCAGCAGGCCCATCACACCCACCTTGTCATCGAGAGCACCTCGGCCATAAATACGGCCATTGGCGATCGCGCCTGAGAAAGGTGGATAGTGCCAGTCTTGTGCCGTTCCGGCTTCTACCGGCACAACATCGTAATGCCCTGTAAATAACACCGGCTGCAGCTCGGCATCGGTCCCCGCCCAGCGTAGCAGTAGGCTGTAACCGTTAACGACCTCAATATCGAGCTCACTGAAAACCAGGGGAAAGGCTTGTTCCAGATATTCTCTGAACGCAACAAATGGGAGGTAATTGATTTTCTCGCGATCCTGGTAGCTGATCGTCTTGAATTGAATCGCTTCGCTCAGTCGCTGCACAGGCGAGCCCTGCGCGACTCCGCTCGCCAACACAAACAGCAACACCACTGAGATTCGCATCAATGGGATTTTCATACAGGGTCTCCGCAGGCATGATTCTGGCAAATTTTATAGGTCACGGGGAAATAGAGATAAAGTCATACGACCACAGGCTGGTCGAATGTCGCGCCAGCAGTCAATTTCAAGCAAGATCCGTAGATAGCCGGCCGTAGGCAGGTTAGCAAGCCGTAACTCAGCAACTAGCAGATTCGCCAGGTCTGTCAGTGCCGGGTTGTGACCGATGATAAAAATAGAGTCTGCTTCGCTTCTCAAACTGGCCAACCACTGAAACACTTCCTCCGACGCAAAGGTGTACAAATCAGTCTCGATGACGTGTTGCATCTGCGCCAACTCGGTCCAGCCCTCGCTCAAACCAGCGAGTGTTTGTTGCGCCCGTAGAGCTGTACTCACTGTAATCCCTATCGGATCGAGCTGCCGGGATAGCACTTCGCCGATTCTGGGCGCATCTCTCCTGCCGCGACCATTCAATGGACGCTCCTCATCCGAAAGCTCAGGAAACTTCCAGGAGGACTTCGCGTGGCGCATCATATGCAGAGTTTTCACTATCACATTACCCGGGCAACTTTTGAGTATCTTCCAATGCACCTACAACACGACATCTCATTCCCAACCGTATTTTGCTGCTTTGAGCTGGACGGCGACCGCCTCTAACCCAGCCGTGCGACTCATGATCCATGCCTGCAAATCGTTTAGCAACGCCCCGCTATCATACAAAATAGGTAATTCAACCAGCGCTGAGTCACCGTGCTCGTTAAGCTTGATCAAGTGCTGGCGCCCGCCGGGAACCTCGCTGAGGGTAATGGCATCCCATTTGATCTCAACCCCGTGGCGCTGCTGCCAGCGCAAGCCGTTCACCAGCGCGGACAACTCCTGCATCAATGCCTCGCAGAGCCCGCGCAGTATCGGTAGGTTCTGTGTACTACTGAAGCTCACGGAAATACCCCCATGAGAGCATATGGGTCCAGATTCACTGAAGGTCCACAATGTATTCACTTTCATATCCGAGACGGGAATAGGCACTGCGGCTGGGTCGGTAGCCACAGTTATCCGCTCGCATAGCCTTTGTCGACAAAAATCTGCCAATACGGTCTGCTCGTAAGCAAGCTGTTGTTCATGCCGCGGGTGCGCCAGCATGACTGGTCGATCGGCTACCGTAGTCGTGGCCAAACCGCGTTTATCAATGCGGATTTCAACGGGAAAACCCACTTCAACATCGGCCAAAACCAGCAGCAACTGCGTCGTGTACTGATCGACCGCGTGAGACCATCCGAGAAGCTTACGCTGCTTCTCACCTTCGCTCTGTGCGGCCTCCGCGCGCGCTAGATCGGCCTCCGCGGCGTACAGCGCGATCAGCTCCGTCAACGCAACACTACCGAATATCGCGCGCTCCTCATCGGTCCCAGTTGCAAGATATCGGACCGTGCGCGTGAAACGGGAGTCCGCATTTTGAGCATCCACGTTGACGCTGGTCGCTTTAGCAGGCGCTTCAGCATAGAGATAAGCTGAACAAAATCCACCCAGAGCGAAGAGCCAGCATCTCAGCTGGCTGAAATATGACCACCGTTTACGCGCTAAACTCACCGCAAGTTTGCCCCGAGAAAAAAGCAAGATTATGGCCCAGTACGACTTGTACTTGCGCGAGCTCATCAGTACTACAACTCATGTATTCAGTAAAGGCACCACACATCCAATTCAAAAAAACCTTACGCTTGTCGAAGTTGCAAACCGCGTTAGAAAGGGCAAATCTGTCTACCATGCCCTGGCTAGCGGCCAAGGAGGGGTTGAAAGCCGCAGAGGGGCCCTGATTTTACGTCACAGCTAGGCCACCAGCTATAGCGGAGTCGAAGATCAAATGTGCCGTGGCTTAGCATCGAATTATCATTTGCAGTGCATACTCGACAATTGACTTGATTAAACACCTCACATATACGATACGAGATGCCTAGCTCCAACGATTTAAAAGTGCAGTTCGCCTCTAGGTATAGGTGCATTAAAACCAGGCTCGGACGCTTTGAAGCACAATTTTGAATCTGCAATGCTGTGGCTGGCGCTGCTGCATCTCATCATTATTGCAAGTAGTAATTATCTGGTGCAAAAGCCCTTCACGCTGTTTGGCTTTCACACTACCTATGGCGCTTTCACGTTTCCGTTAATCTATTTGACCACAGACTTGACTGTAAGACTGTACGGGCGCGCGCTCGCGAGGAAGGTTATCGCTTGTGCAATGTTTCCTGCACTCCTGGTGTCCTACACAATTTCAGTGCTCTTTCAAAACGGCGAATTCAACGGTGTTAGCGCCCTATCTACATTTGATTTATTTGTGTTCCGCATTGCCTTGGCCAGTTTTTCTGCCTATGTAGTCGCACAGCTAATGGATATTTTCGTATTTGCAAGACTCCGAGAGTTACCTCAGTGGTGGATCGCACCCGCAAGTTCTTCCATCGTCGGCAATTCCTTGGATTCACTGATTTTCTTTTCAGTTGCGTTTTACGCCAGCACAAACCCCTACATGGCTGAGCATTGGCTGGAGATTGCCTGGGTCGACTACGTGATCAAAATGCTATTCTCAGTATTTTTAATGCTACCCATGTACGGGGCTTTCCTCGCTTTCATAACCCGAGGCCGGATGGCTAAGGCTAGATGAATAAGAAAATCTCGTTGCAACTGTAGTCAAGAATTCATCTATTTGTTCTATACTCCCCCACCATGAAAAATAAAAAGTTCACTACTACCCATCTAGTCATCTCAGCTATCGCATTAGCGATGTTTGCGTCTTCGCAGGCAGCGCTTTCACAGGGAGCACTTGAAGAGGTGATCGTGACTGCCCAGAAACGCGAGCAGAACCTGCAGGATGTACCTGTGGCTGTTTCCGCGTTTAATGCTGAGACGATAAAACGCACGGGCGTCAAGGATATGTTTGATCTGCAGGTGAACGCCCCCAGCCTGATTGTCAGCCAATCGCAGTCATCTACTACAGCGATATTCCAGATTCGCGGCGTATTCACCAGTTCTCAGAACTTTGGACTGGAATCTTCCGTGGGTCTGTACGTAGACGGCGTCTACCGCGCGCGGCAGGGCTCAATGATCAACAATCTCGTGGATATCGCGTCAGTAGAAGTCTTGCGCGGCCCACAGGGTACGCTATTCGGTCGGAATACGCCCGCGGGCGCGGTCCTTATTAACAACGTAGCACCCGATTTCGAAGGCAGTGGCTTTCTGGAGGCCACCGCCGGCGACTACGACCTGTACGGGGCCAGCGGAGCCAAGTCCCTAACTGTGATAGACAACGTACTGGCCGTCAGGGGCACGGGCTTCTATATGAAACGAGACGGCTTCGTCGACCGCATCGGCCTCGATGGACAGACATTCGATGACGAAATCAACGACAAGAACCGCTGGGGTCTGCGCTTTCAAGCGCTGTACACACCCAGCGATGACCTGACGCTGCGATTTATAGCAGATTATTCTGAGGTTGATGAAGTCTGCTGCGCTGCCGGGTCCTGGAAGAACAATTTCTTTCCTCAAAATGGAGGCACACTGCCCCCACCGTACAACCCATTCCCGAACGGTCCCACGGACCAGTTTATCGTGGACGGTGGCGGCACAGTGACCGATCAGAACGACTTCTATGACTACAAAGTGACTGCGGCTCGCGAGCCAAAATCAGAGAACGAGGATGGCGGCATTTCACTCCAGGCTGACTGGAACCTGGATCAGTTCCTTGTAACGAGTATCACCGCTTATCGCGAGCACGACTCCTATGATGACGCCGATATTCTGTTTACCTCACTCGATGGAGCCTATCGCATCAATGACGCCCAACAGGAGCAATTCACCCAGGAACTGCGTCTAACAACCAGCGGTGACAAGCTGAGCTCGGTGGTGGGTCTGTACTACTACTACCAGGAACTGGAAAACAATCGCACGACTACGGTCGGAGAGGACACCTCGCAAATTGTACTGGGCTTCGACAGCAACTTGTTTATTGCCGGTACCGGCTCCCGGGATGTGAACAAGCAGGAACTCGAAAGCTACGCGATTTTCGGTCAGGCGGATTATGACCTGACTGACAGCCTGGTTCTCACGGCTGGCCTGCGCTGGACCTATGAAGACAAAAAAATGACCAATGTATTCACTCAAGACTACCCCTTTGGTGATGACCCTAGTGACAATGCCGGCTTCCTATCTTTCCCGCCACTGACCCCAACGCCTAACGAAGATGAGAGCTTTGATGACAATAAAGTCACCGGCACGGTGAAATTGAGCTGGTTTATGAACGAAGACATCATGTTCTATGCCTCCTACGGTACCGGCTACAAAGGCGGTGGCATTAACACGGATCGGATAGACCCCATTTTCGACCTGATCTTCGATGCCGAAGAATCCGAGTCCTACGAACTGGGCATGAAAGCCGAGTTTCCTGAGCAGGCCCTGCGCGTGAACGTCGCGCTGCACATAACCGATACAGATGACCTGCAGACCGTCTCATTCCAGGGCGGCGGTTTCGCTCTGACCAACGCTGGCACTGCTGAGACTTACGGCGGTGAGTTAGATCTATCATGGTCGCCTGCGGACAACACCACATTGACTGTAGCCTACGCTTATAACCATGGTGAGTACGCCAATTTTGAGAACGGGCCCTGCTGGACTGGCGAGCCCTGGCACACCGGTCAACCTGACCCAGGCGATCCAGACCCGAACGACCTCGGAACGCCCTGTGATCGCAGTGGCGGGGACCTGTCGAGCAATCCCGAGAGCGTCGCAGTAGTGACAGCAAATCAGTACTTCCCGCTGAACAGTTCGCTTGAAGCCTTCGTTTACGGTGAGTTTGTTTGGACCGATAAGCGCATGACCGATGTCAACAACGACCCAGAAAAATACGACGACTCATACTCTCTGATCAATTTGCGCGCCGGCTTTACCTACTTCCCCTGGGACACGACACTAACCCTCTGGGGGCGCAACCTGGGTGACTCCGATTCCACGAATACCATCGCGGATGCCTCTGCTCAGACAGGGCGATATATCGCCTACTATAATGAGCCTAGAACTTGGGGTTTGAGCGTTCGCAAGGATTTCTGAGCGAACCTGGGTCAATAGGTTTCTCTAAGCAAGGCCGCGGTCTCGATCTGGATGTATTTGCCCAGCCCTTGAAATACTATTTGCACGAGAACTCGGTAGGCACCAGACTGCGGGCTGTTTGTTTTCGATATTGAGGTATCTGTGACCGTCTACGCTGGCAACTTGCGCAAGATGCAAACCACACTAGATTCGCCGGTTCGCTATCACTTAGCGTTTGACGACGATCTCGTCGATATGAATGCCCTAATCGGACAGTCTTTGCACCTAAGCTTCGCAGGGCAGATCAACTGTATCGAGTGTGGCTGTCTAACCAAAAAATCCTTCGGCCAGGGTTTTTGTTACCCCTGCTTTCGCAACTCTCCGGCAGCCAGTGAATGCATCATCCGACCCGAGCTATGTCGTGCACACGAAGGCGAGTCCCGTGATATGGAATGGGCAAAGGTAAACTGCCTGACGGAGCAAGTCGTCTATTTGGCAAAAAGCTCAAGTGTCAAAGTCGGCGTTACACGACACTCGCAAGTGCCGACGCGGTGGATCGACCAGGGTGCATCGGAGGCTATTATTTTCGCGAGAGTCCCCAATCGTTACACTGCGGGCTGCGTCGAGGTGGCGATGAAGTCCCACCTCACAGACAAAACCAACTGGCAGCGCATGTTGAAGAATGAGATCAGCAATGCTGATCTGCTGGAGAAAAAGCAAGCGCTGATAGAAGACTTACCACCCGAGTTTCGCGATTACGTAACAGACGAAAACGAGATATGCGCGATAACTTATCCAGTGGGAGAGTATCCAACAAAGGTTAAAAGCCTCTCGTTTGACAAGCTGTCGGAGATCGAGGGACGCCTCGCAGGCATTAAGGGGCAATACCTGATCTTTGACGACGGGCGCGTGTTAAATATTCGCAAGCATAATGGCTATTTCATCAGCATGGAGGTCTGACACTGAGTACTGAGCACCCAAGCTCAACACCTTTGCGAAAGGCGATTCTTATAAGTATCGCCTGGCTGACTTGGTCACGTCCGTTGAGATATACACAAGCACATCGACCAGTCAGAAAAAAAAGAACGAAAGTTTTTATTGCCTCCGCGCTAATAGCCGGCTCTATCGCGGGATGCGGGAGCGACGATGAGTTGCAAATGAACCCTGTTGTTGACGTTGAACAAAATCGCATTATGGCCTCGATTGCAGTGGTTGACCCCCATGCCCTTCGAGAAGCTCTGCGAGGCTAAGCGATGAAACAAAATCCAAATCCCCACGGTTCACCCAGAGAGCAAAGAGCGCTGCTCAAAAAACGCAACAAGCTGTCTCGCGAGCGCAGCGAACTGCAGGGACGGGCAACGATGGAATGCCTATCGGAGCAAAAAGAGAGAGGCGAGTCAGGTCCAGTAACTACAGACAAGATCGCAAGATCACGCTTGAACGGTATCTATCCCTATACCTATAACTACAACTGTATCAATGGCGGCTCACACGCCGACGAACTCGCGCAACTAGATGAGGAGATACAGGCCGTTCAGGAGTTAATCGATAGCTTCCAAGGTCACAATACGAGGATCAATAAAACGGTAGAGAGGCTTCTTCCAGAAATAGTCGCCAGACACGCGGGAGAACAATTTCTTGTGGTCATCAACAAGGACTCAAAAGTTTGGTACTCAAATGACGGCTTAAGTGTCGACATCACCGGCGCGATTCTAAATAAACTACGAGACCAAAACCCAAAAATACAAGTTGGGAAAAGACGCGATTAAGTCATCGCTGCCGTGACCCGCCCAGCTGCAATAGCGATCCATATCCGCCATTCGAAAAGATCGTCGACACGAAATTGGCCCCGCAGCGCTCAGAGCCACGGTATTGGGGTGTTAAGGGGTAGGCCATCCGTGGGGTAGGCCATCCGTGGGGTAGGCCATCCGTAGGGACGCCTAGGCCTTGGGTAGGATCTGCCTCTGTTTATAGGTATGACCTACTATGGCAGCGAGCAGTGCTCGTATTGAAATCATTGGCGGGTACCGAACTTTAGAACGAGCCCGCTGCTCTCACAGGTTGCCAATTAAGGATCAGCGGCCGCGGGTTCAGAGAAGGCCGCCCAGGCCCTGGCGAAAATCCTCACCACGTTACAGTTGCGGCCTAAAATGGGAAGCGATCGACACCCGTTTTCGTCGTGAACGCGTTCGCAGGCTTCCTCCGTACCTGCGTGCAGATCCGTTCACTAGCAATCTCAGTTCCCATCACTCGAGAAAGGTTCATGAGCTGGCTGAAATTTTCTTTTCAGTCCTCCGACAGTTAAGACCAATCAAACCAATGCTCAATAGGGTGAGCGTGGCTGGGGCATTGACTACGCCAAAATCATCATCTGAAAAGATATTCAGCTGAAACTCTCCAGAGCTGAATCCAAAAATAGCCTCAAGGCTGGGACCATCATTAAACGCGGAGTTGAACCCCCCAAGGGCAAGAGAATATGTACCGCTCGGCAGGTTAGCTAAGCTGACCTGACTCCACAGTTGGTTTTGAGAACCCACGTCATCATTCTGAGCCAGAAGCAATCCGGACGAATCAAAAAGCGCAATTTCGGTGTCAAAATCCGACCCCTCGGTGTTGATAAGCAGATCCTGCAACCCGGAGCCCAGCAAGTTGATGGTGAACAAAATAAACTCACCCATACCAAGGCTTCCATCTAAAAAAAGCTGTTCGGTAAATACGGAAACTACGTCAATATCGAAGGAGTAATTATCTAGCGAAGCGCCATCAGGGACGTTATCCGTATCGATAACCTGGAAGTAAATATCACCAGCGTCTGCGAAAGTCTGTATGGAGCTTCCAAAAAACCAGCAGTCCAAACACAAACGGTCTCTATCTCCCTCGGCGTTCAGAATTGCAAAGTTGAACGCATCAAAACTCAAGTCTCCATTAATAGAAGGGCTTGCAACACTGGCTCGGTATAATGTCGGTGAAGAAACACTTACTCTGTATGTGTCGGTATCCCCTTCCGTTAGGTCTCCGGAGACTGAGCCTGATTGCAAGGCGCCGGCGTCAGCAGCGTCGGCGACGGTTGCGCCTGCGTCGATAGTTTCTGTAAACGGTATAGCCCAGGTCGATGCGCATAAAACAAATGCTATTGTTGCCAGTGTGTTTACCAGTATTGCCTTAAACATAATTTTCCTTTGTATTTTCATTTTTAGCTCGATAACTCACTGGTTTTATATTAGTAGAACAAATCATCACAGCCGAACTTTCGGTTTAGTTTCTTATACTTAGCTGGATTTGCGGTTTCACGCTGCAAAGGACAAACGGCTTAAGTTTTTACACGCACTCACTATCAGCATCAGCGAACAAAGCTCACAAAGTGGGCCCGGTTCTGATCCCGATATCAAGAAACGACGGACCTCCCTAATCGACTTAAAAAGGGCTGCGCGCCAAGAATGGACATTTTTGCTCTGGAGAGGGTGGCCATCCATGGGGCGGCCATCCGCACTGGCGAGGGTCTGCCCTTCATTTCTAATGTGACCTAGCTTCCAGCCAACCCTCGCGGGCTGGTTGACCTACTTTGGGTGGCGAGCAGTGCTCGCCAAACCTCCGGTTCGCCTACGGCGCCCAACCCTCGCACCTGCGGTGCACAGGGTTTCACACGGCAACCTTCGGTTGCAGCAGGACGGGGCAGAGAATCCTCACTTCCCAATAAAAAACCCCCAGCCTGGTGGCTGAGGGTGTTTTATTTGGAGCCTG
>JBCCNJ010000025.1:0-41595 GCA_039025905.1 Pseudomonadota bacterium | reverse complement strand
GGGGTGGCATTCGCGCTGCTTATGAAAACAGATCATCTCTAACGCGCGGCATCAATGCCTATTGGATCAAGTTCTTTCTCACAGCGGTTTACTCCACCATGTTTGTGCGCGACCACCAGCGACCGGTTTTCCATAAGGCACTAGGGGTCGATCCAGACTGGTATGCACATTCGGTCTTTAGCAAAACCAGCGAAATCTCCAAACAGGTCTTCCCTCTGGTGCTCGACATTGATCACCCTCGCTGGATAAAAAGCCTCAGGGCCTTGCAGCGGGCGAATGCCGATTTGGCGGAGGCAAAGCAGAGCGGACGGTGGATAAAACGCATTACCTCTTCTGCAAGAGCCGGCGTCGCATTTGTTTCGCTGCTGACGATCCCTTCTATTCCCAATTCTGTGCCCGCTACGACTCGCCTGCAGCCAGCGTACTAAGCCGCAGGGTATAGCTGAAGCGAGCAACACAGCGGTAGGGTTTTCATTCCCACTTCGAAGAATA
The DNA here is from genome assembly GCA_039025905.1 of Pseudomonadota bacterium. Classification (GTDB taxonomy): domain Bacteria; phylum Pseudomonadota; class Gammaproteobacteria; order Pseudomonadales; family Halieaceae; genus JARRPM01. Next base: position 41,103 of record JBCCNJ010000025.1, on the reverse strand, counting down.
CCTAAGCAGCCTGCAGCGCCTCCTTAGCTCCAGGCTGTCTAATCTTTGCTCGCGATCGACTAGATTTTATTTTTATAAGCTTATAGCAGACAGCCCGCCCGATGCATAAAGCCGGAGGCTCTAAATCACGGTGTTTTTCCATAAATCACTAGTATTCCAGTCTATATAGCTCTCCCTGAGCATGAGTTCGCTCCCCACTATTACCTGCAACAAGCTATCGAGTAAGCAGTTGCTCTGTAAAAAAACTCCGAACCAGACGCAGAAATGACTGTCCATTTTCTTCGATACGATCAGCAACATCACTTTCGTCATGGACAAAAGGGACTCACAGACGATGACACTAGGGACTGTCTGCACCACAAACAAACCACAGGCAATAGCACTGATATTGTCTCTACTATTGATAACATTTAGCTGTATGACACGCGCAAATTCCGCTGAGCGCTACCAGCTGGCCATGGAGTCATGGAGCAGCGTACTCGCCGAGCACGTAGACGAACTCGGTCGCGTCGACTTCGAGGCGATCGCGGCAGACCCGGAGCAACTCGAAAATGTCATCGTTGTGATCGAGTCTTACGGCCCGGCCTCGCATCCAGAAGACTTCCAGGATCCCGATAAGGTGATGGCTTATCACATCAATACCTACAACGCATTGGCGATGTATGGTGTCATTGATCGTGGCATACCCGATGGATTTACCAGTTTTTTTAAGCGCGCCTCATTCTTCCGCTTTCGAGGCGTTGTTATCGCTGGGGAAGCCACCAACCTCTACGACTACGAAAACAAAGTGATTCGGCCCCTGGATGAACCGCGGTCACACTTCGCCCTGAACTGCATGGTGAAAGACTGTCCACGCTTACCGCAAACACCGTTCACCGCGGAAAACCTTGATGCGGAGCTAGAGGCTGTCACCCTCGAATTCTTCAGCAAACCCCTGCATCTGCGCGTGGATGACGAGAAGGAAACGATCTATGTCTCGTCGATCTTAAAGTTCTACACTGAGGACTTCGTAGAATCGGGTAGGGCCCGTGATCTGCCTCAGTACATCAACCAGTTTCTCGAAGCACCCCTGCCTGCGGATTATAAAGTGAAGTACATCGATTACGACTGGCGAATCAATAGCCAACCAGAGGCCAGCTAACGCAATGCGTTAGCTGATCGTCTGCAGCAAGATGTTTCTGTTAGGTGCTTTGGCAGCCTGGACACAGGTACAGACGCCTGCCACCAATCTCCAACCTGTCAATCGCATCCGCGCACTGATAGCAAGGCAAGCCCGCGCGACCAAAGGCATAGAATCGACGCTTGCCGCGCTTAAGACCCTGCCGCTGCAGCGTACCGGCTAATCTCGGTGCCAGCGTGATGCCGCGCGTCTCATAACTACGACGACTGATATCTAACGTAATGCGCGCAAGATTTCCGATTTGAGCACGGCTAAGTTCAGCGGGTTTGCACGAAGGATGCAGCTTAGCCCGATGCAAGATTTCAGTGCGTAGGTAGTTACCGTTGCCCGCAAGAAATGCCTGATCCAGGTACAGCGTTGCCAATGACTTTCGAGAGAACTGTGGATCTAATAATCGAGCTGCCACATCGCGCCAGCTTAGCGTTTCATCCATAATATCCGGCCCTATCTTTGCCAAAAACGGATGCTGGCCCAGCTCTTGGGTGGGCCAGACGCTGATATCGGAAGCGCTATACAGAATAGCGCTGTGTTTTTTTGTTTGTAGTAATAGGCGCAATGACCGGTTTGATTGGGGAAGCTTGTGGCCGTTTACGATACGCCAAACGCCGTACAGCTGGTTGTGCGAATAGATTGAATAGCCATGATCGAAATGTGTGAGCAGCGCCTTGCCGCGGGTCTCTATACCCTGTACACGATGACCGCGGAGTTCTTTTGCGAATCGTCGCAGTCGAGGGATGCCAAAGCGCACGGTATCGACACACTGCCCTTCTAGTACTTTCGCGATCTTGTCGGCAGCAAGCCGAATCTCAGGTCCTTCAGGCACGGCTGCTAAAACTTCGAGCTAGTGTGATGAAATCGGTAGGTAGTATCGAGATGGCGGTGGTGTTTTGCGAAGCCGCCGATGGCACGGGTCATATCAGTGAATCACCGGTTCGGGGTAAAGCTCCTGCGAAAGCTTGACCTCAAGGGCGTTGCTCTGCTCTCTCACGGGCTGCCCGATCATCTCATCGTAGGCGGACTCATGACGCAGCGTTATGCTGGCTACCGGCAGTACCTGCAGCATCTCTCTGACCTGGGCAAGATTTCGATGGCGAATAATCTTGCCTTTCTTATCTACAAGCAGGGACGTGCCGCTGGGCAATTGCACCGTCACCTGATACAGCGCTTGCTCAAGAGAGTGGATCACAACATCGATCGGGCTTGTCAACGCGGCAAATTCTACTATTGTGATTTTCATACCGGCGGCTCTTTTCTGAAGAATCGACAATGGTAGCCGCTTATTCTCAGAGTTAAAACAAGCATCCGTTTTCGCTGCGGCGGTCGGCCAAAAACCAGTTTCCCCGGCCCGCAAATCTAGGGCCTGTTAACTCTATTCGAATACACCATGCAAGCCAGTGATCGAAGCGGGGAGCACACGCGTATCAGATTGGAGGAGAAAAACGTGAACGCATCAGTAGACCCCGCAGAAATCGAACGCTTCAACGCTCTGGCCGACCAATGGTGGGACCCCAACGGCCCGATGTGGCCACTACACCGGCTCAACGCGACGCGTGTACCCTACATTGTTGATACCTTTTGCAAACACCGCGATCAGAGCACAACCGACGACAAACCCCTAAAAGGTATCACCGTACTGGACATCGGCTGCGGCGCGGGTTTGCTCTCTGAGTCGATGGCCTCTCGCGGGGCCCATGTCACCGCCGTCGATCCAGCCGAGCGCAATATCGCTATCGCCAGGCAACATGCGAAAGCCCAGAATCTGGATATCGACTACCGCTGTGGGTCTGTTGAGAATCTGGATGGCGGGGATTTCGATTTGGTGCTGAATATGGAGGTGGTTGAGCATGTCGACAGGCTGCCGGAGTTCATGGCGGCCAGTTGCAGCAAGATCGCTCCCGCCGGTATGCAGATTGTCGCGACCATTAATCGCAATCCCCTTTCCTGGCTGGTGGCCATCGTAGGCGCTGAGTATGTGCTTGGCTGGCTGCCAAAGGGCACCCACCAATGGCGCAAATTCGTCACGCCAGCAGAAACAGAGGCTATGCTGCGCGCAGGTGGCATGACTGTAGTCGACAAGCGTGGGATCAGTGTGTCTCCGTTTACCCGCAACATCCGTGTCGTAGGCTTTACCGGCGTAAACTACATGATGGCCTCTAGCCGAGATGAATAGTCACCAACGCGCTCATTCTGCGCCGGCAGCGCTTCCGCCGGTAGCAAGCCTCCCTCGATGGCTGCGCGGAGATCTGCGATCCGATCACGCTGGCGAGACCGGCGCCGTCTACCTGTATCGGGGCATCCTTAGCATTAGCAAAGACGCTGACGTCCGCGCCTTCGCAAGCGAGCACCTGGCGCAGGAGCAGGAACATCTCGCATTCTTCGAAGCCTGGATGAGCCCCCGCGACACGAGCTTGCTGATCCCACTGTGGCGTCTTGCAGGATGGGTTTTAGGCCTACTGTCTGCGCTGATGGGTCGCGAGGCGGTTTTTTTAACGGTCGACGCCGTCGAAGAGTTCGTGGTGCAGCACTACAACGAACAGCTGCTGCGTTTACATGAGCATGACCAATACCGCCCGGTCGCGCTGGTGTTGGAACAGTTCTGCCATGACGAACAGCATCACCGCGAAGACGCTATCGCCCGTTCTGAGTCGACTTCAGACGGCTTCGCCTCCGCCTTCTGGCGACAGATCGTCGGCAAGGGCTCGGCCGTGGCGGTCATCCTAGCCCGCGCGTTCTAAAGCATGCCCTTTTCATCAAAAAAGTCATCACAGATGTCATCACATCGCGTCTTAGCTTCGATTCATGCCGGCGAACTCCAGAAGCAGCACTTCCATGCGTGAAGTAAGAAAGCAAAGCAAGATTTGCCCGGTGTGTAAGCTGCCTTTTTACAACAGAAAGAAGTGGGCGAGTCGAGGCCAGTGGGAGCAGATTGTCTACTGCTCTGACCGCTGTCGGAAGCAGGGCAAGGCGCCTTGAAATTGCGAGAAAAGCACATTGAGAGACTGGCCAAGGGTAAGCGCTCAGGCATCAACATTGGCTCGCGAGCTGTCCCCCATCATCTGCACCAGTATGAGCAAAAAAAATTTAGCGCCGCCATCAAGCGTCGCTTCCTTATCATCAACGACCGTCTGCGACCGAATTTGCTCAACATTTGGGAGAAGTATTGCACGGCCAGGCAGTGGCCGTTTCTGGTGCTACTTCGCAGACGCGATGGCTCCGCTGTCGTGATGCAGACCAAGACCGAAACATCGTTCAACAATCCAAAAGAAGCGCAGCAGTTTATAGAAACGCTACTCTAAGTATACCACTCCCGACGTAAAAGGCGGCGCACTCCCACGCCCATACTCTCCAGCATCGAGTATCTCCGACTCTTACTGCCATGCGCAGCCCGAGTCCACGCCACCACGCCGTGCGAGCAGCAATAAGGATGTAGGTCTCGTAACTGCCCCTAAGTTAGATAACTCTAGAGTGTCGCGAGATACGCCTGCGCCAGCTCGAGATGAGACTGGCGCGTCTCTGGCTTCATGCGTGCCAACAAGCGTGGCATCATGCTCAGCCGGTGGTTGTTGGCAAAGACGTCTTCATGAGTCGCAATAAACTGCCAATATAGCGCAGTCCACTGTGCCTCCCACGCACCTTTCTCAAAGTCAGACATTTTTTTGATGTAATTCGCGCCACTGATATACGGCTTGGTCGCGAAACTTCCCCCGTCCGCAAACTGACTCATGCCATAAACATTAGGCACCATCACCCAATCGTAGGCATCGAGATACATTCCCATAAACCAACGGTACACCTCCTGAGGATGCACCTGACACAACAGCAGGAAGTTGCCCATGACCATCAGGCGTTCGATATGGTGGGTATAGCCATACTCAAGCGCGGTATGAATCACGTGGTCAATGGGCGCCACACCTGTCGTGCCGTTCCAAAAAGTCGCGGGTAGTGCTCGATCATGCTGCCAAAAATTCTGGCTGCGCATCGAAGCACCGTCGACTTCGTAGCTGGCCCGGATAAATTCTCGCCATCCCAAAATCTGCCTGACAAACCCCTCCAGAGAGTTCAACGGCACCTCGTACTGAGCGGCGTGCTCTAGCGCCGCATCGAGAACCTGTTCGGCTGTCAGCAGGCCGACATTGAGTAAAGGCGACAGTGCCGAGTGAAACAGGCGTGCTCCGCGGGTAGACATGGCGTCTTCGTAAGGACCAAACTGTGGAAACCGATCTCGAAGGAAGTCCTCAAGAAAGCCGCGCGCCTGCGCATGCGAAGTGGGGAGCCAGCACCCTCCTTTTCCATAGACCTCAGCGCCGTGTGCCACTAATTCGGTTACCCACGCGTCCGCCTCACCAACGCTAGAGTCATGGCCCACGAAGATGTCCTCAGGCAGATCGATTCTTTTTGGCAATTTTTTGCGGTTATCTTCATCGAAGCTCCATTTACCACCCACTGGTTCACCCGCTGAGTTCATCAATATGGAGCGATCCTTGCGCAGCTGCTTGTAAAAGCTCGCCATGAATCGCTTACTCGCCAGGAGGCGATTCTCGGCTTCTGCCTTGGACAGTAGGAACAGCGGTGACTCGTACCACACACGCTGAATACCGCTTGCGGATATCGCCCTCTCCAGATAGTTATCCGTGGTGTCGACAATGTGTAGCTCGGTGCACCCCGCGTCTTTCAGAAAGTTGAATACCGCTTTGGTGTCGGGATACCGCTTAACACTCAACCGTATGACGCTGTGCCCATCGCTCTCCAATGCATATTGGTAGCTATCCAGTGTCAGCTTGTGAAAGATCAGTTTCTGCCGGTGCGTCGGGTTATAGGTAAGCAGGAGTGACTCCTCTACCAGGTAGATCGGCCAGCCACCCGCGCGTGCTGCCGCGACTGCCGGGGACTCGGCAAATAGCTGGTGGGGATAAACAAGCGTTGCGATACTCATGCGTGTCCTATGTTGCAGCCCTAGGTAGGACATATACGAGCTGCCGCCCAACGGAGATCTAAGAGGTCATGAAGCCACCATTTTCTTAAAAGTCTAGCTAGTGGTTGCCTGCCCTATACTTGCGGTGCAGGTATGGGCTACCATTCAAGCAGTTAATAAAAGTACGTGTTCATGATGCGCTTTATCTCTCTCCTCTTGCTGCTAGTATTCAGTGGTGTAGCAGTCTCTGAGGAGACCACCCAGTCTTCTGATTCAACCTACGCTACCCCCGATTTTGCAAAACCTGTCGAGCATGAGCGCTATGGGTCGCGGGGCAATTTCGCCACCCCCCTAGGCAAGCACACCTACCTCATTCCCTACCCCTATTACAATCAAATTACGGGTGCGACGGCCGGTATTACCGCGATCGCAAGCGGGTATCTGCAGCCACAGGTCACGGCTTTTGCGAACTTCATCATTTCGGACAATGGATCAAAAATTGGCTACTTTCAGCTCGAGAATCTCCAGCTTTTCGGGCGTTTCTTTTTTGATACTAAAATACTCTACGGCGAGTGGGGCGCGGTCGACGTCTACATTGATCGCAGTAACAACTCCAATGAAGACGATTTTGTCGAGATCGAAGCAGACGATCAGTGGTATCGATTGGGGTTTGAGTTTCTACTGCCCATCGGTGACGGTAAGGACACGATAGTGGATCGTTACCGCATCCAGGGCAGCCGGGTCACGCCCGATACCGCCAGCGGTGGCCACGGCTGGAGCCCATTGGATTCAGGGCGCACATATCTGCGCTTAGAGCCGTTTTACCGTAAGGAAGAGTTAGACACACTCGGCACGTTTGTAACGTCGGGCTTAACCACAGCGATCGATTACGACAACCGCGACTGGCCGGTCAACCCGGGGCGCGGCAACCGGGTTTACCTTGAGTACAAGCGCGACTGGGGCAATCTCAAAGATTCGGTGGAATGGACAGCGATCCAGGGTTCCTATTCCCAGTATTTTCCGTTGGGGGCCAGCGACTGGTTCGAACAGCAGGTGTTGGCATTCGACCTCTGGAGTCTCTACATCCCTACCTGGGATGACACTGAAATTATCGATGGCGAGCCCAGAAACAAAAGGCCACCTCCCTTCGCCGGCACCAGTCTGGGCGGCTGGGACCGCTTTCGCGGTTATCCTGCCAATCGTTTCGAAGATAAAGCAGGCATTGACTATCAGCTGGAGTACCGGATGGTGCCACGCTGGAATCCGTTCCCGAAAATACCGCTCATCAAACGCCTGGACATCCCCTTTTGGCAACTCGCCGTGTTTGGTGAGTTAGGGCGTGTCGCGCCTGAATGGAGCATCGACGAGTTGCACTCCGATATGCGTTGGAATCTCGGCGTTGGCGCGCGCGCCTTTGTCAACGGTATGTTGGTGAGAATCGATGTTGCCGGTTCTGAGGAAGGAGCGGAGGTACAGATGATAGTGGATCAGCCATTCTGAATAAGACTGGTCAACCCGCCAGCCATCACGGTGCCGCAGCAGTTTGGGCCGTGCAGCTAACAACCCCATGTGTGTTCTGGGACAAGTGTTCTATAATCTCATAGCAAAAAGCGAGTAGGGACCTGGATTGAAAGCGTTAAAACTGCTGCTGTTGATCGCAACCGGCATTGCGTTAGTGGGCTGCGGGGTATCATCGGGGCCCTTGCTCGACCCAAAAGGCCCAGTGGCATTAGCTCAGCGAACGCTCTTTTTCGAGACGCTCGCAATTATGATGATTGTCGTTGTGCCCGTCTGGATTTTCGCCGCCTGGTTTGTACCGCGCTACCGCGCGAGCAATAAAAAAGACGGTTACCAACAGGACTGGCAGTCCATTCCAGTGGACGTGGTCGTCTGGCTGGTACCTCTTGCCATCATCGTTGCCGTGGGCACCTATGTATGGATTTACACCCACAAGCTTGACCCCTACAAAACCATCGAAACCGATGGCAACCTTGAACCGTTCACCGTGCAGGTGATTGCGCAGGACTGGAAATGGTTGTTCCTCTATCCAGAGCAGGGTATCGCCTCGGTCAACGAACTCGTGTTTCCCAGCGCTACGCCACTGGAGCTAATCATCACCTCCGATACTGTGATGAATTCCTTTTTTGTGCCAGCACTGGGCAGCCAGATCTATGCCATGGCGGGTATGGAAACCGAGTTAAATCTGCTGGCCTGGGAGCCCGGGAAATTTGTCGGTCGCAACTCCCAGTACAGTGGTGACGGCTTTTCCAAGCAGTCTTTTGACGTCATCGCCCTCAATTCAGCGGATTTCGACGAGTGGGTCGCCAAGGTGAAACAGTCACAACTGCGCCTGGATGAGGCCAGCTATCAGCAGCTCGCCAAGCCGTCTACAGCCCACCCAATTACCCACTACAGTAGTTTCGAAGCTGGGCTTTTTAATCAGATCATGGCGAAATACAGCGACGGCCACGGCAGCCATGGCGGGCACGCTGCGCACACCTCGGGGGAATAGACTTGCTGGGAAGACTGACTATCGATTCACTGCCCTTTTATAGCTGGGTTGCGATGGGTGGCGCCGTGTTCACCGTGCTAGGTGCCGTGATTATCGCCCTGCTAATCACTGTTTACGGTAAATGGGGCTATCTCTGGCGCGAGTGGCTGACCAGCCTGGACCACAAACGTATCGGCATCATGTATATCGTACTCGCGTTGGTGATGTTGGTACGCGGTTTCATTGACGCCATCATGATGCGCGCCCAGCAGGCCTTTGCGCTTAACTCCGACGGCTATCTACCGCCCGATCATTTCGACCAGATCTTTACCTCACACGGCACCATCATGATTTTTTTCATGGCGATGCCGTTTATGACAGGCCTGTTCAATCTCGTCGTGCCACAGCAAATCGGCACCCGAGATGTCTCCTTCCCGTTTATGAATTCCGTTGGCTTGTGGCTCACGGGCGCCGGCGCTGGATTGATGTTGATTTCGCTGGTAGTTGGTGAGTTTTCCACCGCAGGCTGGACCGGTTATCCACCCTACTCTGGCCTGGAATACTCGCCCGGGGTCGGCGTTGATTATTGGATCTGGTCCATTTTTATCAGCGGCCTCGGCTCCACCCTAACGGGCATCAATTTTATCGTTACGATATTGAAGCGGCGCGCACCGGGCATGACGCTAATGCGCATGCCGCTGTTCACCTGGACGGTATTGATCAGCAGCATACTGATCGCCTTCGCCTTCCCCGCGCTCACTGTCGCTACTGGTCTGTTAGCCCTAGATCGTTACGCAGATATGCACTTTTTTACCAATGCATCCGGCGGCAACATGATGAACTTCATCAATCTGCTGTGGATATGGGGGCATCCAGAAGTCTATATTCTGATCCTGCCCGCCTTCGGAATTTTTTCAGAGGTGGTGGCCACGTTCTGCCGCAAAAAGCTATTTGGCTATGAGTCACTGGTGTATGCAACCGCAGTGATTGGCTTATTGTCTTTCACCGTATGGCTGCATCATTTCTTCACAATGGGCGCCGGTGCCAACGTCAACGCCATTTTCGGCATCGCCACTATGATTATCGCTGTGCCCACCGGGGTGAAGGTCTTTGACTGGCTATTCACCATGTATCGTGGGCGCATCACATTTAGCCCAGAGATGTACTGGACCATCGGCTTTATCGTGACCTTTGTGATTGGTGGTGTCACCGGTGTGCTGCTGGCCATCCCGCCCGTTGACTACATCATGCACAACACGGTGTTCCTGGTGGCACACTTCCACAATATGATCATCCCGGGCGTCTTATTCGGCTACGTTGCCGGGATGAACTATTGGTTCCCGAAAGCCTTTGGCTTTGAGCTCAATGCCAAATGGGGCGTCAGGGCCTTTTGGGGCTGGTTAATTGGTTTCTGCATGGCCTTTATGCCGCTATACCTGTTAGGTCTGATGGGGATGCCGCGACGCATGGAAACCTATGACGTTGCCGAGTGGCAGCCCTTATTGATGTTCGCCGCAATGGGAGCCGTGGTCGTGCTGATCGGCATCATTTGCATGGTGATCCAGCTGCTTGTCAGTATCCGAGATCGCGAGCAAACGCGAGACCTACGCGGTGACCCCTGGAATGGACGCACACTGGAATGGCTGACCTCCTCTCCTGCGGCAGCCTACAATTTTGCGGTCATTCCAAGGGTCGAGGGCCGCGACGCATTCTGGCAAATGAAGGAGGACGGCACCGCTTACAGGCCACCGCAGCAATACAGCGATATTGCGATGCCGAAGAATTCTGGGATCGGTGTGGTCGTTGGGGGCGGTGGATTCGTATTCGGGTTTGCCATGATCTGGTACATCTGGTGGCTGGCCATTCTCAGCCTGGTCGTAATGGGCGCCGCTCTAATCGTGCGCAGCAGCATGGACCATACAGAGGAAATTATCCCCGCCGCTGAAGTTGAAGCGATCGAGAAAAAGCGCCTGGCGGACGTGGCCTCCCTGCCCGCTCATGATGTCAGTGAACTGGGCGACGGCAGTCAGCCCGTACCCGTCGGGAGCGCGGCCTCATGAGTACCGCTGAACTTAGCCCCGTAGAACTAGAGGCGGAAGAGCAGGCGCTGCAGGAGCGAGAATTTGGCTTCTGGGTCTATTTGATGACCGATGCCATCATCTTCGCTCTGCTATTCGCCGTCTATATCACCATGACTAATAACGTGGCGACCGCGCCTGCGCCAAAAGAATTTTTTGATTTTTGGCACACGGTTGGTGAGACTGCCTTGCTTCTGATAAGCAGCCTCACCTTTGGTTTTGCCACCTTACAAATGCGGGCCGGCAATAAGCAAGCGGTACTGATGTGGCTCGTGGTTACGTTCTTTTTGGGTGCGGGCTTCGTCGCCATGGAGCTCGATGAGTTCGCTGGTATGATCGCAGCCGGCGCTGCGCCAACTGAAAGCGGCGCACTATCTGCGTTTTTTACTTTGGTTGGCACCCACGGCCTGCACGTTAGCCTTGGGCTGCTGTGGATAGCGGTGTTTACCGTTCAGGTAGCGACAAAAGGTCTGACACCACACGTCGTATCTCGACTGTCCCGGCTGGGCCTGTTTTGGCACTTTCTGGATATTGTTTGGATCGGTATCTTCTCAGTCGTCTATTTACCGGGGATGATGTAGATGGAACATAGCGAAAACCACGACCCAAAGCTGGGCAGCTACCTGATCGGGTTCGTCCTGGCCGTGGTGTTAACGGCGATTCCCTTCACCCTGGTGGCGATGAATGCACTTTCCACCGCCGGCTTGTTTGCCACCATTGCGATTGCGGGCATCGTGCAGGTGTTTGTGCATCTCAAGTTTTTTCTGCATCTCAGCCTGAAACACACACCCAGCGAAAACATACTCGCGCTGGCCTTTGCCGGGGTGCTGGTGATGATCATGATCGGAGGAACGCTCTGGATCATGTTTAATATCGGCTTCCGACACGCTATGTAGCGATCTGGTGAAGGCTTCACCGCAGTGGATCCCTTCCGCTGCTTTGCCAAGCAGATGTACCCGGAGCCCACATACTCATTCCAATAGCTCGCTATGGGTATAGAGCTTGCTATAGCGTTCGTTGCTCCCTGCCATAACACTCGATAAGCGCCTGCGATGAGGCGACTGTAAAGCGACGATAAACGCTGTCCAGACTCAACAAGAAGGCGGCCCGGCTAGGCAGAGCCGCCTTGCTGCAACTGAACTACGCGATCAGATAAGAGTTAAGTCGGGTGCTGCCATCTGAACGCCGTGACGAAAAGGCAGTTCGGTATCCAACTCGCGATTCCTTCGCGCACTCTCAATCTCAGCCAGGCGTACCAGCGCTATATCGCTAACGTGCTGCCAGTCGATAGGCCGCCCGTAATGCACCACACCCGGTAGCGATTCCAACCGTGCAATCGCCCTACTGCTTGTCGTCCCATCGGCGAAGGTGCAAATCGGGATGGGTGTTCCATGATGATGCACTGCACAAACACGCTCACAGAGTAAATGCGTATCGGTTTCAGGTCGACACACATCCGTCATCAGCAGTCCGATCTCTCGATAATTCACCTGGAAGCAAACCCAAGCTTCGGCAGCAGACTTTGCGGTCAGCACCTCATAGCCTGCGTATTCCAAAACGTGCTGGGCGGTCTCGATGGTTTTGGTATCAGGATGAACAAAAAGGATGGTCTTTGGATTGCTGAGTGGCTTCAAGTCACAGGTATTATCTGCCGATCTGTTCGAACAAAGTGGTTTGCTCTTGCTGCCGTGGGGATACAGACGTTCAAATATACGACGGTCGTCTGCTGTCGCGTGCGCTGCATGCCCGCCTGTTTTGGGATCGTGCTGTGCTCTAGTCGCGGGTGCTTCTTCAAGTGTTTTCATATACTGCTCTCCTAGCCGTCCTGGCGATAAGGGCGTCTCTGTAGACGCAAGGTCAAGCCACACCGAGCCCTCCACTACACTCGATTAAGCAGCGGAGTGTTTTATTTTCGTTATGGTGCAACTGTGACAACCATCATTTTCCGCGCCGCAGAGACCTAGATGCCATCGTGCGCGGCGGGCGGAAATGTCTTACCCCTATCGTTTAGAGCGGCTGGTGAGCACACTTGAGTATCTGTTCAAGAGGCGATTCAGCTCATGAACGCCGCGTTTTCAATGCACACCATGCAAACTCGGAATTCATAGACCGCTAGAAGCCTGACCGGTTCCCTGGAATCGCGGGCAATGGCAGTCACGCCACTCCCGCAGGACCACAAACATGACCTCGCCAGGCAAGGCCAATAGCCCATGCTGCTTATCCATCATGAGCGTGCAAATAGCTACTAGGGTCCATTTATATTGGTATGAAAGGGCGCTCGAAGCCAAGTTCGCTCGCGGTATCAGCGCCGGAGATACGGCCGAGAGGCACTTATCGCGAAACAGCCCTTAGCGCAGCTAGCAATACTGGCAGGGCCTAACTATTGCTGCGACGCCAGGTGAGAATGATGGCGACCAGCCACGCACCTAAACAGACATGGGCGCAAAAGGTGACCAGCCCAATACCCCAACCGTAGGCAGCAACTGCCTGAGCGCAACTTGCCGACAGGAGTAGAAACCCCAAACAAATGAGCAGCCTGCGTCTTGCTCCCAAAGGTGGGGCACTGAGCATAAGCTTCGCCTGCCGACGTTGCGTCCCCGCCAGGCTGATCATCGCGGCCGTTGCTAGCGCTAAACCTACCAGGTAGGTCATGCGTCCGCCTCATTGGATCGGCCAAGCACTTCACTCGCGCCGGGGTAGCGGACGCTGCGCGCTGGAGCGGGCGCCAGCTTGCGCCAGACCAGGCACATGATCAAAGCAAAGACCAGTGCGGTAAGATCGAATCCCGCCCTCACCCAGTCACCCTGAGCGAGTGAATTGACTAGGTGAGCATCTGTGGTAACAGCATTGACGATAGGCAAGAGCAAAAACAGCACCGCCAGCAACGCGACCTGCTCGCGCCAGGCGCGCCTGAGTTCACGCGCGCCGGCATGCATAAAAGATAGCCCCCACATAAGAAACAAGCAGTGCAATTCCCATTCTGCCCTGTTGTTCATATCAACAGGCAGCAATCGATTTGCCCAGAAGTAGGCGGCTACACCCAGAGGCAGCCCCACAATAATCCCGAGATTGGTACGCTCAACAAACACGAGACTGGTTGGCGCCGGTACAGTCGGGCGCAATTTCGAGCGTCGTTTTTTGGCCCACAACAAAAGCCCCGTGGCGATCATGGCTGCACCCAGCAAGCCACTGATAAAGTAAGCCCAGCGCAGCCAGGTATTGGCGAAGCGACCCTCATGCAGCGCAAGCACCGCTCCGGAGAAAGCGGCATTGGGTGGCGCAGATTGAGGTGGCGAGAGAGGCGCACCGGTGATGCCGTCAAATTTGAGCGATGCGCCACGGCGCCCGAGTCCTTCTACGCTTCGAGATATAGTGATGACCGCTGCCGCGTCACCCGGATGATCGACCTGCACAAAGCGAATCTCACTGCCCGGCCACTGCGCTTGAGCCTGTGCGAGCGGCCCACTGATATCGGGAAAAGGGGCCGGATTACCGCTGGGATCCGGGGCCGTTCTCCCCGGCCGCAAGTGTTCAAACATTTCATCCAGGGAGTTTTGATCAACACCCATACCAAGGAATAATGTACCGGGCGAGTATTCAAACTCATAAAACACCAGCCCTGAATAGGTAATCATGAGCATAAAAGGCAGTGCCAGCACACTGCTGATGTTGTGCCCATCTAGCCAGGAGCGCTGCCCCTTGCCCAATCGCAAGGTGAAAAAATCTTTAAAGATATTTTTGTGAACAATGATGCCGGTGATGATCGCCAGAAACATAAACAGCGTCGACACCCCGACGATATAAATAGCCAAATCATAGGGCATGTAGTGCAGCGCATAATGCATTCGGTACAGTGCATTACCGCCCCCGGTGTCTCGTGCAACAGAAGTGGCCTCACCCTTTACATTGATCTGCTCGGATAGACGCATCGCGCCACTGTCAGTCGGTTCCTCTAGCTGCGCAAACACACGGATGCCGGGGTCCCCTCGTCCCACCGGGAGGGTGACAAAGTAACGGCTGGCCGCGGGTGCCTCCTCGCGCAGATACCCAAATCCAGTTTCGAGCATGTCATCAGCAGAGGCAGTTTCTGAAATACTGGGGTTTTCCGGCTTCATCCAGTGGTCTATCTCATAATTGAAATAGCCGAAGCTGCCGGTGATAAAAATGAAGTACAGCACCAGAGACAATACCAAGCCGCACCAGGTATGCAGCCAGGACATTGACTGGCGAAAAGCGCCGTGGAGGCCAGTATTGTTGCTCATATCTTTAACCGCACAGGATTACTTCAGCGCATACAGGCACAGAGAAAAGACACATCCACTAGACAGCATCCACTTCAGCACGCGACCCAATCGCTGCTCGTAAAACACCCAGACGGCAATCGCGCACCACGCCACATAGCTAAATAGCGTCATAATATGAACGCCCTGCGCTATTGGCATCCAACCCAGTCGCGCTACTGCCGTTGCCAGCATCGCGCCGAACACACTGATCCATACGAACGCGCCTAAAAACGCCAGCAGCACGCGCGCCGCAATATTCCAGCGGTAACGACTTGATACGTTGGCAGCCTCGTCTTTAATCGTGTTCTCCATGGACCAAAACCACGCACAGCCCGCTAGCGTGGACAGCATATCGCCTGCTATGCCGCCCTTTCTTTACTGGGAATCGCCGCCTCAATGGGAATCGCTGCCTCGGGACGGGCCCACAGCGGCTCGCAGGCTAACTCTACCCGATTCACAATACTAATGATTCTCATTAATGTTATTATTTTGTCATGCCCAAACCAACTCACCATGCTTGTCTCGATGAGGCAATAGAGTCTCATCGCGTCGAAATAGAGGGCTATCTGACCGTCAAGCTGGGCTGTGCAAATACCGCGCAGGACCTGTTTCAATCGATCCTGGAGGGATTACTACGTCGTCCGCAGACTAAGTCAGTGGGCAATCTGCGGGCATATTTGTATCAGGCCGCTCGCAACGCACTCAGCAACCACTACCGCGCGGCCGATAGCCAATTGCAGCTGAGGCGCAGCATGCCAGCTCCCGTTGATGCGGTATCACCGGAGCAAATCCTTTCCAGCGAGCAGTCCCTTAAGAAGATAATGGCCGCGCTATCAGAATTACCTCTGCTAACCCAGCAAATCTTGATCATGCATCGAGTGCATGGCATCAAGCAGCGCAAAATCGCCGAGCATTTTGACTTGCACCTATCCTCCGTAGAAAAACACTTGAAGCGCGCTTTGCTGCACTGCCTGCAACGTTCTGATGGGTAACCCTTCTTGATAAGCTGTCAAGATTGTCATCAGCTTAAGGGCATCTTGCCTGCATCGGTTGGCAACCGTGGGCAGCACCGGTCGGTGAGCGACTCATGGCCGCGGCCACGGCGTCTATGGCCCGTTGCTTACCGACAGCGAGTTTAGAGTGTTCACAAAATAAGCTGTCCTGGCAGCCTGAAGCGCTAGTCCACATCGCACATTGCACAGGTCTGAATGCCGAATGCATGCAGCTTCAATTGCGCGGAGTGAAAAATAACGTCCTCCCCATTACGGGTTTTTGCAACGGACGTGTCTCATAGGTATATAGCTACTTACGACACCGAGGCACCGGCATTTGATCGATCAAAATAAGCTGCGCGACGAAGCGGTATCCATTGTGCTGCGCTTGCAGGATGATGACAGCCCCCGCGCGCAGGCACTCGCCGATGAATGGACGTCCCGTTCCAAGGCCCATCGACGGGCCTTTATGGAAGCCAGGGACACCTGGAGCGCGTTCAGCGCGCTGCCCTCGCCCGCACTCTCCACCAGAGAACGCCTGGCCCTCAGGGCCCAGTCACGCGTCGCGAGCTTTCGAGACCATCCGCAAAGGCTGCTTGCGACGTCGGGGATGGCAGCCGCACTGCTGTTAGGTCTTTATTTGGGCTTTAGCCAATCGCTGCCATCTAATCAGAGTGAACCCGCGCCAACCGTGGCCAAGATCACCGCATTCGATGTGACCTACCAATCCACTCGAGGCCAGATCGTCAATCAAACACTGCCTGATGGCACAGAAATCTGGCTGGATTGGAACACCCATATCGATGTTGCCTACAGCGGGAGCGCGCGACACATCTCACTGTACAGCGGCAAAGCGCGGTTTAAGGTCGCCTCAGACGCAGCCAGGCCTTTCACGGTAAAGGTTGGCGACGTTGATGCCACCGCATTGGGCACCGAATTCATCGTCAACAAACTTGGCCATCAGCGCGTTGAGGTGGCTGTAAGAGAAGGTCTGGTAGCTGTGGCCTATGGGCAGGCGCAATCGCCCGAGGAACTGGCACCTTCGGAGGTGTTGCGCATCGAAGGCGGCGAGCTGGGCGCGCGCTTTTATCGAGATATTGTCGAAATGGGTTCCTGGAGCGAGGGTGTCTTAGTGTTCAACAACAGACCCCTGATCGACGCGTTGGCAGCGCTGGGACCCTATCTACCCTACGAGTTGGATACCCAAGCCGTGATCGATCCGCAGCGAGCTGTCTCGGGCACTTTTTTGACCAGTCGGGCCGAGGAGGCCCTGAGCGCCATGATGGCTGCCTATCAAATCGAAGTATGGCAGCAACGGGGATCTCTGGTCGAGCTGCGATCAGCAACGCTTGATCGCCCCGCCATCGACTAAAAAATCATAGCTCCGTGTTACGGGTTTTCATGTCGCAGGTGTCATCTCACTGTGTGGCGCATTGAGGTTGATAGGGGTAGTGAATGTTCTCGATAGTGGGTACTAAGTCAAACCATAGGGCTTTTCGGTTCGTCTTGTTCTTCTTCCTGATTTCATCAATCAGTTTCTGGACCCACGTTTCGACTGCGCAGACACCTGAAAAGCCCGAGATCGTCTACAATTTCGATATCCCTCCCTCGACATTAATCGATGCGATCCAGGCCTTCACCGTCACCACCGGCGTTCAGGTGCTATTGCCGCAAACCGATGTCAGCGAATATCCCATTGCCGGTCTCTCAGGCAAATTTAATGCCCGCGATGGCCTAGAAAAAATGCTCGCCGATACAGGCTTGGCAATTGAACAAGCCGGGGCACAGACCTTGCAACTAACAATACCGGGGCCCCTGTTTCTCAGCAGAGGTCGCGGCCGTTATCAGGATATAGAAGAGATCATCGTTATCGGCACCAAGCAAGGACTGGCATTGCAACAAGTAACGGACTCAGTGGAGTTGATATCGGAGCTGCGAGCCGAGCGTGAAGTGGTGTTTAACGTGGCGGAGGCCATATCCCGCGCCGCCAATGCGTCGGTTGTTCGAAACGACCTAAACTCTATCAATATCCGAGGCATTAATCGCTTCGGCACGGACGGGACCGGGGCCGGTCAGGCGATCAATATCTATTTCGATGGCGCGCCGGCGTCTAACGTGGCTTTAGAAGGCGGTGGACAATCCCTGTGGGACGTCGGCCAGGTGGAGGTTTTGCGAGGATCACAGTCCACGGTACAGGGTCGCAATGCCATTGCCGGGGCGGTGGTGGTGCAGTCTAATCCGCCAACTTACCACTGGGAAGGCGCCGCCAGGGTGCTTGCCGCTGAGTATGATACCCAGCAGTACGCTGCGACCCTATCAGGGCCTATTGTGAACGAACAACTCGCCTTTCGTCTCAGCACGGATTATCAGGATACCGACGGTTTCACCGAATATGGTGTGGACGGTGAGCCAGCAGCAGACAGAGACAGCATAACGACCCGGGGCAGCATCTTGATAGAGCCAGATGCCCTCGATGCGCTAAGCACATTAATTACGGCCGAATACAGCGAGCGCAACGTCGGCTCCGCTATCGGCCAAATTTCTTCTCCCACCGGTGCCAATGAGCCACAGTACGCTGATTTTGATCCAACCGACTTCGAAACCTTCTCGAACCTGCGCCGCTCGGTCGAATATGAAACCACTCGAGTAAGCGCAGACATTGCCTACGAGTCAACTACCGCTATCACGCTACAGTTTCTTGGCACCTATGAAGATGCGAGCTACGACGGGAAAAACGGTACGAATACGACAAGTTCCTTCGGCGATACGAGTTCGTTCTTCTTCGGCAAAACCGACACCTACACTGGGGAGGCACGACTGGATTTCGCCTTTGAGAACTGGACCGGTTTATTGGGAACCTACTATTTCAAGAGCAATGTAGACCAGAACATCGATTCCGTATTTCTCGTTAGGGACGTTGTATCAGAGTCAATTCTCCTGGCAGTTGACCCAACGGACAGCCTGGCTTCGCTGTTGGCAGTGACGGACACCCAAACCGAAAACTACGCTGTTTTTACGCAGTGGCGTTGGGAGCCCAACCCCAGCTGGGCTTTAGATATTGGCCTGCGCTACGATAACGAATCCTACGACTCGCAGCGCGTTGAATCGGCGGGGACACCGGTCCCAGAAAACTGTAGCGCGACGGTTGCAGGCTTTTTATTGGGTCAGGCTGATCCCGTGACCGCTCCCTGCGCATTACTTACACCCTTCTTACTTCGTCCTCCTGAACCGTTGCAGTCTGACGATTTCGATGCCGTACTGCCGCGCGCAGCTATTACCTACAACATCAATCAGGACGCCTCGCTGTTTGTCAGCGCCAGACGCGGCTATCGTTCGGGTGGGACCTTCCTCACGCAAAATGATTTCGGCCAGTTCATCGTTGGGAACTATGATCCTGAATTTCTACTCAGCTATGAAGCTGGCTGGCGCAGCGTCTGGCTGGGCGGTCGCCTGGTGGTCAATGGCACCGCGTTTTACAGCGACTATGAGGACCAGCAAGTCAGCGTTGTCGATGACACCGGATTCGACCTGGTTCTAAACGCCGGTGCATCAACTCTTTACGGCCTTGAGCTGTACGGCGACTTGAGGGCGACGGAGCATTGGAGTGTTTACGGCAATATCGGTCTGTTGGAAACGAATATTGACGAGTTTATTTACGATGAATTTGCCGATCCACCGGTGGATCTCGCAGGCAACGAGCTTAATCGATCACCTGCTGTATCAATGACATTAGGCGTTGATTACGACGGTGATTCAGGACTCTTCGGCAGCGCCAGCCTCAATTACCGCTCATCCTACTGGTCAGACATCTTTAATTTTGGAAGCAGTGAGCTGGGAGAGGGTCTAACAGAGCGCGTCGATTCGGCTTATGTGCTGAACGCCAGGCTGGGTTATCGTTTCGAACATGTTTCGATCATCGGTTTTGTCACCAATCTGCTCGACGAGGATGAACCTGAAGAGATCGATATCGCTAATTTGAGGGCGTTCTCCGGTAATGCGGGCTTCCGCTCACAGGTCAGGCTCAGCATGCGCCAACCGCGCACCTTTGGCATGATGGTAGAGGCGGGGTTCTAGCCGCGGAAACCCGCGTCTCAGACTGCTAGTAGATCCATCTCCTTCTCGCATATTCGCTCTTTTCCAATCCGACAAATCACAGGACCGGTCTAGCAGCGCTCACACGTAAAATAGCCCAAGGTTATAGATACAGGCCAGCAGAGACATGGATCGCCTCCATAGCGGAGTGCATCGATGCTCGCTTTATCTTTTTGTAGTCCGAGATTTGGCAAGTGACAATCGAGCTGATATAACTGCTACGCTAATCCATCACCCGCCGCGATCAGGGCGGCCGAGACTCCCCAGAATTCATCGCGCATGTCATTGACCTACCGCCCTGAGATAGACGGTTTACGCGCGATCTCCGTCATAGCGATATTGATCTACCACGCCGAGTTGACCATCGGCGAGCATAAGCTGATGCCGGGAGCGTTTCTCGCTGTAGAAGTCTTTTTTGTCATCTCCGGATTTTTAATCACTTCCCTAATTTTAAAAGAGCTGGAGCAGAAAGGCGGCTTCTCGCTCAGGCAGTTTTATGAGCGCCGCGCCAGGCGTCTCTTCCCTGCGCTGCTGGTTGTACTCACTGTCACCGCACTGTTTGCCTGGCTGATTCTGTTGCCGGGTCAGCTGGTCGATTTTGCCTACTCCCTGCTCGCCGCACTGTTCTTCGTCTCAAATATCTACTGGGATTTTTCACTACAGGAATACGGCGCGCCGTCAGGATGGCTGCAACCCTTATTGCACACCTGGACGCTGGCAGTGGAGGAACAGTTCTATATTCTGTTCCCCCTCGTGCTGCTTATCCTATATCGCTTTTTGCGCGACAGACTGACCTTAGCTCTCATGGCGCTGTGCCTGCTGGGTCTGTGCTTTGCACACTGGTTCACCGGAGTGGATCCACACTCCTCTTTCTATTCCTTGGGATCGCGGTTCTGGGAATTGCTAGCGGGAGCAATTCTCGCGGTTGCCCAGCAACGCGCAGTAAAGACCTACCCCAAGGGGCTCCTGAGGCCCATATTGAATTTCCTTGGGTTGGCGCTTATCGCCGGCTCTTTCATTTTCATCGAGTTCGAGCATCATCCCGGCTTCATCACTGTTTTTACAGTGCTGGGCACAGTTATGGTTATCGCTTTCAGCGGCGGTGGTGACATTGTCACCCGACTGCTTGCCAGTAAGCCATTCGTCGCAATCGGTTTGATGTCGTACTCGCTTTATCTTTGGCACTATCCGATATTTGCCTATGCCAGACACATACAAAGCAACATCATACTCGCCGACAAGCTCATTTGGATGGCGCTCAGCCTGGCACTAGCGGTACCTAGCTACCGGTTTATCGAGAAGCCCTTTCGCAATCGGCAATTGGTTTCACAACGCTGGTTGTGGAGCACGACAATCGTACTTGCCGGTTTGCTGGTTGCGTTCAGCATCTTTGTGATTCAGGACAAAGGCAGCCGTCAGCGCTTTGCGGATTTACAGACACTCTATGGTATCAATGAGTTTGATACCCGTATTCTCAAACAAGAGAGTTACGGCATTCTCGCTGAACTTGCCGCAGAACATGGCTTCGGACCCTCGGTACCGCTCAAAGCTTCAGAGTATGAATCCAGCGAGCTATGGTATTCCGGGAGTGCAGATACCCATAAAGTGTTGATCATCGGCGTATCCGCCAGCATCGATCTCTTTAATGCCCTATATCTGAATCGCGAGCGCCTGCCGGCATTTGAGTTTGCTCGATTTGGCATTAGTAAAGAGCTGTTACCAGAGGACGTCGCCACCCTATTTGCCGCTCCCAACTTTGAACAGGCAGATACCGTTCTGGTCTACATGGCGCTTAACGGTCCAACCATCGACCGCTACCAGAACTTTGTGAGAACACTTTCGACCTCGGGAAAAGATATTGTCATCGTCAGTCATCCCGCTGCGTTCAAGTCCAAAGACAACGAATCCCTATTCGATTGGTTTTTGCAACACAGCTCCGACAGCCGCATTGATGCCAGTGAGCTAGACCATCTCTACTTTCGGCACCAGGATCGACGCAGTGTTTTCCTGGATGCGATCGTGCAAGCGCTGGCAGAGGAGCTCGACCTGCCGTTCATGAATATGTGGGACCTGGTCTGCAGTGAACAGCTTGAGAGCTGTAGCGCGATAACGCCGGATGGCTATAGAACCTTTTACGATCACGTGCACTGGACTATTGAAGGCGCTGACTTCTTTGGCAAACGTATCGCCGAGCGCGGATGGCTTGAAACCCTGCACCAATAAACGGTTTCGGATACCCAGTCCAGACAATATAATTGGAACCGATTGTCGCAGTTAGAGTCTACTGTGGCACTCAGCTTGCTAGAGTGCTCAAGCTAAACCAATCCATAGAAGGAGCGAACATGATAAGTGCCAAACACTGCTCAATCGCGCTGGGCGTCATACTGTCCGGTCTGGCAACGACCTCCCTGGCTACCCCGGTGGCCGCTGAGTATTTTGAGGGGCGGTGGGTGATCAACTCGGATTGTAAAAACGCCGACGCCGAGTACGTACACGTGCGTGACAACGGCACCTTTGAATACGGGCGCAGAGGCAAGGCCGAGGCCGTTGGTTTCTGGGCGTCAGGTGATAGCGTGCTGGCTATGGAAATGCTGGCCGCTCCCGCTTCGTTTGCGGACATTGAGGCAGATTTGGCCAACAACACCACCCGAGGCGTCTACACCATGCAGGTTATGCCAATCGATCATGAGAAGGACAGCTTCAAAGGCGTTGTCAGCTTCGGTGACGATATGGGCATGAACAGCTGGACTCGTTGCAAGTAATCGGAACACGCGGAGGACATATCACCAATGATTAAAACTCTATCAGCCACTAGCGTCGCATTGGTATTCAGCGCGGCGGTTTACACACCCCTGGTATCGGCCCATAGCATTGATGCCAGAGACGCCGCCTGGGGATTGGGCGGGATCATGGCAGGATCGCTCTACAGTGATTCCAAAAAACCGAAACCCCAAACTCAATATTACACCGAGGCCGTTCCCGTCACCGTGACGCCAGCAAGGGTGACCTCCGGAATGACCCCGGAGCAGAAGATTCAGCAGTTAAACAAGTTGGCTGCCGGTGGCTATATCACCCCCGCCGAGTACAAGGCGGAAAAGCAGGCTGTTCTGGACAGCATTACTGACTAGTCACAGTGTTGATAGCGCAGGTCGAGAATCGTTCGCGGATCCGCGACCTGCGCTAAATCATTTCCTTCAGCTTCACCCCAACTCGATCCGCTTCACTGCATAACGGCATCCGGCCACACGGTGTCGGTCGTTTGCGGCGCGCTAGACCCCGTAATCTCCAGTATCCGATGCCCATGATGACTGCGCCCGAACTCGTCTGTAGCGGACACTGACAAGGTGTACGTGCCAGATGTCAGCCCGCCAGGTAGGTCGGCCGCCCAGATATGTGATGACGGCAGTGCGCTCACGAAGGGTTTAAATAAATCGACATAGCGCTCAAATAGTTCGTTGGCAACGGGGTCTGGCTGCCGAGTCTGCACCATCTGAATCCACTGACCTTTGCCAATCTGCATCTTCACAGTCGACCTCGGGCCACCATCAAACAGGTTGACCAAAACCCGAGTCGATGGAACCTGGTCAACTGATATACGGCCATCGAGCTGATCACCCGGACGGAACTGATTCATCACCGGTCGCTCCAGATGATGGTAGTCGGCATCAAACATGATGCGCAGCTGCTTATCGGCAGGCTCGCGTGCCGCTTGATAGCGCACGGCTACCTGGTTCCCGTCCACCTCCAGCACATGATAGCCATTGGGCGTGCCGTCGCGCTGCATCGCCGAGGCAATGCCTCTTGCGTCCAGCGGTCCTCCCCACCAGCTCCCTGAGACAGTGGTGAGTATGTGATGATGAAGTTCTCCAGGGCCATCGAAGCCATCCTCCTCACCAAAATAGTGATGCTCAGTCGTGTGGGTATGACCCGCCACGGCATACAGATGGGCCCGACCACTCAATAGGTCAAATAACTCTCGTCGATCCTGAGTGGTAATGGTGGGAGCGTCCCCAAGGTAGGTTTCCAGCGGTGCGTGCATCGCCAGGAACACCAGCTTATCCTCTGGAACAAACTCTAGATCCCGCTGCAGCCACTTTAGCTGCCGCTTACCGAACGCCGCCTGGTAGCCACCCTCGCCTCTGTAGCTATCGGGATCCTCACTGCGGCCTTTGTATTCAATGTTGTCGAGCACGTAAAACACCGCGTCTGCCACTTCAAAAGAATAGTAAGGAGGCCCGAAATAGCGTTTAAACGTCTCCAGAGAGGTCGCGTCATCGGCAGCGAGCATATTGAGCTCATGGTTGCCCGGCACGTTGTACCAGGGTATACCGATTGTTCCGATCACGGCGTTGAAGCGCGGAAGAAGTGACAAGTCGTCATACATAATGTCGCCCATCGTCATTCCAAACAAGGCGGGCGTGCCAATGAGTTCGGCAATCACGTCATCGCGTAGCCAGTCCACTTCCACCTCAGTCGCAGGCTGTGTATCGGCCAATAAAATCGCCTGGAAGCGCTCGGATTCAGGACGCCGCCGCAAAGCAAAGTCGATGGATGCCGGCAGCGGTCCGGTGGGCGCGATACCCGGATAGCGTAGTCCCGGCGGCGATCCCTCGGGTTGGTGAATATAGTAAAAGCGCGGCAACATATCGCGCGACACCGGCGTCATATAGCCAGCAGGCTTGGTCAGGAACAGGATGTCGCCATCACGCAGCGCAATCCGATAGTTGCCCCCGGCATCTGTAACAACTATCTCGCGCCCGTTGGATAATCGGACGCCCGCTATCCCTAACTCATTGGCATCTTTTAAACCGTCGCCATCCGTGTCTTCATACACAATGCCCCGCGCCTCCTCGTCCGCGTAAACAGCATTGCTTGCCAACAGAAAACAACCCATCAGTAGGAGTAGTGACGTTCGCATTGTTGTGCCCCTTTGTCTGCCTTGCTTAATACCTGGCTGTCTCGCATACAGCTGCGTACTCAATGCCTTACGGTATTACCTTGCCGCCATCCTATGCTAGCGTCGGGGCGCTGTTTTTGTGATCACAAATTCACCTCGTAACTCGTTTACACCGATCAAGCAGCACGCTGAGTTTCAACGGATCTCACGGCTACCGCAAATTTTGTAGCTAGGCGAGTTAGCCTGTCGCCATTCGGCTTCACTTTAAGGCTTTGATTTCCTTGGTAAACCGCTCGAGACGCAAGCGAAGTGTCTGCCTTTGGCAACAATGTGACCGCAAGCGCGATTTGGTTTTAGGTATCAACCGCATCTGAAAAAACCTAAACGTCTGAAAGAAAACCCTTTTTATTGTTTGGCCTCGTTTTTGCTTTGGGCTAGGCAGGTATAGGGATCTACGACATATAGCGATTGCAATAAAGAGGATCAAGATAACTTGTAACAGGGCGCTCCAGACCCAGCTTAATTAGCGCCCCATGCAGTCGCTATTGGGACAGAAATACGCGGTCGTCGCTTTAATGCGAGGGAAAACGTTGTCGCTTTTTATCCCGCTTGAAATTGGCTCTGGGGTCCCTTTTCGAAACAGGACGCATGTAGCGAAGCAGTCAAAGCAAGGACCAGAATAAGGCGGCCTGTGATGTCCGCGATGCATTAAGACTCAACTAAAGAGGACAAAGAAAATTGAGAAAAATGATACTCACCACGTCGGCGTGTTTCCTCGCGGCAGGACTGTTTTTGGGCGCAGACGCCGCGCACGCGCAAAAAGCTAAAGGTAAGCAGTCCAAAGCGCAGACCAGCGCCTACCTGGGCGAGACCAGCGAATCGGCATTCTCCAAGGGTGTCCATGAGCGCTTAGCCAATTCAACCGAGCAAAGCCCCAAGCTCAAAAAACCGAGAGATCGTGTCGTTTTTTGGTTCAATGCCATGCTCGATGCATCTGCCCTCGACCATACGCCCGATCCCAACACTGGCGAGGTAGATTTTTATCAGGGCGGACCCACGCGCGCGAGTCGCGCCTTCGCCATGGTGCAAACGGCCGTCTTTGATGCGCTCAACGCCTTCGATGGCCGTTACCATCCGTACAACGACCTTGGCAACTTGGATACTAAGAATGCGTCCAAGGATGCCGCGATCGCCTACGCAGCCTACGACACCTTACTCGAGTTATACCCAAATCAATCGGAGCGGCTGCTGACGTTGCTACAGTCAGACGTCGAGCAGATCAAGGGCAAGTCGAAAGATATCAGCAAAGGGCAGGCCATCGGCCAGGCGGCCGCAGCTGCGATGCTCGCTGCCCGTATCAATGACAACGCGAATCACCTGGAGCCCGCATACGGCGAGGGCGGCGCTGTTGCGGACGGCAACGGCACCTACACCTTCACCTTGGTCAATTCAGGTTCAACACAGCCGGGCGAATGGCTTCCTGACCCGGTCGACCCAGCCGGCGAAGACTCGGTTGCGCTTGGGGCCTATTGGGGGAGCGTAACGCCCTTCTCACTTAGCTCTGGTCATCAGTTCCGCAGCCCGATTCCACCGCCTTTATCATCTCAGGAATATGCCCAGGCCTACCAAGAAGTCGCCTCACTGGGTGGATCACCGGCCAATACCCTCACCGATTCGACTTCCACCGCACAGTCGCGTTTTATCGGCAACTATTGGGGCTATGACGGCGTGCCGCTGCTAGGTATACCACCGCGCCTATACAACCTAATCGCGCTGCAGGCGGTTCTGGATAACGATATGAAGGATGAACTGGAGTTGGCTCGCTTCTTTGCGTTGGTGAACGTGGGATTGGCCGACTCCGGTATCGCCGCCTGGGACAGCAAGTACTACTACAACTACTGGCGGCCAGTCACCGGCATTCGACTGGACGATGGCAATTCAGCAACAACACAGGACGCTCAGTGGTTGCCGGTGGGCGTCTCGGTTATCAACACAACCGTCGCCATTCGACCCACACCCCCATTTCCGGCCTACCCTTCAGGTCACGCCACCTTTGGTGCTTCGACGTTCGAGATACTGCGCAGCATGTTCGGCGACAAGCCGTTTACATTTGTGTCCGAAGAATATGATGGTGAAGGCTTCGACCCCTTCACGCCAGATGTTCCCAGGCCTCTGGTGCCTGTGCGCTTTGCCTCCTACACTGCGGCCCAGGAGGAAAACGGCGTCAGTCGCATCTATAACGGCGTGCATTGGAACTTCGACAATACCGCGGGCCAGATGATGGGCGTGCAAATCGCGCAGAATCTCATGCACAACGTCGAGGCGTTCAGCAAGGTGGATTCTAAAAAGTCGGATAAATCCAAAAGCGATAAGAGTAAATCCAAGAAGTAACTATCAGGACAGGCAGGGCCTCACGACGGGGCCCTATCTTTTTCATTGAATCCGCCAAACCGGAGGCGGTCGCGCTGAGAGGGTTCAGCATATGAACAGCCCACGTTACATCACTGCCTCGATATTTGTCATCATCACCTCAAGCTTCGTCGCGGCGCACCTGCTGTTCAAACCCGACGACCACGAATTGATTTGGGTGCAGGTGCCGCAATCCAGTTCGGTTGGCGGTGGCAGCATCAATGCAGTATCAACACCGTTAACTGCACCCCCTGCCACCATCGCATTAGAGCGCAGCGATATCAAAGCCGCATTCGAACGCGAAACCGTCATCAGCCTAAATGGAATTGTCCGCCGCTCGTTGATTGTTATCCGCGAGTACGACGCTGAAATAAACGCGATCCGAATTCAACACACTGCAGCCATGCGCCAGGAAGCGACTGAAGCGCAAAGAGCAGACGCGCGAGCCAATCTCATGAAATTGCAAAGTTGGGTGGGGGCGACGTCGCTGGCTGTGCGCGATATGAATACCGCGGTGCTGAAACTAGAGGCCAGCGAGGAGAACTACAACGCCGCGATTCTCGCCGGCATGGTGCGCTTTGTGAATACCGTCGCAGAAGAAATCAGCACTGAACACACACGCATAACCGAAGAGCAGCGTCTGGCATCGCTGTAGGAAATCGACACCGCCACGGGAGCAAGGCGCCGTTCTAAAGCAATTGCGTTTCGTGCATGGAGACCGCCTGCCGTATATTGACTGCAAGCCGCTGCCGCGCGATGAGATTCCAATACATCGCTAGGGCACCTCTGCACAGCTTGAGTTACGCGATTTGCTGGCTCGATTATCGTTTCAAGACGGTGATGAATGCGTTTTACACAGGATACAGACGCTGAAACCAAAGCATCGCGACCATGACATTAATCGTCTGAGGCGTTAATAGGGGTTGGTGTCACTTCGCTGAGGCGTCACTGGGCAATACGCTCTTCTTTTAGCTCTTCGACGCGTTCAATTTCCCACTCTGCCAGATTCAGTTCGATTGCCCAAAATCCAAAGATCCAAAGAAAGGCATCCCAGGCATACATGTAATAGCCCTGCAGCCCCCAGACAATGCCGTTGCCAATCAACAATAGATAGCCCAGCGTTTTAACAAAGCGACTCCAGACAAGAAGTCGACTTCCGAAACGGTCGTTGTTTTGTAGCTGTACTTCGACTTCGATCAGTATGACGACCAAAATCCATACGAAGGCATTGGAAACATCCATCCACGCTGTACCGCGGGAGGCCTCCAAGGTCGTCGCGTCAACGACGGAGGCATCGATATCAATTCGAAACAGGTTGCCGTCAAAGGGAAGCGTTGCGCAGTTAGCCGCGGTAATTTCAACATAATCGATTACGTTGAGTTGAAGAAACAACTCCTGGCCCGCGAGCTGGCAAAGGGAGGCGACGTCCTCCAGTGGCGCTACATTGTAGTAATCCAGGGTGTCGTCAAGGTAACCCCAGGCAGCGGCACCGATAAGGCTGTAACAGACAGCGCGCATCACCATCATGAACCACCTGACTGTCCGCGTATAGGCTGCGTCACTGATGATATAGGTTTCGAATTCGAGCAGCACAATCAGCGCGACCCAGGCCACCGTATCAACGGTCGTCGCGAAGTTGGACAGCACATCCAGTGGATCTAAGGCAGCCCCCTCACCGCGGGTAGCCTGCCAGGCGTTGTAGTCATCTATGATGTACTGGCCGGAATTCAGCAGAAGACAAACATAAACAAACCACTTGATGAGCTGCGCAGAACGCGGATGTGTCAGCAGTGGAAGCAGCGCTCGCTTGATGGTCAATGTGCCGAAAAGGCTTGCGCTGCTGGAGGTCATTGCCCTAGGTTTTCCTATCGAGTTCGGCGCCGACAACAAGAATACTGTCTCGCAGTATGGACACCATTTGGTCGATCTCACTGCGCTGCATAATTAGCGGCGGAGAGAGCACATCGAGATGCCCCATAGGCCGCACTAGCAATCCCCTCTGCTGGCAGGCATCGGCAATCAGGTGGGACACATCGAGCTCCTCCGGCAGCAACGCTCGGGTGTCTTTGTCCGCCACATATTCAATGCCGATCATAAAGCGGCGTCCGCGCACTTCACCCACATAAGGTAGTTCAGCTAATGTCTTCATTTGTTGCTCAAAGTACTCACCCTCCACCTGCACATGCTCACAGATGTGCTCACGCTCCATGATCGCTATATTCTCTAGCGCCACAGCGCAGGCAACCGGATGGCCCGAGTAGGTGAAGCCATGTTCAAAACAAGGATCGTTGCCCGGCTTGGAAATGACCTCGAAAATCTCATCCGAAAATAGCGTAGCGCCCAGCGGTATATAGCCTGAGGTAATGCCTTTAGCACAGACTATCATGTCTGGCTGGATACCGAATTCTTCTACAGAGGCAAAAAAGTGACCCAACCGGCCGAAGGCGGTCACGACCTCATCGGCGATAAACAGGATATCCTGCTCAGCACAGCGTTCTCGTATCCGCTTCAGATAACCGGGCGGCGGCACTACCACCCCGCCACTCCCCATAATAGGCTCAGCAATAAATGCACCTACTTGATCCGCGCCAAGTTCGGCCACCTTGTCGTCGAATTCCTGAACCAGGTGATTGGTGAACGCTTCCAGGCTCATGGAATCAGGGCGCCGATAAGGATTCGGCTCTGACAGATGATGGATAAAGTCAGTAAGCCAGCGGTAGTGCTCAGGCGCGTCCGGATATCTGCCCGTTAGAGAACTCGCCAGGAAGGTGCTGCCATGGTAAGCGGACTTGCGCGACAGAATATGTTGTTTATCTCGTTTACCGCGACGGCTCTGATAGTAATGCACGAGTCGAATCGCGGAATCGTTCGCTGCGGACCCACTGCAGGAGTACATCACGTGGTTAAGGTCACCCGGCGCTAACTCAGCCAATCGTCGAGACAGTGCTACCGCGGGCGAGTTGGTGGTATCCGTGAAGGTAGAGTAATAGGGTAAGGTTTCAGCTTGCTGCGCCATTGCCTGAGCCAGTTCCCGGCGTCCATAACCCACATTCACGCACCACATACCGCCCAGGCCATCCAGGTAGCGATTGCCATCGGAATCGAAGACATGACACCCTTCTCCGCGCGTGATCACCAGGGCGCCGTGCTCTTGCAGAGATTCAAACTCTTGCCAGGGATGCAGGAAATGCCGTTTGTCTGCGGCTTGCAACGCGGCGGTATCGAAACTCATGATGTTTTCTCCAAGCGCATTAGCAACCAATCCTTGAACGCCTTCACTTCATATTCCTCCGGCATAAGCACGCCCCGCCGCATCGGCCTGGCATGCATACCGCGCTGGGTGAGTTCGCATACCTCACCATCCTCAAGTAAGACCTGCTGTACAAACTCGACTATGTTTTCGATTTTGTAATCTGGATCTGCGAGTGCCGCTGGTTGCACCAACCATTCCACCGTCATCTCAACACGTTCCGGACCCAGCGGCAGGATACGCACCGTCCGCGTATGATCAGCGAACCCCGCGATGTACATGCCGGGGTAGGCGGTCGCGTAGGTCACACCGCGCGCAATATCTTGCTCGCTGAGCCCTGAATGATCAGCATAGCCCTGTGCACTGTGATCGGTTGACCAGGTTTCAGCACCGATCGCAAGGCCACCGCGATGAGAGGGATCAGGATTATCGCGATGCTCATGCCAATCGGGGTGGTCGTCTTCAACGAGCAGACCGCGCTTGTAAATCGGCTGGACTTTAATCAGCTCAGGGTGCACGCCTGGACAGTGCAGGCACTCGGAGTAGTTATCCCAAAACGTTTTCCAGTTGCACTCGATCGTTTTCACCCAGCGCTGGCCGAGAACATGCTGCTCTATAGAGAAATTGTCCAACAGCGTTTGCTCACCGTTAAACACAGCATCCACGTCCCATTCTGCTGCTGGATCAAGATGCACAAACACAAAACCGCGCCACTCGCGCACGGCAACAGGGAACAGGCCATAATCGCCTGAATCGAAGCCGTCGGGTTCGCGGAAGGAGCTCACTCGCAGCAGGCTGCCGTCCTCTAGTGCGTAACGCCAGCGATGATAGGGACAGGCGACACTATCGCCTGTTAAACAGCCGCTTTCATCGTTTATGAGCATGGCACCCCGGTGCCTGCAGACATTGTAATAGCCGGCCAATTTTCCGGATTCGCTTCGCACCACAAACAGGTGTTGGTTGCCGACGGACATGGATTGGTAGGACTTAGGTTCCGCAAGCGCTTCCGCGCGGCATAAGTACAGCCAGCTGCTGTAGAATACGCCTTCAAGCTCGCGCTGATATTGGTCCGGGTCGTAATACCAATGGATAGGCAGCGTCGGCTCTGCCTTATCAAGAGCGTTGTGGGTCTTTGCCGCGCTGCCGTCCGTCACCTGCTCGTTTTCAACCTCGATCAAAAGCCCGCCACGCCGGTCGGCCATGCGGGGCTGTCCGCCAAATCTTGACCTGCCGTATCAACGTGGGCGATCGCCTCTTCCATCACACTAAGCCCTCGTCTTAGCACATCCTCATCCATATTTAACGCAGGGTACATACGGATCGTATCCTCTCGATCCGAGATTGCCCAGACCCCTAGCTCCAGCATGCGGCTGCGCACGGCGCGCGCATACCACCAGTCTTTGTGATCCGGTTGATCCTGCGGCGCCTCGAAGGCCACGCCCAGTAGCAGGCCTTTGCCACGCACCTGACGAACGATACCGTACTCGGCTTCCCAGCGTTGCATTGCGTCACGGGCAATGTCTGCCAGTTTCCCCGCATGTGCGATAACCTGATCCCGTTCAAAAATCTCCAGGGTCTTTAGTCCCGCAGCACAGCCGGCCGGGGTACCGGCGAAAGTCGCGCCGGCGCTGAATTTGGGGTTGTCCCCCAGAATATCGTCGCGGGCGGCCACGCCCGCACAGGGCTCGATGCCGCCCGAAAGATTTTTGCCGACCACCAGAATATCAGGGATGACCTCGTAATGGTCAATAGACCACATCGAGGCGGTACGACCCAGGCCCGTTAGCACCTCATCGGCAATCATCAGCCAGTCCATGCGGTTACAAATTTCTCGAATCCCTTGAAGAAAGCGTGGGTCAGGAATCCAGTTACCACCCTCGGCTAGCCCCGGCTCAACGATCACCGCGGCAATATTGTCTTTACTGGCGAAGGTGGCGGGAATATGTTCTTCGATAAACCACAGGCAGTATTCAGTGTAGTTGCTTTCATCAAGCCCCGCGGGAAGTCCATCACTGTAGGGATATGGCGCCTGTATCGCGCCTCCAGACCAGGCTTCGAGAAAGGGTGTCTCATCAGGCGGACCACCGCTGAAGACCTTACAGGCCAGGCTGTTCCCATGGTAAGAGGAGCCCAGTGAAATCACATGGCGCCTACCGGTGAAACACATGGCCATATAAACCGCCGCTTCCGCCGCCTCCGTGCCGGATACCTCGTAGCTGAAGCGTGGCAGCGCTTTTCCCGGCATGATCTCAGCTAGCTGCTCTGCAAGGTCGTAGCGCAGCGGGTGGTCGTAATGGAAGCCGTAGCGCCGGTGCGCCGCATGTACAACCTCAATGATTTCGGGGTGTGCATTTCCCAGCGGGTTTGTTGCCCAGCCATTTTGGAAGTCAATCAGTTGGTTGCCATCCATATCCCAAACGAAATCGCCTTCGGCCTTATCGACAACGATTTGCGCACCTGCGCGTAACCCGCGCCGCGCTGCCACGCGGGAGGCCTCGCCGAAGCGACCGCCGTTTAGAAATAGTGGAATGCCGCGTTCTAGAACGCTGCGCGTCTTCGGGCCGGGGTAAGAGCTCATGATTTCGACACCGTTATTGACAGAGCTTTAGAATGAACGTATGTTCATTCATTGTCAATGCTTGACGCTCTATGCGTCAACGATCCCTGTATGAGGACTTTTTATGGCGCGTTACGACAGCTACGACGCGATTATCACCGGCGCGGGGCACAACGGCCTGACGACCGCGTGTTACCTGGCCCGGGCTGGACTGAAAACCCTGGTCGTTGAGAAAAACGACTACATCGGCGGCGCGGCGGTTAGCCGCGAGCTGCACGAGGGATGGACCTACTCCAACTGTTCCTATGTATGTTCACTCTTGCGCGAAGAAATCGTGCGCGATTTAGACTTGCCGCGGCATGGTCTGCAGGTCATCCCCTACCCCGGCGGTGTAACATTCCACGAAGATGGCGGCTACTTCGCTTCTTACGATGATCATAACGCCATGCGGCGCGAGGTCTCCAGGCACAGCGCCAGAGACGCCGACGCCTATGAACGCTACCACCAGGTGGTCATGCGCCAGTGCCGTTTTATCCGGCCATTTCTGCTGCGCACCGCACCTGATCCGTTGTCCATGAAGCCAAGAGACATCGGTGAGCTGATCTTCCTGCTGAAAAGAATGTACGACCTGGGCGGCCGCGAACTGGGAGAGATGATTCGCTTCTGGACGATCTCTATCGGCGACTTTTTGGATGAATACTTCGAGACACCTATCATCAAATCCTCTCTGGCAGGCTCAGGCATTATTGGCACAGGTCTAGGCGTATACTCGCCGGGCACTGCCTACGTGCTGTTGCATCACTACATGGGGGATGTGGATGGCAGCATCGGCTCCTGGGGATTCGCGCGCGGCGCCATGGGCTCGATCTCAAACGCACTGGCATCTGCCTTTAGAGAGGCAGGCGGTGAAATTCTCACTAACGCCGGTGTATCAGAATTCATTGTTAACGACGGCAAGGTCACCGGTGTCGCTTTGGAGAACGGCGACGAGTATGTTGCGTCCACCGTTGCCTCCAATATGGACGTCAAGCGAACGATTCTCGAACACGTTCGACGCGATGCGATGCCGGCCGCGTACGTTCGCGCGGTTGAGCGCTTCAAGATTCGCGGCTCCAGCGGCAAACTCAACATTGCGCTGGACTCTCTGCCGGAATTCCCCGAGTTACCGGAAAGCGGCCTGTCATTCAGAGGCGATTTCTCTGTCAGCACCTCACTGGATACGCTTGAGCATGCCTACGATGACTGGAAAGACGGCAAGTTCTCGGAAAAACCCTATATGGACATGCTGATTCCATCGCGCATAGATCCCACACTCGCGCCAAACGGTGCGCACATGATGACAGTATTCACACAGTACGCACCCTACGCTCTGAATGTCGACGGCGTTCGCAGCCCAGATAACTGGAATGAAGAAACCAAACAGGCATTTGCCGATTCAGTCTATGACCGGCTGTCGGTCATCTCGCCCGGTATTCGCGATCGGATCGTCCACGCGGAGGTGCGGACCCCCTTGGATATCGAGAAAGAGGTGGGGCTAACTGAAGGCAATATTTTCCAAGGAGAGCTGACCTTTGATCAGCTCTTGTTTAATCGACCAGTACCCGGCTACGCCCAGTATCAAACGCCTATCGAAGGGCTTTATATCGTGGGCTCGTCCACACACCCTGGGGGCGGTGTGATGGCAGCGCCCGGCGCGAATGCAGCGCGGGAAATACTGCGCCACTTGGGCAAAGCCAAGACCATGCCTACCTGGAAAGATACTGAGGCCTACGCATGAGCCCAGCATCCTCACACTACGATGCCATCGTAATTGGCGGTGGTCACAACGGGCTAACGGCGGGCGCTTATCTTGCGCAGCAGGGTCGGCGAGTCTTGATACTGGAACAATCTGACGTGCTAGGCGGCATGGCGAAATCCCAGACACTGGCCAGCGGCGGCACTATGCCTCGATTTGCCCACCTCGCCTATGGCCTCAGCCCAAAAGTGATAGACGAACTCAAACTCAGCAGCCTGGCAATGCGCACGCTGCCGACGACGCATCTTTCACCTGACGGCAACCATATCGAGGTCAGTGACCAGGGTGCGCGCTTTGTCTCCGGTGAGACGCATCCGCAAAGCGCAGCTTATCAGGCCTTACGCAACCGTATCCGATCCTACTCTGAGTCCCTTGCACCAGTGATGCACGGTGCACCACCCGATATCGACGCCGGCCTGGGTTTGTCTGCCCTGCGTGATCTGCTGCCACTGGCAAATGCGGGCTTGAAACTCAGGCGCCAGGGCAAGGAAGAAATGCGGGAATTTATGCGCATTTTGCTGCTCAATGCCTATGACTTCATCCTTGACGAGCTTGAGGACGGCCCACTGGCGGGTGGCTTTGCGGCCGATGCCGTGCTCGGTGCCTGGGCTGGGCCTCGATCGCCGGGTACGGTATATGCACTGCTGCACCGCTATGCAGTCACGGCTAACGCTACCGTACCTGTTGGTGGCATGGACGCGATCGTCCGAGCGCTGTCTGACAGCGCAACCGACCAGGGCGCGACGATTCAAACCAATGCCCGTGTGCAGTCGATTACCGTATCTAACGATCGCGTCACCGGCGTTGTGCTCGAAGATGGCAGCAGCTTTGGCGCGCGAGCGGTGCTTTCATCGGTGGGCCCCATGCCATCTATGCAGCTTGCTGGTAAAGAGCATTTCGATATTGAAACAGTGCGTCGCATACGCCACGTACGCTCGAAAGGTACCACCGCCAAGGTGAATCTACAGTTGAAGGAAGCGCCTGTATTTACCGGACTGGACACCCGGCATGTCGGTGGCCGCATGTTGATAGCGCCATCGGTTCAGTATCTTGAAAACGCGTTTAATGCTGTTAAATACCGACGCTTACCAGATGCGCCTGTGATTGAGGCAGTTGCACCTTCAGCGGCTCTGGGTGCTCCTGCAAATTCGCCCGCTACTCTATCACTCGTAGTGCAATACATTCCCTATCATCTCGACGGCGGCTGGACCGACGAGGCAAGGACATCACTCAGCGACAGCGTCATCAATACCCTGGCGAGTTATGCACCCGGCATCGAAGACACGATCATTGAATCCGAACTGCTAACCCCTGTTGATATCGAAGCGGAAACCAATGCGCCGGGTGGCCACTGGCACCATGAGGAACTGAATACCGATCAGCTGCTCACCGTACGCCCTATCAATGGCATGGCGAGATATCAGTTCGGCGTAGGTGGGCTGTATCTCTGCGGCGCGTCTGCCCACCCCGGCGGCGATGTCTCGGGCATCCCGGGGCGCAACAGTGCGAAACAGCTGATACGCGATGGAGGCGTCTAATGACTAGTAAGGTAGGTAGCCGGGCCACGAGCACTGCGGCCAATGGTGAGGTTCCTAAAGGACTGCTGCCGACACCCTTTTACGAGCGCCTTGCACCCCTGTGTATGAATCGACAGTGGAGCGACTGGGCGGGCTTTCTATCCGCCGATGTCTACGATTTCGTAGAGCAAGAGTATTTCGCGGTGCGCAATGCTGCCACGCTGTACGACATTTCTCCAATGTGTAAATACCGTATCGCTGGGCCGGATGCCGAAAGCGTCGTCAATCGGCTGGTGACCAGGGACATTCGCAAGGTAGCCGTCGGACGGGTCGCCTATTCCCTCTGGTGTGATGAGGAGGGCATGCTAATCGACGATGGTACGGTATTTAAGATGGCGGAAGATGAATTCTATTTCATGTGCCAGGGCCGTATGTTGTCCTGGTTTCAAGACGCTGCCTGGGGATATGACGTCAGCATCAGCGATGAGAGCGAAGCACTTTGTGGTCTCTCTCTGCAGGGGCCAACGACGTTTTCTCTGCTATCT
Source organism: Pseudomonadota bacterium (assembly GCA_039025905.1). Classification (GTDB taxonomy): domain Bacteria; phylum Pseudomonadota; class Gammaproteobacteria; order Pseudomonadales; family Halieaceae; genus JARRPM01. The sequence continues at coordinate 4,105 of JBCCNJ010000025.1, read as the reverse complement.
GCAGCCGGACTGGATTCTGTAGCAGATATGCGCCCCTTCGACCTCAGGCAAGTCGAACCCGGGCTATGGATATCGCGCAGCGGCTATACCGGCGATCTGGGATATGAACTGTTTGTTGCCCCGGACGAAGCGCTAAAGTTGTGGGACCGACTGTGGGAGGCGGGTGCGAACTGGGGGCTAGTACCTATTGGCTCAGATGCGCTGGATTTGCTGCGTCTCGAGGCGGGCTTCATCGCACCAAGCCACGAGTTTCAGCCGGTATTTGAGACCGAGCGCCGCGACCGCGGGCGCACCCCCTTCGAGCTCGGCTTCGGCCGTTTAGTCGATTTCAACAAGGGCCATTTCAACGGCCGCCGCGCGCTGCTGGCCCGGAAAGACAAGCCGCGCTACCACCTGGTCAAACTGGATATAGAAGGTAAAGAACCGGCCGATGGTTCTTATGTTTATGTGGGGCGCGGCAAGCAGGTTGGCCACACGACCTCCGCTGCCTGGTCACCCACCACAAAACGTAATATCGCCATTGCTGAGCTGAAAGCGCCTTATGGCGGAAAAAAACAAGATGGTCTGTGGGTTGAAATCGATGCCATAAAGGAAGGGAAGTGGATGCGCTATAGCGCTAAGGCTACCGTGGTTGACGAGCCCTTCTTCATCAACTCGCGCGCTCGCGCCACACCACCCGGACCCTACTGATCATGACCGCTAGCGTATCGAACGGACTCGCCGCAACCCCTGCCCCAGATGGCCAGGACCTGGTGCCGGAAGAGGGCAAGGTTAAACGCATCGTGAATAAAGAGCACCATCGTTTGGTGCTGTTAGAGGCCACCGCATCGGTCATGGTGGAGCACGGTATTAGCGGCACGACGATCAGCAAGATACAGGAAGCGTCCGGCGTGTCGCGGGGCATGATCAACCTGCACTTTCAGTCTAAAGACAATCTGATATTGGCGGTCGCCAAACACGTTGAAGAGGAATACCGGCGCTGTCGGCGCCAGGCCATGGAGGCGGCCGGCAGCGAACCTCTGAAGACGCTAAAGGCCATTATTCAATCCGAGCTGTCGGATACAGTGCTAAACCTGCGTTTGACCGCGGTTTGGATGGCACTGCGCTCGGAAAGTAATTCGCGGCCTGAACTGCTGCGCTTTGTCGACACACGCGATCGCGCATTCTATTGCTCAGTGTTCCGCTGTCTGCGCAAATACAACAAGCTACACGGGGTCGACATTGATTGCCGCAAATTGACCCTGGCAATCATGTCTATCGCTGAGGGATTGTTGACCGATTATCACCTGCACCCTGATGCCTTTGACCGGGACGACGCACTTGACATGTGCTGGTATGCGATCTCGCGGATGGTCGCAGCCGGCAATGACAATAGTGGGGTTGAGGAGGACTAGCTATGCACCTTCGTTCAGAAGATTCCTATACCCATATGACCATTGCGCTTAAGCGTGAGCAGGACAAGGCAGCTAAGATAGCCCTAGATCCCTACTTCTATCAATCTGAACTGGTCTACCGCGAAGAGCTTCATCACATCCTATTCAAAAGCTGGATCTACGCCGGACACAGCTCACAAATCCCCAAGCAGGGCGATTACCTCACGCTGGAGCTGGGTGAGGACTCCATCATCATCGTTCGCGACGAAGAAGATGAGATAAGAGCGCTTGCGAATACCTGTCGACATCGCGGCGCGCGAGTTTGTGAACTCGGCACCGGTTCAGCTCGGATGTTCGCCTGCCCTTACCACGCCTGGGTCTACAATCTCGACGGCTCACTGCGAGCAGCCCGCCACATGGGCGAGGATTTCGATAAAAGCAACTACCCACTGAAGTCATTAAGCGTCTGCGTGTTTGAGGGACTTATTTTTATCAACGCCGATCCCGAGGCGGCCGATCTGCAGGACCCACTGTCAAATATCCAATCTCAACTCGGGGCTTACCAATTAGACAATGCCAAGGTTGCACATCAAGAAACCTATCGCATCGAGGCTAACTGGAAGCTCTGTTTGGAAAACTATCTCGAGTGCTACCACTGTGGGCCGGCCCACAAGTCCTATGCCGCCAGCCACACGCTTCAGGACACGTATGAGCGCGTGCAGGAGCAGGTCTCCGCGATGTTAGCGCGCGCGCCTCAGGTAACAGGTGTGCAGGGTATTGAACAGGAGCATTTGCGCATCTACGCCAATGCGGAGGGTTTCGGTGCCTGCGTATACCATGGCCGTTACGGGCTTTACGACGGCTATGTGACAGGGTCGGAGGACGGCAAACCCGTCGCGCCGCTGATGGGCCATTTCCAGGACTATGACGGCGGGGTGGGAGATTTTCAGATTGGGCCAGTGAGCTTTATGCTGAACTACCCGGATCACTGCGTTCTGTATCGCTTTCTACCGCGTGGGCGCAATGCCTGCGATGCTGACATCGTCTGGTTTGTAAATAAAGACGCTGAAGAAGGCAAGGATTACGATTTAGATCGCCTCATCTGGCTCTGGCACAACACCACCCTGGAGGATAAGTTTATTATCACTCGCAATCGCGATGGTGTGCACTCCCTGCTGTTTGAGCCCGGGCCTTTGCAACCGGAGTTTGAAGAAAATCTACAAGACTTTATCGAGTGGTACGTACAAACACTGCAGCGGGGTTGTGAGGCGCGCTGATAGTCGCCGAGTAGTCGATCGATGAGGTCAGCTCGAATCGTCGCTCTGGCTTTCTGAAAATATCCCCAGTTTCAGCTCAACCGAATCACCCAGCCAATAGGCGAACTCCGTGTGGTCTCGCAAATCATCCCCCGTGAGGGGATGGACAAATACGGTTAAATCACCTCGGCTTGCATCCAACCATTCCAGGTAGGCCTCAAAGTCTTTTGCTGAGAAGCTAATCTGACAGCTCCAGCGAGGATGCGGGCCCACCAGTTTCTCGTGGAAGCGCCCTACTTTAAGCCCGAACTGCTCCCCCGACGCATCACAAATCGCCCTCGCAGCAAGCCTGGTATCTTCATCAAAGTAGATGTGGGCGTGATATGCCTTATGGGAATTGACTGGTCTTTGCGGCACGGTCAGATTTATCCTGGTTGGTTCCGCAGGGCACTCTGCCCGCAAACAGGTTCGCCACGAGCGCAGTTGAAATGCAACCGTGGTAGCAGCAGATCAGTGGAGGTTGGCCACCCAGCGGTAGCCTCTGCCGCGCTCGGTGCGGATACACTGAAACTCAGGGTCGCGCGTCGCGAACGCACGCCGGATGGCCTTCACGTGGGCCGTGATGGTGTTGGACTCAACCACGATATTGGCCGCCTTCATCAACTCGCGATGCGTGCGAACTTTCCCTGGATTAGCGCTGAGCTCTTGCAAGATCCAGAACTGTGTCAGCGGCATATCCACCTTCTTTCCTTTCCATATCACGGTCGAGTACAACTCATCCAGCTCCAGCTCTGCCCTGCTCGCTGCCGGCTCCGGGGTTGCGTGCCTGCGGCCACCCCGAATGGCATCCAGTCGGCGCAGCAATGCCTCAATGCGAACCACGATGTAGTCCATGGAAGCACCTTTCGGGATGTAGTCGTCCGCGCCGAGGCGAAACCCGGAGATGCGATCCACCTCGCCGTGCCGATTGGTCAGAAAAATCACGGGTAAGTCAGTGGAGATACGACGGATTTCGCTACAAACTTCATAGCCAGCATCGCGGTCTCCGCGATGGGATACGTCAAGCACGGCCAGATCGGGGAGCTCTCTAAGCAGCGCACTGATGGCCTCGCGCTTGCTGGCGCAAACGGTTACATCAAAACCACGATCTCTCAACACCCCGCCATAGAGCGTCCGATACTCCTCATTGTCTTCCATGTACAGAATGCGACGGGCCATGACTGCTTAATGCCTCCAGATTTGTCACTCACCATGTTAATACAGGTTTTAGAGCAATGAAATTACACTTCCTTACACGCCGGAGAGCCAGAAGCGACGCCGAGGACTGCGGGATTCTTCATTTTTCTTCATAAAGCGCCACACACACTCATATTCAGAGGCATAGACTACAAATCAAGGTAGCGACGAGGGTCCTACCGGTTAACGCTCAATCACGTAGGGAAAGTAGGGGTCAAGACAATGAATTTCAGCAACTGG
>JBCCNJ010000024.1:0-42748 GCA_039025905.1 Pseudomonadota bacterium | reverse complement strand
TCTTTAGAATTCGCGTTCCTTTTTTCAGGGGGTTCCCTTGCGAGCCTCTGGTTTTTTATTGATTGGAGTTAGATACGATGCAAAATCAACGCATTCGCATCCGTCTGAAGGCGTTCGATCACCGGCTGATTGATTCTTCAACGCAGGAGATCGTGGAAACTGCACGCCGCACCGGGGCGCAAGTCAAAGGCCCAATTCCGCTTCCGACTCGCAAAGAGCGTTTTACCGTCTTGATTTCACCTCACGTTAATAAAGACGCGAGAGATCAGTACGAAATTCGCACTCACAAGCGTCTTCTCGACATTGTCGAGCCCACGGAAAAAACTGTGGACGCTTTGATGAAGTTGGATTTGGCGGCGGGCGTGGAAGTTCAAATCAGCCTGGGCTAACAACAATCAGCAATAGCTAGACCAGCTCGAGTTCGTAGAACTCGAGTGTGTAATGTCCCCAAACCCAAGGTTTGGTGAGGCAGCCATAGAGGGTAAGCCCCGTACACCGAGAGGTTAGAAAAATGACTATTGGTTTAGTCGGCCGTAAATCCGGTATGACTCGAATATTTACCGAAAACGGCGAATCCATACCAGTGACCGTAGTGGAGGTTTCTCCAAACCGCGTTACTCAGATCAAAGAGCTCGATTCCGAAGGGTATCGTGCCATTCAGGTCACAGCGGGCAGCCGCAAGGCCTCAAGAGTAAGCAAGCCGGAAGCCGGGCACTTCGCCAAAGCAGGCGTCGCTGCCGGGTCGGGATTATGGGAATTCCGACTTGAAGACGGTGATGAAGCACCTGAGGTCGGCAGTGAACTGACCGTGGAGCGCTTTGAAGCTGGACAGATTGTCGATGTTGCAGGGCGCAGTAAGGGCAAGGGATTTCAAGGTGGCGTAAAGCGCTGGAACTTCAGCATGCAGGACGCGACCCACGGCAACTCTCTATCACATCGCGCTCCAGGATCTATCGGCCAGAACCAAACGCCCGGCCGTGTCTTCAAGGGCAAAAAGATGGCCGGTCACATGGGTTCGCGGAACGTGACCACGCAAGGGATGGAGATCGTGCGAGTGGATGCAGAGCGCAATCTGCTCCTGATTAAAGGCGCAGTTCCCGGTGCACCAGGGGGCGACATAATCGTTCGTCCCACGGTTAAGGCATAAGGTGAGAGGGTCGCTAACGTGGAATTGAGTGTAGTAAAGCCAGGCAACTCAGCCGCCGGCACAGTGTCGGTTTCAGACGTCGCCTTTGCTAGAGAATACAACGAAGATTTGGTTCACCAGGTTGTGACTGCGTATCTGGCAGGAGCAAGGCAGGGAACGCGTGCTCAGAAGAATCGCGCTGCAGTAGCGGGCGGTGGCAAAAAGCCCTGGCGGCAAAAGGGCACAGGCCGAGCCCGCGCAGGCACGATTCGTTCACCGCTGTGGCGCAGCGGTGGAGTGACCTTTGCTGCGCAGCCGCAGGATCACAGCCACAAAGTGAACCGCAAAATGTACCGCGCTGCGCTGAGATCCATTATGTCTGAGCTGGCGCGTCAGGACAGGCTGGTAGTAGTTGAGAGCCTGGATCTTGAAGCGCCCAAGACCAAGTTATTGGTTCAGCAGTTGGGCGAATACGAACTAGACAACGTGCTCATTGTTGCCGATGAGGTGGGAGAGAATCTCTATCTGGCTGCACGCAATTTGCACAAGGTTGATGTGCGCGATGTTGATGGCATTGACCCTGTGAGTCTGATTGGCCACGACAAGGTCCTGGTGACGGTGGATGCAGTCAAGAAGATTGAGGAGATGTTGGGATGAATCAGGAGCGAGTCTTTCAAGTTCTGCAGAGTCCGCACGTGTCCGAAAAAGCAGCGATAGCGGCAGATGCACACAACCAATATGTCTTCAAAGTGGCGCTGGATGCTAATAAGGCAGAGATCAAAAAGGCAGTCGAGCAGCTTTTTAAAGTCAATGTTGTCAACGTCAGCACGCTGCGCGTGAAGGGCAAGGTTAAGCGTAACCGATTTGGTTACAGCACCAAGCCCAGTTGGAAGAAGGCATACGTGCGACTGGAGCAGGGTCAGGACATTGACTTTGCGGCAGTTGAGTAAGGAGTGAAATCAAGATGGCAGTACTAACCAGTAAGCCTACCTCGCCAGGACGCCGCCATGTTGTGCGTGTCGTCAGCGAAGGCCTGCACAAAGGCGCTCCCCACAAACCGCTGTTGGAAAACCAAAGCAGAAATGGCGGCCGTAATAACAATGGCCGCATCACCACAAGACATGTCGGTGGTGGCCATAAACAGCATTACCGGATAATTGATTTTAAACGCGCCAAAGACGGCATCCCCGCCACAGTAGAACGCATCGAATACGATCCAAACCGCACAGCACACATTGCACTGATGTTGTTTGCTGACGGAGAGCGCCGCTACATCATCGCCCCTCGCGGTGTAGAAGAGGGCGATGTATTGCAGTCTGGATCTTCTGCACCCATTAAAACAGGAAACTGCCTGCCCCTGCGAAATATCCCTGTGGGTTCAACGGTGCACTGTATCGAGCTGAAGCCGGGCAAAGGTGCGCAACTTGCGCGCTCTGCGGGAGCCGCAGTCCAGGTGGTAGCCAGAGAAGGTCAATACGCGACATTGCGTCTGCGTTCCGGTGAGATGCGTAAGGTGCTCTCCGACTGCCGCGCCACGCTGGGTGAAGTCTCAAACGTCGAACATAGTCTGCGCAAGTTGGGTAAGGCGGGAGCGGCGCGTTGGCGTGGTATTCGTCCCACGGTTCGCGGTGTTGCAATGAACCCGGTTGATCACCCGCACGGAGGTGGCGAGGGTCGTACTTCAGGCGGTCGTCATCCGGTGAGCCCCTGGGGTACACCGACAAAAGGCTACAAGACACGCAAGAACAAGCGCACCAATAACTTGATTGTGCGTCGTCGCGGTAAGAAGTAATGCAGGTGAATAGACCCATGAGAATAGAGGAATAGATCGTGCCACGTTCATTGAAAAAAGGTCCCTTTATCGACCTGCATCTGATGAAGAAAGTAGAAGCAGCGGTCGAAAGTAATGATCGGCGCCCGATTAAAACTTGGTCCCGACGGTCGATGGTTTCTCCAGATATGGTGGGTCTGACGATCGCAGTGCACAACGGCCGACAGCATGTACCTGTGCTTATAAACGAGGACATGGTTGGTCACAAGCTGGGCGAGTTTGCGGCGACACGTACGTTCCGCGGACATATTGTGGATAAAAAGGCGAAGCGCTAACCCTGGTGGAGTGAAGAGATGGAAGTTGCGGCAACACTAAGAGGCGCGAGAATTTCAGCGCAAAAGGCGAGGTTGGTAGCGGACCAGGTTCGAGGGAAGTCCGTTGAGGAGGCACTAAGCCTGCTTGAATTCAGCTCTAAAAAGGCAGCGCATATTGTTAAGAAGATTCTTAATTCAGCCATCGCTAATGCAGAGAACAACGAGGGTGCGGACGTAGACGAGCTTACGGTATCCACCATCTATGTAGACGAAGGACTGACAATGAAACGTTTGCGCCCGCGAGCCAAGGGCCGAGCGGATCGAATTTTAAAGCGCAGCTGTCATATAACCGTGAAAGTCGCGGACGGCGAAGCGTAAGTCTAGGAGAAGACCATATGGGTCAGAAAGTACATCCAGTAGGCATTCGGCTAGGTATCGTAAAAGATCACAACTCGATCTGGTATGCCGACAGCAAGAACTACTCCGATCAGCTAATCAACGATATGGAGGTTCGCGCCTACATAGAGAAGGCGCTGGAAAACGCTTCAGTTAGCCGCGTCGTGATCGAGCGACCAGCACAGACCGCGCGCATCACGATTCACACGGCGCGACCGGGGATTGTGATTGGTAAGAAAGGTGAGGACGTCGACAGCCTGCGCAAGACCTTGTCTGAGAAGATGGGTGTACCGGTCCACATCAATATAGAAGAAATCCGTAAGCCAGATCTAGATGCCAAACTTGTAGCCCAGAATGTGGCTCAACAACTGGAGCGTCGAGTGATGTTCCGACGCGCTATGAAGCGAGTTGTGCAAAACGCGATGCGCCAGGGCGCTGAGGGTGTCAAGGTGCAGATCGGTGGCCGACTTGGCGGAGCTGAAATTGCACGCTCTGAGTGGTATCGCGAAGGCCGCGTACCTTTGCACACGCTGCGTGCCGATATCGATTACGCCACCTATGAGGCCGAAACCACCTACGGCATTCTTGGCGTCAAAGTATGGATTTTTAAAGGTGAGATTATCGGCGGTGACAGCACCACCGAAAACACCAAAAAGACAGCAACGAATTAAGGGTTAGACTGATGCTGCAACCAAAGCGAACGAAGTACCGCAAGATGATGAAGGGCCGCAACCGCGGCCTGGCACATCGCGGTAGTAAGGTCAGTTTCGGCGAGTACGGTCTGAAAGCCGTCGGTCGAGGCCGCGTTACTGCGCGTCAGATTGAAGCCGCACGTCGCGCCATGACGCGCCACATTAAGCGTGGCGGCAAGATCTGGATCAGAGTGTTCCCCGATAAGCCTATCACCGGCAAGCCGTTGGAGGTTCGCCAGGGTAAGGGTAAGGGTAACGTCGAGTATTGGGTTGCACAGGTCACTCCCGGCAAGGTCCTCTACGAAGTACAGGGCGTATCGGAAGAGTTGGCGCGGGAGGCGTTCGCCTTGGCTGCAGCGAAAATCCCGGTGGCTACCACATTTGTCAAACGGTCGGTGATGTGATGAAAGCGAGCGAATTGCGAGATAAGTCCCCGGAGGAGCTTAACAAGGAGTTACTCACTCTGCGTGAAGATCAATTTAAGTTGCGGATGCAGAAATCAACCGGGCAACTGGGGCAAACGCATCTACTGAAGGAGAATCAACGCGATATCGCTCGCGTTAAGACCATTCTCAACGAGAAGGCAGGTAACTGAATATGTCTGGCGGAGAAAAACGTACGCGAGTGGTGACCGGCAAGGTCGTCAGCAACAAAATGGACAAGACGATCACGGTCTTGCTTGAGCGACGCGTCAAGCACCCGGTATATGGCAAGTATATGACCCGCTCGTCGAAGATTCACGCTCACGACGAGAACAACCAATGCGGCATTGGCGATACGGTCACCGTTGCTGAGAGTAAGCCAATTTCCAAGAGCAAGACCTGGAAATTGCTGGAAGTAGTAGAAAGCGCCGCGCAGGTTTAACCGCGGCTCGCGAGATAGCGATCGCGCTTTGGAGTAGAAGATGATTCAGACACAGTCTTATTTGGAAGTAGCCGATAACAGCGGTGCACGCCGGGTTATGTGCATCAAAGTGTTAGGTGGGTCCAAGCGCCGATACGCTCGCGTGGGTGATTTGATCAAGGTATCGGTTAAAGAGGCGATACCTCGAGGTAAGGTTAAGAAGGGCCAGGTGATGACGGCTGTGGTTGTCCGAACGCGCAAAGGTGTGCGCAGACCAGACGGTTCGCTTATCAAATTTGATGACAACGCGGCAGTGCTTTTGAACGCACAGCAGGCACCTGTAGGTACACGTATTTTTGGACCGGTTACTCGTGAATTGCGCGGTGAGAAATTCATGAAAATCATTTCTTTGGCCCCCGAAGTTATCTAGGCCGCTAAGCAGGGAGAGGGCAGAAGATGTTAAAAATCAAACGTGATGACGAAGTAATCGTCCTGGCTGGCAAAGACAAAGGCAAGCGCGGCAAAGTGAGGCAAGTGCTTGGTAATGGCAAGCTTATCGTAAGCGGCGTGAACATGATCAAGAAGCACACGAAGCCCAATCCCCAGGCGGGTGTAGCCGGCGGCATCGTAGAGAAGGAGGCACCCATCCAGGGTTCCAACGTGGCGATTTTCAATCCCACAAGCAGCAAGGCAGATCGGGTCGGCTTTAAGCTAGACGGAGACCAGAAGATTCGGATCTTCAAATCCGACGGTGAGGCAATCGACTCCTAAGCTCTGCGTGAGCTGATCAAAGGATTAGGACTGGAACATGGCAACGTTAAAACAGAGATACCGCAGCGATATCGCCCCAAAACTCAAAGAGGAGCTGGGCCTAAGTAACGTAATGGAGGTTCCTCGCATTACCAAGATCACGCTGAATATGGGCGTGGGCGAAGCGTTGGGTGACAAGAAGGTGTTGGAAAACGCCGTCGCCGATATGGAAAAAATAGCCGGTCAAAAGGCAGTTGTGACCAAGGCGCGCAAATCGATCGCGGGATTTAAGGTCCGCGATGGCTGGCCCATTGGCTGTAAAGTGACTTTGCGATCTGATCGCATGTACGAGTTTCTCGATCGTCTCATTAGCATCGCCATTCCGCGTATTCGCGATTTTCGCGGGATCAGCCCCAAGTCTTTTGACGGGCGTGGCAATTTTGCAATGGGTGTATCGGAGCAGATTATTTTCCCTGAGATAGATTATGACCAGGTGGATGCATTGCGCGGTATGGATATCACCATTACCACTACTGCTCGCAATGATGACGAAGGGCGTGCTCTGCTGCGCGCCTTCAACTTTCCACTACGGGCTTGAGAGGCAAATCAGATGGCAAAGAAATCCATGATCATGCGCGAGAGAAAACGTGCTCGCATAGTCGCCAAATACGCCAGCAAGCGAGCGGCTATCAAGGCGGTACTGAACGATGCCAATGCATCTGACGAGGAGAAGTGGGATGCACAGGTAGCACTGCAAAAGCTGCCTCGCGACGCGAGCCCTATTCGCGGGCGTCGCCGCTGTCAGATTACTGGCCGCCCTCATGGTGTCTACCGGAAATTCGGCCTGTGCCGAAACAAGCTTAGAGAGGCCGCGATGCGCGGTGATGTCCCTGGTCTGGTTAAGGCCAGCTGGTAAACGAACGCGCACGGTTTAGGGAGAGAACAGAACGATGAGTATGCAAGATCCGCTGTCAGATATGCTGACGCGAATACGCAATGCGCAAATGGCTGGTAAGACTCAAGTTGAAATGCCGGGGTCCAAGCTTAAAGCCGCCGTGGCGGCCGTGCTAAAAGACGAAGGCTACATTGAAGATTTTGCAGCCTCCAACGATGGCGGTAAGCCACGTTTGTCGATTGCGCTGAAGTACTACCAAGGTAAGCCTGTCATCGCGGAAATAGATCGGGTCAGTCGTCCGGGACTGCGTCGTTACAGCGCTAAGGATGAATTGCCTTCGGTGCGTGCAGGCTTAGGTGTTGCGATCATATCCACATCAAGAGGCGTGATGTCTGATCGAGCAGCCCGTGCTGCGGGCGTGGGCGGTGAAGTTCTCTGTACTGTCTTTTAAAGGTTGATTTGAAGAGTATTTGACATGTCTAGAGTCGCAAATAACCCGGTGGGACTCCCCAAAGGTGTTGAAATCAAGCTGGATGGGAATGACCTTACTGTAAAAGGCAGTAAAGGCAGTCTTCAGCTTGCCGTGGTGGAAGGTGTAACCATAAGCCAGGACGAGCAGGAACTGAAAATCGCTTATGAGGGCGATCAGTTTAAAGCCATGGCGGGCACAACTCGCGCTCTGGTGAGCAATATGGTGAAGGGAGTCTCTGAGGGCTGGGAAAAGAAGCTCGTTCTCAATGGTGTAGGTTATCGCGCTAAGGCTGGTGGTAAAACGGTCAACCTGACGCTTGGTTTATCGCATCCGGTGGATTATGCCCTCCCTGAGGGTGTATCTGCCACGACCCCTAGCCAAACGGAAATTGTCATCAGTGGTGTAGATAAGCAGGCTGTAGGCCAGGTGGCGGCAGAAATTCGAAGTTACCGCCCGCCTGAACCCTATAAGGGCAAAGGCATTCGGTATGCCGACGAGTATGTGCGGCGTAAAGAAGCCAAGAAGAAGTAGGTAATCTGAGATGAGTGTGAAGAACGATTCAAGGTTGCGCCGCGCTAAACGCGCACGCGCCCGTATGCGCAAGCTGGGTATCAATCGTCTGAGTGTGCACCGCACGCCGCGACATATTTACGCGCAGATTCTTACGCCTGCGGGTGACAAAGTCTTGGCCGCAGCGTCTACATTGGACAGCGATTTGAGAAGCGGCAAAACCGGCAACGTGGAAGCCGCGGCCGCCGTTGGCAAGCTGGTCGCAGAACGCGCAAAGGAAGCGGGCATTGAAGCCGTCGCCTTTGATCGCGCGGGCTATAAGTATCATGGCCGCGTGAAAGCACTTGCTGATGCCGCCCGCGAATCCGGATTGAATTTCTAGGACATAAGTTATGGCGTTTAACGAGCAGAAGAAACAGCAGGAAGGCGATCTTCAAGAGAAGCTAGTTCAGGTCAATCGCGTCGCCAAGGTGGTAAAAGGTGGTCGGATCTTTGGTTTCACTGCCTTGACTGTCGTTGGCGACGGCAACGGCAAAGTGGGATTTGGTCGTGGCAAGGCACGCGAAGTACCTGTGGCGATCCAAAAGGCCATGGAGGCGGCTAGACGCAACATGATTCAGGTTGAGCTGAACGACGGCACCATCCAGTATCCAGTTAAGGCAGTACACGGCGCGTCAAAAGTGTATATGCAGCCCGCTTCAGAAGGTACCGGCGTAATTGCGGGTGGCGCGATGCGCGCGGTCCTTGAAATAGCAGGTGTTCACAATGTACTGGCTAAGTGCTACGGCTCAACGAATCCCGTTAACGTGGTGCGCGCCACCTTCAACGGTTTGCGCGATATGTGCGCGCCCGAAGAGGTCGCGGCGAAGCGTGGCAAGTCAGTTGAAGAAATATTGAACTAATGAGTGGATTTGCTCGTCATGTCTAAGACAAAGATCAAAGTTACACAAATCAAGAGTGCCCATGGCCGATTGAAAAGCCACAAGGCCTGTGTGGCTGGATTAGGCTTGCGCCGCATTGGTCATACGGTTGAGATTGAAGATACACCAGCAGTGCGTGGCATGATCAACGCTGTGCACTACCTGGTAAGGGTTGAGGACTAAATCATGTCAGATGTCATGCGACTGAATACGCTGAGCCCGGCCCCTGGATCGCGCAAGAACTCCAAGCGCGTCGGGCGTGGTATTGGCAGCGGGTTGGGTAAGACCTCGGGCCGCGGCCACAAAGGCCAGAAGTCAAGGTCAGGTGGTCGCGTTCGACCCGGCTTTGAGGGTGGTCAGATGCCGCTGCAAAAGCGTCTGCCTAAATATGGCTTCACCTCCCGTATTGCGCAGACCACTGCACAGGTGCGACTTGGTGAACTTAATGCCGTGAAGTCCGAAACAATCGATCTGCAGGCCTTAAAAGATGCCGATCTCATAAAAGACGACATTTTACGTGCGCGCGTATTCCTATCAGGCGAAATCTCCAAGGCAGTGAATGTAAAAGGTATCGCAGTAACTAAGGGCGCTCGAGAAGCCATCGAAAAAGCGGGTGGCAAGGTAGAAGAGTAAATGGCTACACCGCAGCTGCCAAACTCCGTTAACAAGGCCGGCCTAGGCGAGCTATTTGCTCGCCTTCGTTTTGTCTTGGTGGCGATCATTGTCTATCGGATCGGAACACACATTCCCGTTCCGGGGATAGACCCTGCTCAGCTTGCGGCGTTGTTCAACCAAAATCAGGGCACCATACTTGGCCTGGCGAACATGTTTTCCGGCGGAGCGCTGGAGCGTATGAGTATCCTGGCGTTGGGGATCATGCCTTACATTTCTGCGTCAATCATCATGCAGTTGATGTCGGCCGTGACGCCGCAGTTAGAAGCACTGAAGAAAGAGGGTGAAGCGGGCCGCCGAAAAATAAGCCAATACACCCGCTATCTGACGGTCGTACTCGCCATTATCCAGGCGACAGGCATGACGGTGGGAATGGCCAATCAGGGAATGTCATACGATACATCGCCTATGTTCTTTCTCATCGCGATTACCTCACTGGTCACCGGCGCGGTGTTCATGATGTGGCTGGGGGAGCAGATTACTGAGAAAGGTGTCGGCAACGGCATCTCTTTGCTGATCTTCGCGGGCATTGTCGCGGGACTACCCTCTGCAATAGGGCAGTCACTGGAACAGGCTCGTCAGGGCGAACTCAATATCCTGTTTCTGCTGGCTATCCTCGTGTTTGCGATACTGATGATTTTTGCGATTGTCTTTATTGAGCGTGGCCAGCGTCGCATCACCGTTAACTACGCCAAGCGCCAGCAAGGCCGCAAGATGTATCAGGCGCAGAGCTCGCACTTGCCCTTGAAAGTGAATATGGCTGGCGTGATACCGGCTATTTTTGCCAGCAGCATACTGCTGTTTCCCGCGTCGATTGCGCAGTGGGTAGGCTCGTCTGGCTCGTCCGACTGGTTGCAAGACCTGGCCGTCGCTATCGGTCCTGGTCAGCCATTGAACATTCTCCTATTTACCGTATTCATCGTCTTCTTCTGCTTTTTCTATACGGCATTGATGTTCAATCCGAGCGAGGTGGCGGACAATCTGAAGCGTTCCGGCGCATTTGTACCGGGCATACGCCCAGGCCAGCAAACTGCAAATTACATTGATGGAGTGCTGACCAGGCTTACGGTATTCGGCTCAGCGTATATCGCCATTGTCTGTTTGATACCCCAGTTCTTGGTAGTGACCGCCAACGTGCCGTTTTATCTGGGTGGTACGTCACTGTTAATCGTTGTCGTCGTAGTTATGGATTTCATGGCTCAGGTGCAGAGTCACCTTATGTCGCATCAGTATGATTCGGTCATGAAAAAGGCCAATTTGAAGAATTATGGTGGCAGTGGTCGCGTTCGCTAATGAGTCGCGATTATTTCGCCGGTTGAGTAAGAGAGGTTGTCATGAAGGTACGTGCATCAGTTAAGAAAATTTGCCGCAATTGCAAGGTTGTGCGCCGCAATGGCGTGGTGCGCGTAATCTGTAATACAGACCCGCGCCATAAGCAGCGTCAGGGCTAGAGAGTCTCGATAAGCGAGTTGATTTTATATAACGATACCGCTAGAATACGGCGCCTTTTGCCCGGGTCCTGGGCATAAACAGCCTCTAGCGATAGCGAACTTAAACGATTGGAGAAAGATGGATGGCACGTATTGCCGGCGTCAATATACCCGATAACAAACATGCTGTTATCTCATTGACCTATATCTACGGCGTAGGACGTAGTCAGGCAAAGCGCTTGTGTGCTGATACGGGTATTGCTGAAAGCGCCAAGATCAATGAGCTTACCGAGGCGGAAATGGACACGCTGCGCAGTAAGGTAGCTGACATGACGGTTGAAGGTGATCTTCGCCGCGAGGTATCTATGAACATCAAGCGTTTGATGGATCTGGGCTGTAACCGCGGATTGCGCCACCGTAGGGGCCTACCCTTGCGTGGTCAGCGAACTAAAACCAATGCCCGAACTCGTAAAGGACCTCGCAAACCGATTCGCAAATAGTTACTAACACCTCAGCGAATCCGAATTTAGTGTAGCTGCACCGCCGTGCAGTGTTGATATTAAAGTAGGACAGATTATGGCTAAGCCAGGTGCCAAAGGCACTCGTAGGAAAATCACTAAGACTGTTGTGGACGGCATCGCCCATATCCACGCGTCGTTCAACAACACGATCATTACTATTACCGATCGACAGGGTAATACTCTTAGCTGGGCAACGTCGGGCGGTTCAGGTTTTCGTGGCTCGCGCAAAAGTACGCCATTTGCGGCGCAGATCGCAGCGGAGCGAGCGGGAGAGGCCGCTAAAGAGTATGGCCTGAAGAATCTGGATGTACAGGTTAAAGGCCCTGGTCCAGGCAGGGAGTCCGCAGTGCGAGCGCTGAACGCCTGCGGCTACAAGATTAGCAATATCACTGATGTCACGCCGATACCTCACAACGGCTGTCGTCCACCCAAGAAACGTCGCGTGTAAGGCTTACAGGAAGAATTGACATGGCTCGATATATTGGACCTAAGTGCAAGCTCTCCCGCCGCGAGGGAACAGACCTGTTTCTGAAAAGTGGCGTGCGTGCATTGGAAAGCAAATGTAAGGTCGAGGCGGCTCCCGGCCAGCATGGTGCCCGGCGTGGTCGATTATCCGACTATGGCGTGCAGCTTCGCGAGAAGCAAAAGGTGCGCAGGATCTATGGCGTACTAGAAAAGCAGTTCCGAAATTACTACAAGGAAGCCGCGCGACTGAAAGGCGCCACTGGCGAAAATCTTTTACAGCTGCTTGAAAGTCGCTTGGATAATGTCGTGTACCGGATGGGCTTCGGCTCCACACGAGCCGAGGCTCGGCAGATGGTCGCTCACAAGGCCATTATGGTGAACGGAACGGCTGTCAATATCGCCTCTTATCAAGTTAGACCCGGTGACACTGTGTCTGTTCGAGAGAAAGCAAAGAAGCAACTGCGTGTGCAGTCCGCGATGGCGCTCGCAGCTCAGCGAGGCGAGCCAGAGTGGATCGACATGAACAATGAAAAGCTGGAAGGCGTGTTTAAGTCCGTACCAGATCGTCAGGATCTCTCCTCCGAGATCAATGAGAACTTGATTGTCGAGCTTTACTCCAAGTAAACGATTGAAGGACTAACCTACAAAACAGGTGCCCCTATGCAGAGTGCAGTAAACGAATTCTTGACCCCCAGAGTCATCAAGGTTGATGAGAAAAACAACACTCGCGCCCAGGTTACCCTGGAGCCGCTAGAGCGTGGTTTTGGTCACACCTTGGGTAACGCCCTGCGTCGTATCCTCTTGTCCTCGATGCCCGGCTGTGCGATTACCGAAGTTGAAATCGACGGCGTGTTACATGAGTACAGCGCCATAGAGGGTGTGCAGGAAGACGTCATTGAAATCCTCTTGAATCTAAAAGGCGTTGCCCTCGTGATGAGCGGCAAGGAAGAGGCCGAGTTAGTGCTTAGTAAGCAGGGATCCGGGGTTGTCACTGCTGCCGATATTCAAGTGGATCACGATATCGAAGTGCGCAATCCCGAGCATGTTATTTGTCACCTCAACGGCAAGTCAGAGATCAATATGAAGCTGACGGTGGCTCGCGGTCGCGGCTACTCGCCGGCAGATTCACGCGAGAACCCGGAAGAGGAAACGCGATCTATAGGGCGTCTGCAGCTGGATGCTACCTTTTCCCCTGTGCATCGCGTGTCCTATGTGGTGGAGTCGGCTCGAGTCGAGCAGCGCACCGACCTGGACAAGCTGGTACTGGATTTGGAAACAAACGGTACTATCGATCCAGAAGAAGCCATTCGCCGCGCGGCTACGATCCTGCAGCAACAGCTGGCGGTATTTGTCGACCTGGAGAGCGAAAGCGAGTCTGAGTCTGTGGTTGAAGAGGATGAGGTTGATCCGATTCTTCTCAGACCCGTCGACGATCTGGAGCTTACCGTTCGCTCCGCAAACTGCCTGAAGGCCGAGAACATTTACTACATCGGCGATCTTGTGCAGCGCACTGAGGTAGAGCTGCTGAAAACGCCGAACCTGGGCAAGAAGTCGCTGACCGAAATTAAGGATGTACTGGCGTCGCGCGGTTTGTCTCTGGGCATGCGCCTGGACAACTGGCCACCGGCTAGCCTGAAGAACGACGATAGAGTGTTGAGCGTATAAGCACGCGGATACTGCACTGAAATAAGCCGTGCTGAGATAGCACAGACAGTATAGGACTGGAAAAATGCGTCATCGTCATAGTGGACGTCAACTAAATAGGAACAGCGCACACCGTAAAGCCATGTTTCGCAACATGACTGTATCACTGGTGGAGCACGAGCTGATCAAGACTACGCTACCGAAAGCAAAGGAGCTGCGAAGCTATGCAGAGCCGCTCATCACGCTTGCTAAGAGCGATAGCGTCGCCAATCGCAGATTGGCTTTTGACCGCACCCGAAGCAAAGCTGCTGTGGGCAAACTGTTTAGCGAGCTTGGACCGCGCTACCAGGAGCGACCAGGCGGCTACATTCGTATACTCAAGTGTGGCTTCCGAGCGGGCGATAAAGCACCTATGGCCTATGTCGAGCTGGTCGATCGACCACAGATCGAGATCGATGAGGATGATGACGAATAGCACGCAGGCGGCAGTATAGAATCGCTTGTGAAAAGCCGGGCACGCCCCGGCTTTTTTGTGCACGCCATATCATGGATAGGGCTGGCGATTGATCTGATATCCTTTTGTAAATCAACGCAGGACGTCTGGGAGGAATGTCATGGCAGACACCCGAGTTCTTATTGATGGGCTGTATTTTGGCGAGGGCCCTCGCTGGCGCGATGGCCGCTTGTGGTTCAGTGACTTTTACGACCACGCCGTCAAGTCCGTGGATCTCACGGGGCACCTACGCTTGGAGCATCAGTTCGACGATTACCCTTCGGGGCTGGGTTGGTTACCAGACGGTCGCTTATTAGTGGTGTCAATGAAAGCGCTTAAAGTCTTGCGACAAGAGAGAGACAAATTCGCGGTGCACGCAGATCTTTCCTCAATCAGTCGCTTTAAGTGCAATGAAATGCTGGTGGATGCGCAAGGCCGCGCCTATGTCGGAGATTTTGGCTTCGATCTTGATGCCCAGATAGAGCGTGTGGGCGTGGAAGGCGTATTGGCCGACCATCCAACCAGCTCATTGGTGCGGGTGGACCCAGACGGCAGCGTACACCTGGCTGCTCAAGACATGCATTTTCCCAACGGTACTGCGGTTACGCCAGACGGAAAAACGTTGATCATCGCTGAGTCCCTTGGGATGTGTTTGACCGCCTTCGATGTGGCTAACGATGGCTCACTGACAAACAGGCGCATATGGGCGAATGTGGAAGCTTCAGCACCCGATGGCATATGTTTGGATGCGGAAGGTAACGTCTGGTTTGCAGATGCTATCGCACCACAGTGCGTACTGATCAGCCAAGGAGGTGAGGTGCTCAATAGAGTAGTAACTCACAACAACTGTTATGCCTGTATGCTTGGCGGGGAAGATGGCCGCGATCTGTTTATGCTGACTGCTGAGTCTAGTGACGCGTCTGCGGCGGCCAGGATGCGGACGGGGCAGATTGAACTCTACCGCGCCTCGAGTCCGCGAGCAGGATATCCGTAAAGTCGCGAACGCGATGAGATAATTAAGCCGCGTGTTTTCTGTTTTTTCGCTGTTTCAACAGCGGAGCTAGAAACTGTCCTGTAAATGAACGTTTATCTCGCGCAACGTCTTCCGGTTTGCCGGTGGCGATTATTTGGCCACCACCGCTGCCGCCCTCAGGTCCTAAATCGACTATCCAATCAGCCGTTTTGACGACGTCGAGGTTGTGTTCAATGATGACGATGGTATTGCCGTGGTCTCGCAGGCGGTGCAATACCGCTAGCAGCTGTTTGATGTCCTCAAAGTGCAAGCCGGTGGTTGGTTCATCCAAAATATAGAGTGTCTTGCCGGTGTCACGTTTGGATAGTTCTTTCGATAATTTTACCCGCTGGGCTTCCCCTCCCGATAGTGTGGTGGCAGCCTGTCCGAGGCGAATATAAGACAAGCCTACGTCCATCAGGGTCTGCAGCTTGCGGGCGATGGCGGGCACAGGAGAAAAGAATGCCAACGCATCTTCCACCGTCATGTCCAATACCTCATGAATATTTTTGCCCTTATAGCGCACCTCGAGGGTTTCTCGGTTGTAGCGCTTGCCTTTACAAACGTCGCAGGGCACATAGATATCAGGCAAGAAGTGCATTTCGACTTTGGTCACTCCATCACCCTGACAGGCCTCGCAGCGTCCACCTTTGACATTAAAACTGAAACGTCCAGCTTTATAGCCGCGTGATCTGGCCTCTTGTGTGCCAGCAAACAGCTCTCGGATGGCGGTGAAAATGCCCGTATAGGTGGCGGGATTGGAACGGGGCGTGCGGCCGATCGGACTTTGGTCTATATCTATGCACTTGTCGACAAATTGCATGCCGCTAATCGACTCGTAGCCTGCAGGTGTAATGGAGGTGGCGCCGTTTAGTTGGGTTGCTGCCAGAGGATACAAAGTGCCATTGATCAGTGTGGACTTGCCGGAGCCCGATACACCCGTGACGCATGTTAACAGTCCAACGGGAATCTCCAGTGTCACGTCTTGCAGGTTATTGCCGCTGGCGCCGGTGAGCACAATGTGCCTATCGGGATCTGCTTCCGTGCGCTCAGCGGGGATGTCGATTTTTTGCCTGCCAGCCAAATAAGCACCGGTCAGCGACGCCTTATTGGACACGATGTCCTTGAGAGGGCCATGGGCGACAATTTCTCCGCCGTGTACGCCGGCGCCCGGCCCAATATCGATAATGTGATCTGCCGTGCGAATTGCATCTTCATCATGTTCAACGACGAGCACGGTGTTGCCCAGGTCTCGCAGATGCGTCAGTGTGGCAAGCAAACGCTCGTTATCGCGCTGGTGCAGACCAATAGAGGGCTCATCCAGAATATACATCACCCCCACCAGGCCAGCGCCAATTTGTGATGCTAATCGAATGCGTTGGGCCTCACCGCCCGATAGGGTCTCTGCGCTGCGATTGAGGGTCAGGTAGTTAAGCCCCACATCCACCAGGAATCGGTATCGGGCGCGTAGTTCCTTCAAAATTTTGTCCGCGATTTCCCCTTTTCTTCCCGGTAGCGAGAGTTGATTGAAATAGTCCTCGGCCTCACCCACAGGCATATTGGTGATGCTGGGAAGTGTGCGCTCATCGACGAATACGTTTCTGGCGTCGCGATTGAGGCGCGTACCTTCGCAGTCTGGACAAGGATGAGTCGCCATAAATTTGGCCAGTTCCTCACGCACCGAGGCGGATTCCGTATCTCGGTATCGACGCTCCATATTCGGAATAATGCCCTCGAAGGCATGGGTTCGCTGAAAAACGTCACCGCGGTCATTGACATAGGAAAACGGTATTTTCGTCCGACCACTACCGTGCAGAATAAGTTGCTGGTGTTTTTTGCTTAGGCGCTCGAATGGCGTATCAATGTCAAACTCATAATGATCTGCCAGCGAGGTCAGCATGTGGAAGTAATAGACATTTCGTCGGTCCCAGCCGCGAATGGCTCCCTCCGCCAGGCTGGCCTCAGGGTGAATCACGATACGTTGCGGGTCGAAATACTGGACGACTCCCAGGCCGTCGCATGTGCTGCACGCGCCCGCCGGATTGTTAAAAGAAAACAAACGCGGTTCCAATTCATCGATACTATGACCGCATGTGGGACAGGCGAAGCGCGCGGAAAAGCTAATATCGTCGCCATCGCCGTCCATAAAACTGATAGCGGCGAGGCCATCGGTCAGACCGAGCGCCGTCTCAAAAGACTCTGCGAGGCGTATTTTGAGGTCCTGGCGCACCTTGAAGCGATCAACAACCACTTCAATGCGGTGCTTCTTCTTTTTATCGAGTTCCGGCAGGTCGTCCAGATCTGCCACGATCCCGTTCACTCTGGCGCGCACGAAACCGCCCGCTCGCAGTTCTTCAAATACGTGAAGATGTTCACCCTTGCGATCGCGCACGACGGGCGCCAGCAGCATGAGCCGAGTGCCTTCGGGTAGCGCCAGAACGGAGTCGACCATTTGGCTGACGGTTTGGGCCTGCAAACTCAAGCCGTGCTCTGGACAGCGTGGGTCACCCACACGGGCGAAGAGCAGACGCAAATAATCATAGATTTCGGTGATCGTGCCCACGGTGGAGCGCGGGTTGTGCGAGGTCGACTTTTGCTCGATTGAGATGGCTGGAGAGAGTCCCTCAATGTGATCCATATCCGGCTTTTCCATCATCGAGAGGAATTGCCTGGCATAAGTCGACAGCGACTCAACGTAGCGACGCTGTCCCTCAGCGTACAAGGTATCGAACGCTAGAGACGATTTGCCCGAGCCGGATAACCCAGTGATTACAACCAGTTTATCCCGGGGGATATCCAAGTCGACATTCTTTAGGTTGTGGGTGCGTGCCCCGCGTACTTGTATGGTATCCATATCAGTTTCATTACTGCAAACCCAGCAGTATAGGCCGAGGTGCCGGTTGCTGTAAAAGCCCATGGTGATTACGTAAGGTATAGGCGCATGGATGTGCGGCGTTTAACGAAACTGCTATCATGGGGCCTCGATACAGCAAGACCCCATTCTCCGTGATCACAGAACATCCAATGACAGCGTCAGAGAGGCGCAGTGTCGGCTCGCTTTCGTTGCTGTACTGCTTTCGCATGCTCGGCCTGTTTATGGTGCTGCCATTACTGGCGCTCTACGCTGCGGATTATCCCGGTGCGACACCGAGCCTGATCGGGCTGGCCATGGGAATCTATGGCTTGACCCAGGCTCTGCTGCAAATCCCGCTTGGGTGGCTGTCTGATCGCATTGGGCGCAAGCCTGTCATCATTGCCGGGCTCGCCGTGTTTGCAATTGGCAGCGTTGTTGCCGCTATCGCCGACAGCCTGTGGCTTATTATCATCGGTCGCGCTCTGCAAGGGGCGGGAGCGATTACTGCCGCGGTGATGGCCCTGGTTGCCGATTTGACTAGCGAAGAACAACGCACTAAGGCGATGGCGCTGGTAGGCATCACGATTGGCGTGTCCTTTGCGCTAGCGCTGGTGCTTGGGCCTGTGGTCGCCGGTGCAGGCGGCCTACCTGCTGTGTTTTGGCTGACGGCGGCCCTGGCTGTCGGGGGTATGGGTATTGTCATCTTTCTTGTTCCTACGCCCCAGACCACTGGCGCTCACTATACTGAGGTCGGCGCTCAACCAGACTTGTTGGGGCGCGCGCTGAAGGACGTGAATCTCGCCCGGCTCAATCTGGGCGTGTTCTGTTTGCACTTTATATTAGTCGCCTGCTTTTTGGTCGTACCCGACGCCCTAGAACAGCTCGCTGGTGTTGATCGATCGAATCACTGGAAGCTCTATCTGTCGTCTCTGGCGGTGTCGATATTGGGTATAGCACCAATGATGCGCATAGCCGAACGCGGTGGCCGGCTGCGCGAAATGTGCCTGCTGGGTATTATATTGCTGCTGGTCGCGTTAGGGGGGCTGAGTATGGCTGAAGGTCTCTGGTCGGTCTTCGTTATGCTCACCGTGTTTTTCATTGGCTTTAATTATTTGGAAGCAACGCTCCCCTCTCAAGTCAGTAAGTCAGTCTTTGCAGATGGCAAGGGTACTGCACTTGGCATCTACGCCACCTGCCAGTTTTTCGGCATTTTCTGCGGTGGTGCTATCGGTGGTTGGGTGCTGGAAAAAGCTGGGCCGCAGTATCTGCTCGCTTTATGCATGACGCTGTGTGTGATTTGGTTTTTTTGGATGACACGAGCTCCTAATACACTTCCGGAGATCAAGGACGGTTCGCAGATGAGTTGAGCTCTGGCGATTTAACCGCTTGTGATGGATCCTGCCTCCCTTGGTTGTCGCAATTGCACAGTGGGATTGCTATAGTCGACGGCTCAATTAGGAACACACAATTTATCCAGATCGAGGGGTTTTTATGGCATCACGGGGAGTCAACAAAGTCATTCTGGTGGGCAACCTGGGTAATGATCCTGAAACACGCTTCTTTCCTGACGGCGGAGCTGTTACGAACGCGAGTATCGCGACCAGCGAAACCTGGAAGGACAAACAGACCGGCCAGATGCAGGAAAAAACCGAGTGGCATCGCGTTGTCTTCAGAGATCGTGGCAATTATCGGTTGGGGCAAATAGCCGGTGAATACCTCAAGAAAGGCTCAAAGGTTTTCGTTGAAGGGCGCCTGCAGACACGAAAGTGGCAGGATAAGGCGGGCGTAGATCACTACACGACGGAGATCCTGGTGAATGAGATGCAAATGCTGGACAGCCGCAACAGTGGTGGTGATTATTCTGCCAGCCCAAGCAATACCAGCGCCCCTGCCGCTGCAAGCTCTAATGCGGCAGCTGGGTCCACCGCCGCAAGCTCTCAACCCGCTGATTTTGGGGATTTTGACGACGACATTCCTTTCTGAGCTCTAGCCCAGAACACAACTCGTGCGCGTACTGATTCTCGGATCTGACACCCCACTTGGCCAGTCTCTGGTCAAACTAATGACGCCACTCGCTCGCCACGAGTTGGTGCCACTGACGCGTGCCAATTGCCGTTGGAAAAGTGAGCGGCAGGCGAAAAAGGCAGTAGTCCGCGCAAAAAGCGATACCCTGGTCGATCTGCGCATAGCGGCAGCAGCTGAGGGAATCGACCAACTTCAGGAAGCAGATTTGCAGCGTTGCCACTGGGTGGCGAAGGCTTGCCAGCGGGGCCAGGTGACCTACCTGTACGTATCCAGTTCGCGCGTGTTTTCCGGTCAACTTGATCGACCTTACACGGAGGAAGACTTTCCGGATAACGAGACAGGCCCAGGTGCGATGATGGCCAGCGGCGAGCAAATGGTCCGCGATGCCTGTGAAAGACACTTGATTTTACGACTAGGCCCTGTGTTTTCGTTTGAAGGAACGAACCTAATCACCCAGATGCTGAGCCAGCTAGGGGAGCAAGATAGTGCTTTGATCATGGATAATCACTTGCGCGGATGCCCGGTTGCCGCAGACGACGGTGCTCGCGTTGTATCGGCTTTACTCGATCAACTGAGCACGGGTGTCGATGCCCAAGGCATCTATCACTACTGCAGTTCTGATACTGCCACCTACTACGAATTTGCCGAAGCGCTACTCGCATCCGCCTCGCAGTTCTCAACCTTCAGCCCCGTTGCTGTGCAGGAACAGGCGCAGCCGGAAAATGCGACACCGCTAAATCGTTCGCTGAGCTGCGACAAAATCCGCAACACGTTTGCGATCAAGCAAGCAACCTGGCGCGGCGCCATCGCCGCGATCGTAAAACGCTACTATGAAACCTTGGAAACCCAAGAATGAGGAATGCTTATGGCTAAGGCGACTGATAAGGATGCCCAACAGCTATCGATTGCAACTCTCACCGTATCGGATACTCGCACCCCTGACACCGACACCTCCGGCGACTTTCTGCAGGATGCGCTTGAAGCCGCCGGTCATCGCAGCGCGGCTCGCACCATCGTACCTGACGATGTCTACCAAATCAGGGCGACGGTTTCGGTCTGGATCGCAGATGCAGACATCGATGCTGTTTTGGTAACGGGCGGGACAGGATTCTCCGGTAGAGATTCTACACCGGAAGCTCTCACACCCTTGTTCGATAAAGAGATAGACGGCTTCGGCGAAGTGTTTCGAGCGCTTTCGTTAGCTGAAATCGGATCCTCGACAGTGCAATCGAGAGCGGTGGCAGGGTTCGCAAACAATACCGTTGTGTTTTGTATGCCGGGTTCAACGGGTGCCTGCAAAACGGCCTGGAACGGTATTATTTGCGAGCAGCTAGATAGCAGCCACCGGCCTTGCAATTTCGTCGGTGTGTTGAATGTGAGAGACACACTACGTTGACTCCACTTTTACCGCTGGAGGAAGCGCTCGCGCGAGTGTTGAGTGCGGCCAAGCCCTGCCAGACGACTCAGGAGCTTGCGCTAGTGGACGCCCTGGACAAGGTTCTAGCTGAGGATGTGATATCAGAGATCGACGTTCCCGGTGATGACAACAGTGCAATGGATGGTTATGCAATGCGCGCCGAAGACGCCACTCAAAAGCTGCCTGTGGCTATGCGGGTACCGGCTGGCTCTTTGGCAAAGGAAGCGCTCCCTGAAGGTGCGGCTGCACGTATCTTTACCGGCGCTCCGATTCCAGCAGGTGCGAATGCGGTAGTCATGCAGGAGCAGTGCAGTGAAGAGAATGGTCATGTCGCGATTCATGCCGAGGTAAGTGCACGGCAGAACATTCGCCCCCGAGGCCAGGATATCGCGCAGGGAGCGTGCGTCCTGAGAAAGGGGCGAGTGCTGCGGCCACAGGATCTCGGTCTGCTGGCCTCGGTGGGTCAGTCTGTCGTTACGGTGTACAGACCTTTAAAGGTCGCGGTGCTGTCGACCGGTGACGAGTTAATTGAGCCTGGATCGGGCGGCCTGCAATCCGGCCAGCTTTACAATTCCAATCGCTACACGCTGGCCGGTCTCATTCGTTCGCTGGGAATGGAATGGGTGGATTGCGGCATCGTTGCGGATGATGCGCAGGCAACGGCGCAGGCATTGTCCAGTGCCGCACTTGCAGCCGACTGTGTGATCACTTCAGGTGGTGTATCGGTGGGTGAAGAGGATCACGTCAAAGCACAGGTAGAAAAACTGGGGCGACTGGATTTGTGGCGTCTGGCAATTAAACCTGGAAAGCCGCTTGCGTTTGGTCGCATTGAAAGCACGCCTTTCATTGGTCTGCCGGGCAACCCGAGCTCAGTGTTCGTAACCTTCTGCCTAGTTGCAAGGCCTTTCTTGCAAGCACTGCAAGGCGTAAGCGAAACGCAGCTACCAAGGCTACAAGCGCAAGCCTTGTTTACTGTCGATAAGCCTGGGACACGGCAAGATTATCAGCGCGTATCGTTGTCCGCAGGCCCGGACGGATTGCAGGCCAGCAGGTTTCCCAACCAGAGCTCGGGCGTGTTGAGTTCCGTCAGCGAAAGTCAGGCTCTGGCGGTGATTCCGATTGGAGCAACCGTTAGCGAGGGTGATCTGGTGGAAATTCTATTACTGGATCTGTTGACCTAATCCGAATATTTTTGAAACACCAGCGACGCGTTAGTGCCACCGAACCCAAAACTATTTGACATAACCCGCTCCAAATCCGTGTTCTCCTGGAGCTCCAATGCGATGGGCACGCCCTCTGCCTCGGGGTCTAAGGTTTCGATATTGGCTGAGGCCGCAATAAATCCCTGCTGTTGCATCAAAAGCGAGTAGATTGCTTCTTGAACACCGGCTGCGCCCAGTGAGTGACCGGACAAAGATTTCGTAGAGCCGATGACTGGAATAGTCTCGTAATTTTCGTAGGCAGTACGCACAGCCTTCAACTCCTGAATATCGCCTGCGGGCGTACTCGTGCCGTGTGCATTGATGTAGCTGATGGGCCCGTCTACTGTCGCCAACGCTTGCTGCATGCATCGAACCGCGCCTTCGCCCGATGGCGCTACCATGTCATAGCCATCGGAGGTTGCGCCGTAGCCAACGAGTTCCGCATAGATTTTAGCACCACGCTGCAGAGCATGATCAAGATCTTCGACCACCAACATGCCGCCGCCACCAGCGATAACAAAGCCGTCGCGATTCGCGTCGTAGGCGCGTGACGCGCGCTCGGGTGTGTCGTTGTATTTGGATGAGAGGGCACCCATGGCATCAAACAGGCAGGTCAAACTCCAGTGCAATTCCTCCCCGCCACCGGCAAACACGATATCTTGTTTGCCCAATTGTATTTGTTCCATTGCGTTACCGATGCAATGAGCACTTGTAGAGCAGGCCGATGAGATCGAGTAGTTGATGCCCTTTATCTTAAAAGGTGTGGCAAGACAGGCAGAAACAGTGCTGCCCATTGTCTGCGTGACGCGATAGGGTCCTACCCGGCGAATGCCGCGCTCGCGCAAAATGTCGGCAGCTTCCACTTGCATCGCCGCTGAAGCCCCACCAGAACCCGCAATGATGCCGGTGCGCGTATTGGATATGTCTTCCTCAGAAAGGCCTGCGTCTGCAATTGCTTGCTGCAGTGCGATGTAGGCATAGGCAGCGGCATCCCCCATAAAACGCAATTGTTTTCGGTCGATCAGTGCAGCAATCTCAATTTCTGGCGCACCAGCAACGTGTGACCGCAGACCTTTTTCTACCTGCTCCTGACGCAGGCTGATGCCAGAGCGTCCTTCCCGTAGAGACTGGCTCACTGCTTCAGCGTCATTGCCCAGGCAGGAGACGATACCCAATCCGGTGATGACTACGCGCTTACCCATAGGCCTAAAAGCCCTCCGTAGAGGTGAACAATCCTACTCGAAGATCCGCCGCGTGATAGATTTCCTTACCGTCTACCGCAACCGTGCCATCGGCAATACCCATGACTAGCTTGCGTTCTATAACGCGCCTAATGTCGATGTTATAAACGACTTTTGTCGCAGTGGGCAGTACCTGACCGCTGAACTTAACCTCACCACAGCCAAGTGCCCTGCCACGCCCCGGATTGCCGCGCCAGCCCAGAAAAAAGCCTACCAGTTGCCACAGCGCGTCGAGGCCCAGACAGCCCGGCATGACGGGATCGCCAGGAAAGTGACACTGAAAAAACCAAAGCTGCGGATGAATGTCCAACTCAGCGATGATCTCACCCTTTTCATGCTTGCCACCCTCTGAGCTGATACGGACGATTCGATCCAGCATCAACATGTTATCTGTGGGTAGCTGTGCATTGCCAGGACCGAATAGCTCACCGATACCGCAGGTGATCAATTCGTCCTTGCCGTAGGCACTTTTCGCTGTCATAGAGTATCCATTAGTGGCTGATTCAGTGTGCCATGGCAACCAAATTGCGACGGCTTTGTGGACAGGTTATATGCGGCGTCCCTGCGAGCATGCCTATTCTAATTGCTCATCCCAACAAGTCCAGCGCAATTGGAAGCGCACAAAAAGCCTATTATTTGAGGTGTATCACAGGACGGAATGCTGCTGCAGCCTGCTTCTAGTAAAGCCTAGGACCTTCCGCTACCATGTTGTCGTCGATCAATATCGGGGCCGTTGCGTGGGCTGACGGGATAACTGTCAGCGACGTTCGATGCCGGCGAACTGGGAGCGTAATGCTGACACCTGTCCTTCTTTGTGGTGGCGTTGGAAGCCGCTTGTGGCCCGTTTCTAGAGAAACTCACCCTAAGCAGTTTTTGCCACTTGCAGGCGAGCTTTCTATGTTGCAGGAAACCCTGCATCGGAGTACTGGCCTGGATGCAGCGGCTCCACTTGTGGTATGCAATGAAGAACACCGCTTTATGGTCGCAGAACAATTGCGTCAGGTGGATATCCAAGCTGCAGCGCTCATTCTCGAACCTGAGGGCCGCAACACAGCACCCGCCGTAGCACTTGCTGCTTTGCAGGCGCAGAGTATTGATCCAGAAGCGGTTTTGCTTGTATTGCCCGCGGATCACGTTATCCAGAATGTGGAAGCGTTTACCGAAGCTGTTTCCAAAGCCATGCCGCTGGCAGCTGAAGGCAGGCTGATGACGTTCGGAGTCGTGCCCTCCACACCTGAAACGGGCTATGGGTATATCAAATGCGGTGAGCAGCTTGATACGGGATTATTCGAACTCGAACGTTTTGTTGAAAAACCGGACACTGAAACCGCCCAATCATATGTAGATGGGGGCAGCCACGTGTGGAACAGCGGTATGTTCCTTCTGAGTGCCGCCCGCTACCTCGAGGAGTTATCAACTCACGCGCCGCGAATTGTTCATTGCTGTCGACGCGCAATGGAGTCTGCTGAAGTGGATATGGACTTTGTTCGCCCCAATTCACAGGCGTTTCTCGAGAGCCCAAGCGACAGCATTGACTATGCGGTAATGGAGAACACCGACAGCGGCGGCGTGGTATCTCTGGATTGTGGTTGGAGTGATGTCGGTGCCTGGTCCGCGCTTTGGGAGGTGGCGGACCGAGATGAGCAGGGCAACGTCAGTAAGGGCGATGTTGTATTGGATAATTGCAGTAACAGCTATTTTCGCAGTGATTCGCGATTGCTCGCCGCAATAGGTGTCGACAACCTGGTAGTCGTTGAGACGGCTGATGCATTGCTCGTGGCTGACCGTGAAAGCGTCCAAGATGTCAAACGTATTGTGAATCAGTTGAAGGATCAACAGCGTTCGGAGGCGTCACATCATCGCCGCGTATACCGACCGTGGGGATCTTACGAATCCCTGGTAATGTCAGAACGATTTCAGGTGAAACGCATCGTAGTAAACCCAGGGCAAACCCTTTCGCTTCAGATGCATCATCACCGCGCCGAGCACTGGGTGGTGGTGCACGGTACCGCCGAGGTAACCTGCGACGAAAAGGTCTTTATGCTGGGCGAGGACGAATCCACCTATATACCGCTAGGGCACAAACATCGACTTGCCAACCCCGGGCGTATTCCACTGGAGCTGATAGAGGTACAATCCGGGGCTTATCTTGGTGAGGATGATATTGTGCGCTACGAGGATGTTTACGGGCGCGGTAAGTAGCTCACCGCTTACAGTTCACAGGAAACCTCTATGTCGATAAAAAAGTGTTTATTCCCTGTTGCGGGATATGGCACACGATTTCTGCCTGCCACCAAGAGCATGCCCAAAGAAATGCTCCCGATTGTTAACAAACCTTTGGTGCAGTACGGTGTGGAGGAGGCAATCGATGCCGGAATGACAACCTGCGCCATGGTGACCGGGCGTGGCAAGCGTTCTATCGCGGACCATTTTGACATCAGCTATGAGCTGGAGCACCAAATATCCGGTAGCGGCAAGGAGAGCTTTCTAGAGGGCATTCGCAGCGTGCTTGATCAGGGTGTGTTCACCATGGTGCGGCAGCGTGAGATGAAAGGTCTTGGACATGCCATTCTCACTGGCCAGTCCCTGATCGGCAATGAGCCTTTCGGCGTGTTGCTGTCTGATGACTTGTGTCTGAATGATGGTCCAGGTGTCTTGGCGCAAATGGCGGAACTCTATAAGCAGTTTCGCTGCTCCATCGTCGCAATTCAAGAAGTGCCTGAAGATGAGGTCCACAAGTACGGAGTGATCTCTGGTGAGAGTCTTCGCGATGGTATTTATCGCGTGGATGAAATGGTTGAAAAACCGGCAAAAGAAGATGCCCCGTCCAATCTTGCGATTATTGGACGCTATATTTTGACGCCGGACATTTTTGAGATAATCAGAGAAACTGAGCCGGGTGCAAACGGTGAGGTGCAGTTGACGGATGCGCTACAAACTCAGGCCAGGCGCGGCTGCGTCATGGCCTATAAATTTCAGGGGCGCCGATTTGATTGCGGCAGCGTGCCTGGATTTGTCGAAGCAACGAATTTTGTTTACGAAAACTATTACTCGAAAGACTGAGGGGTATTGGCCTTGGAGAAATTCACCTGTTTCAAGGCCTACGATGTGCGCGGCCGGGTTCCCGACCAGTTAAACGAAGACATCGCGCGCCGGATTGGGCGCGCATACGCCACGGTCATCCATCCCAAGCAAGTCGTGGTGGGTCATGACATACGTTTGACAAGTGAAGCCATTAAGGCTGCGTTAGTCGAAGGGTTGCTGGAGCAAGGCGTCGATGTCTATGACATTGGGCTGTGCGGCACAGAGGAAATCTATTTCGCGACATCCCATGCAGGCATGGATGGCGGTATCGCCGTTACTGCCAGCCATAACCCGAAGGACTACAACGGCATGAAGTTCGTGCGAGAGGAGTCCAAGCCGATCTCTGGTGATACGGGTTTGTTTGATATTCAGCATCTGGCGGAGCAAAACGCTTTTCAGGCCGCCGCTAAAAAAGGTGAATTACACACACTGGATACCTCCGCTGCCTATGTGCAGCATCTGTTGTCCTACATCGACGCTTCGAAACTGCAGCCACTCAAAATCGTGGTGGATGCTGGCAATGGCGGTGCCGGCAGAGTCGTTGATCTTTTGGAGGCGCACCTCCCCTTTGAATTCATCAAGCTACACCACGAACCGGACGGCAACTTTCCCAATGGTGTGCCTAACCCCCTGCTCCCTGAAAATCGGGTCGCGGCTATCCAAGCCGTGCGCGAACACAAAGCGGACCTTGGCATTGGCTGGGATGGAGATTTTGATCGCTGTTTTTTCTTTGATGAAAACGGCGAATTTGTCGAAGGCTACTATGTTGTCGGCCTCCTGGCGGACGCGTTTTTGCAGCAACAGGGCCCCGCCAGGGTGGTGCATGATCCGCGTCTGGTCTGGAACACGATTGATATCGTCGAGTCGCACGGTGGCGAGGCTGTACAGAGTAAGACGGGCCACGCCTTTATAAAAGAGCGGATGCGACTGGAGAACGCGGTCTACGGTGGTGAGATGAGTGCTCACCACTATTTTCGTGATTTTGCATACTGCGACAGTGGCATGATTCCCTGGTTACTGGTTACCGGCTTGATCTCGCGATCGGGACAAAGTCTATCCTCTCTTGTTGCACAACGGGTGGCCGCTTATCCCTGTAGCGGTGAGATCAATCGAACAATTGATGAACCCGCCTCCGTGCTATCGCGCATCGAGGCGCACTACGCCGAAGGTGCGGAGCTGATCGAGCATGTCGACGGTCTGAGCATGGTCATGGGACATTGGCGCTTCAATTTGCGTATGTCCAATACGGAACCCGTGGTACGGCTCAATGTCGAGAGTCGCGGCGACGCGGCGCTGATGGGTGCTAAAACCCAAGAACTACTGGCGCTGATCGATACCTAGGGTTGAGCGCTGCGCCAGCGGTCGATGAGTTTTTCCGTTGAGGCGTCCATACTGCTAACGGCTTTGGCATTCTCTAGTTTTTCGAGAACCTGTACACCGATTTCCTTGCCGAGCTCAACGCCCCATTGATCAAAGGGATTGATGCCCCATAAACGCGCAGTGCAGAAGGTACGGTGCTCATATAGCGCCAACAAGGCACCCAGGGTTGCTGGCGTTAGGGATCGCATAGTAATGGTATTGCTGGGCCGATTGCCGGGCATGCTCAGATGGGGTGCCAGTCGCGCCGCCTCCGCGACTGATAAGCCGCGGTCCAACAGTGCCGCTTCGGCTTCATCGACAGATCGGCCGATCATCAGCGTACGGCTCTGTGCAATGCAATTGGCGATGAGTCGCCTGTGCTGAGCGTCCATGCCGGTGTGGGTGTTAAGTGGGAGCACGAAATCGGCGGGGCATAAGAGCGTTCCCTGATGCAGAAGCTGGTGAAAGGAATGCTGACCCATGGTTCCAGCGGATCCCCACAGGACAGGGCCGGTGTTATAGGGCAAAAGCGCTCCGTTGGCGTTCACTCTCTTACCGTTGCTCTCCATAGTCAGCTGCTGCAAATAGGCGGGCAGCTGTCTGAGGCCGTTGTCGTAAGGCAGCACGACATGGTTGCCCGCCCCGAGAAAATGACAATTCCACACCTCCAAAAGGCTGCATAACACCGGCATATTTTCTGCCAGAGGTGTCGATTTAACGTGTTGATCCATCGCTTCTGCGCCAGCGAGAAACTGAGCGAAGTGGTCCCAACCAATGGAGATCGCACAGCTGAGTCCAATAGCGGACCAAACGGAATATCGTCCTCCCACCCAATCCCACATGGGTAGACAGTGCCGCTCCTTAATCCCGAAATCCTGGGCCGCCTCAATGTTGGATGTGACCGCGACGAAATGTTTGGCTACATCGTCGTCGCTAGCACCGGCATTGACTAGCCATTGTCTGGCGGCCAATCCATTGGTGAGAGTCTCTTCCGTGCGAAAGGATTTGGAGCAGATGATAAACAGTGTCGATTCTGGATTGAGGTCGAGTAGAGCGCTTTGCAGGTCTGCGGGGTCGACATTTGCCACGTAATGGCAGTTCACGTCACTCTGGTAGGGCTGCAGGGCCTCGGTGACCAGTCTTGGCCCCAGATCTGAACCGCCGATCCCAATATTAACAACATCGGTTATGGGAGTATCGGAGAAACCCAACCAAGCGCCGCTGCGCAGTTGCTGCGACCAGGTCTGCATCAGCGCGCGGGAGGATTCCACCTCTTTAAGGCGCTCTGAGGAAGTGCTGGAGGTGGCCCGAAGTAGCATATGCAGGGCGGGGCGATCCTCTGTATTGTTGATGTGTTTTCCTGCAAACAGATCATCGATTTCTCCCGCAATGTCCGCCTCTGTCGCTAGAGCGAGCAAGCCTGCCAGCGATTCTTGGGTAATCAGTTGTTTCGAATAATCCAGTTCTAGCCCCGCGGCAGCGAGGCGAAAGCGCTCAGCCCGGTCAGCGTCTTCTGCAAACAGTTGTTTGAGCGATGGCGTGTGTGCGCTCTGGGCTAGGGTCGCCAGTTTGTCGTAACTGGGGAAGGAAGACAGTAAAGTGCGTTCAGTCATCTCGGATGCCTGGCTGGGGAGTGAGAAAGTGATAGCACGTGAGTATAGAAACGCCAGCAGGCGCACGCAATGCGCCGTGATCTAACAAGAGCGTAAATAGTCCGCGCTCAAATGGATGCATGGACACGCACCTCGGCGCGCGACTGCTAGTAGTGCACTTAGCTTGGGTTTATTCGCAAGCGGGCTAGTACAAGGTGGGTATGAACCGCCAGATGGGGGTTTACTGAATGCGATCCAATGACAGCTGCGTTACTTGCTCTAAGGCAGTGCGATGTTTTCCAACTGGCAAAGTAGCGAGCTTTTCTAACGCTATATCATGGTATGTTCTGGCCTGTGCCCGCGTGTAGTCCAGTGAGCCACAGCGATTAACCGCTTCGATAATATCAGCAATATTCTGCGCGCTTTTGCTTTTAATCGCCGTTGCAATCAGAGTGCGTTCGGTGTCAGTCCCCTCGCGCATAGCGTGAATGAGAGGCAGTGTGGTTTTGCCTTCCGTCAGGTCGTCCCCTACGTTCTTACCCATGGCCACTGGGTCGCCTTCGTAGTCGAGAACATCGTCGATCATTTGAAAAGCTATGCCGAGGTTGAGTCCAAATGCGTGCTGAACCTGACACTCTGCTTGAGGCTGCCCACTCAGCGTGGCAGCGCCGTGGCAGGCCGCGGCGAACAATACTGCCGTCTTCCTTGAAATGACGTCCAAATACTGAGCCTCTGTGGTTTCTGGTTGCCCGGCGCGAGTAAGCTGCAGAACCTCCCCCTCGGCAATGGTATTGGTGGTATCCGCCATGTGATCCAAGATGGTCATATCGCCTATCTGAATCATGAGCTGAAACGCCCGCGAATAAAGAAAATCGCCGACCAGCACGGAGGGCGCATTGCCGAACTCGGCGTTCGCTGTGGGCCTACCCCTGCGGAGTTGAGAGAGATCGACGACATCGTCGTGTAGCAGCGTTGCGGTATGGATAAATTCGATCACCGCCGCAAACTTGATATGGTCTGCGGTGCAACGATTCAGTGCGGAGCTGACCAGCAAGACCAAAAGTGGTCTGAGACGCTTACCGCCCGCATCGACGATATAATGTCCGACGTTCTCTACCATAGGGACGTCGGAGTGAAGTTGGTCAATGATGAGCTGATTGACGAGCTTAAGCTCGGTGGCAACGGTGTCGCGTATTTGCTGCATTCAAATCGTGTGAACAAGGCCCAAGGCCGGGAGAGTGACGGGGCATGCTAGGGTGCGGCTGCAAGGCTGTCAAGAGAGCGAAAAGCCACCGCTTATTAACTTGCTAAGTTCTTGTTTTAACGTAAAAAGTAAGGCTTGCCGTGGGGGTTCTATTTGAGTAAAATCGCCGCCCTCTGGTGATAGAAGAGCGGTTACCACGCTAGGTTGCCAGGGATGAAACAGTATTAGTGCCTGGCTCTGCCCCTTGATTTTAAAGGTTTTTCTACCGCGAGCAGGCTAACTAAACGGAGCAAATTATGTACGCAGTTATCGAGGCAGGTGGCAAGCAGCACCGCGTCCAGGAAGGCGAAACCCTTAAGCTGGAAAAGATGGAAGCCGCCACAGGCGAAACAGTCGAATTCGATAAAGTGTTGATGGTTGGTGGAGAAGAGGTGAAGATCGGCACGCCGCTGCTGGATGGCGGCAAGGTTACCGCAGAGGTTCTGGCCCACGGCCGCCACAAGAAGGTTAAGATTGTTAAATTCAATCGCCGCAAGCACTACCGACGAGAGACCGGACACCGACAGTGGTTCACTGAGGTCAAAATAACCGGTATTTCGGCTTAAGCAGGAGTAGGTAAGACCATGGCACACAAGAAAGCAGGCGGTAGTACCCGCAACGGACGGGATTCCGAGAGTAAACGTCTAGGCGTGAAGCGGTTTGGCGGGGAAGCGGTGAGTGCTGGCAGCATTATTGTGCGTCAGCGAGGTACTCGCTTTCACCCTGGAGAAAATGTCGACATCGGCAAAGACCACACCCTATTCGCCACAGCCGACGGCAAAGTGGAATTCGTCACCAAATGCCCAAAAAGCCGCAAATACGTTCAGGTGATCACTGCCTGATTAGCGATTTCGAGAGCGGCGCCCGCAAGGCCTCGTCATCGACGAGGCTTTTTTTTGCCTTGAAACTTATCTCCGAGGGTAGGAGTGACTCCGATATACTCAAGCTCTGGGATGCTGGGGCTCAACAGACGTAGCTGAAACAAGACTGAAACTGGCATGAAATTCGTAGACGAAGCAAATATTGAAGTGATTGCCGGCGACGGTGGTAAGGGCGGCTTGAGCTTTCGGCGCGAGAAGTATGTTCCTCGTGGCGGGCCCGACGGCGGCGATGGCGGTGACGGCGGCAGTGTCGTTCTGGAAGCGGATGCCAATTTAAACACGATGGTTGATTACCGCTTTCAACGGTTATATCGAGCTGAAAAAGGCCAAGCGGGTCGCGGTCAAAACCAAACGGGTAAAAGCGGAGACGATCTGGTTTTACCTGTTCCCGTTGGAACCACCATTCTGGATGAAGATACAGGGGAAACGCTCGGCGACTTATCTGAGATAGGCGAGCGTTTAATCGTGGCCCAGGGCGGTTTTCATGGCCTTGGAAACACCCGCTTTAAGTCCAGCACTAACCGAGCACCACGCCAGACCACCCCTGGCAGTGAGGGCGAACGGCGACGTCTGAAGCTGGAATTGAAGGTCCTTGCCGATGTCGGTCTGCTGGGCTTGCCCAACGCCGGGAAGTCCACGCTCATACGCGCCATATCTGCGGCGACGCCGAAGGTCGCGGACTATCCCTTTACTACTCTGGTACCAAATCTGGGGGTCGTTAAGGTTGAGGCACATCGCAGTTTTGTTGTCGCGGATATACCCGGCCTGGTGGAGGGAGCTTCTCAGGGCGCGGGGCTGGGTATTCGCTTTCTAAAACATCTCACCCGCAACCGGATCCTGTTACATCTCGTCGATATGGCACCTTTCGATGGCACTGAACCTGCGGATGCCGCCCTGACAATAGTCAAAGAGCTAGAGCATTTCAGCCCTACCTTGGCAGCGCGCGAACGCTGGTTAGTGCTCAACAAGCAGGATCTCATCGAACCCGAGCTTTTTGCGCAACGTCGTCAAGCCGTCATCGAAGCGCTGAACTGGGAAGGGAAAACCTTTGAGATTTCGGCGATTGCAGCACAGGGCACCTCGGCCCTGTGTGGCGAGCTGATGGACTACCTTGAGCAGCGTGTGGCTCTTGAGGCAGCGGATCCGCAGCTTGCGGAGAATGAACATCAGCTACAAGTGACCATGCAGGCAGAAGCTCGAACCCGCCTGGAGGAATATCGCGCGCGCCGGCGTCAGCGGGCACAGGCTGCAGATGATGAAGACGGCGATGATGACTTGGATGTTGAGGTGGAGTATGCACCCTAGTCAAACGGAGCCGGAAGATGGCTGATCGCGAAGAAGTCGCAAAAGCAAAGCGCTGGGTGGTGAAAGTCGGCAGTGCGCTGCTGACCAACGATGGTCGCGGACTGGACGTTAACACCATCAGTGGATTGGTGGAACAGTTAGCGCGCTTGAGAGCCTCGGGTTCAGAGGTCGTATTAGTATCCAGCGGTGCTGTTGCGGCCGGTATCGTGAGACTGGGCTGGCCGTCTCGCCCCCATTTGTTGCACGAACTGCAGGCGGCGGCTGCGGTAGGCCAGTCGGTACTGGTGCAAACCTATGAGAACGCGTTCAAGATACACGGCATGGCAACGGCTCAGATCCTGCTTGTCCATGACGATGTAACCGCCAGAGACCGCTATCTCAATGCCAGGGGCACTTTAACCACACTGCTGGGCTTGGGGGTTGTGCCGGTGGTGAATGAAAATGACACCGTGGTGACCGACGAGATCCGTTTTGGTGACAATGACACGCTAGCAGCGCTGGTTGCCAACTTGATCGATGCCGATGCCCTTATGCTGCTGACCGATCAAGCCGGACTATTCAAGAGTGATCCGCGCCTGTCGCCCAACGCCGAGCTGGTACACGATAGTGATGTGTTCGATGCTTCGCTGGATGCAATGGCGGGAACGGGCGGAGCGCTGGGCCGCGGCGGTATGATATCGAAGCTGCGCGCGGCGCGACTCGCGGCGCGCTCTGGTACCGAGACGATCATAGCCGGTGGCAAAGCGGACAACGTTATCGCCCGGGTGTCCGCAGGTGACGATATAGGTACCTGGCTGCGTACAGGCAAGCAACCGCTGGCTGCGCGCAAGCAATGGCTGGCGGGTATGGTTCAAAGTCAGGGTAGTTTAGAGCTGGATGAGGGCGCTGTAAGGGTACTTCGCGAATCTGGTCGCAGTCTGTTGTCGGTGGGCGTTGTCGCGGTAAAGGGCGATTTTACTCTAGGCGAGTTAGTTTCCTGTAGAGATAACACTGGCCAAGAAATTGCCAGGGGGTTGGTGAACTACAGCGCAGAGGAAACGCGTCAAATTATGGGTCTGCCTTCCAGTGAAATTGAAGCTGCGCTTGGCTATCTGCGTGATGAGGAACTGATTCATCGCGATAATCTGGTACTGATCTGACTAGCTCAGCCAGCGCCCGAGCGGCGTTTTTAGCCACATAAAATCCATCAACTTTCGCATGCCCATGGCGCTCTCACTGGTGTAGGGATAGGCGTTTTGCATTTTGCCGCCAAAGCGATCAATAACAATCGGCATTTCATGGCAGTATGCCCGCATACCTTTTTTGCCGTTTACCTGCCCCAATCCGGAGTTTTTGCGCCCGCCAAAAGGTGCAGCCGGGATACCGTAGCTCACCGCCATATCATTGACACTGCAGGCGCCGGTATCCAATGCGGCAGCCAGGTCGTAACCCTTTTGCTTGTCCCGCGTCCAAATATTGCCGTTAAGCCCGAACTCAGAGTCGTTGGCCAGGGCGATCGCCTGTGCTTCGTTACTGACTCTTTGAATACATAAAATGGGCCCGAACGTTTCCTGCCGCATAATATCCATGCTGTTGTCGACACCGGTTATGACGGTCGGCTCGTAGTAAAGCCCCTCCAGCTCGGGGTTTCGCCTTCCGCCCATCTCAATGTTTGCTCCTTTTGCTCGAGCATCTTCGACGTGGGTCTCGATAATCGTCATTTGACGATCCCAGAAGACGGCGCCGATATCTTCATCCCAACCCAGATGCTGGCCCTGGCGAAGTGCCTTGCCTTTTTCCAGTACCAGATTGAGAAAGTCGTGATAAATAGACTCAACCACGTAGATACGTTCAGTACCGCAGCAGTAGTGCCCGGTATTCATGCACGAGCCCAGCCAGGCGCCGTCCGCGGCTCGGTCTAAGTCGGCATCTTCACACACCACCATGGCGTCGTTACCGCCCAACTCCAGGGTGCAGGGAATAAGCTGTTCGGCACAGGCGCGGGCGACTGCCCGGCCGGTGGCAACGCTGCCGGTGAAGCTGATCTTATCGATGCCTGCTTCCACGAGGTCTGCACCGGTTTTACCATCACCGAATAAGACCTGGAACACACCATCTGGCAAGCCAGCACGCGCCAGGATAGTTTCGGCCAATTTGGCGGAGTAGGGCGTCACCTCTGAGCCTTTGGCCACAACTGCATTGCCTGCCAGAATCGCCTGCACCGCCTGATTCATAACCAGGACAAAAGGTCCGTTCCACGGAGTTATCAGACCGATAACACCCAGTGGCTTGTAGACGATTTTCAGCTGTTTGAGTAAACCCAATATGCCGTGCACTCGGCGTTTGCGCGGACGTAAAAATGCTTCGGCGTGTTTGGCGTAGTAACACAGCGAATCCGCTACGGCATAGACCTCCATGCTCATGGCGTCGGTTTTGGCCTTACCGGTTTCCGCCACCACGGTGTCGATTATTTCGTCCTGGCTTTCCAGCACAATGCGTTGGGCTTTACGCATAATTGCCGCGCGCTGCTTGATGGGCGTCTTCGCCCACGCGCGTTGCGCCTGTCTGGCTTTCTTGACCGCGGCGATCACATCATCTGTATTTGCGCAGACAAGTTCGCCTGTCGGCGCTAGCGTCACCGGACTACGTAACTTGAGATGCCTGCGACCATCAGTTGAATCTATAGCTTCATATATGGACATGAGAGGACTCCTGCCAGGGTCGAGCCAAGCTATTAGGCGGGCGCAACTGTGTCAATTCTCTGACGATGGCGCTTAGCCCAGGTATGAATTACAAGACCACATCAGTGTGTGATACTTTGCGGCCTTGGCGGTGACAACCCCTTTCCGATACGAACTGATCAGTATTCTGTCGCTGGCTACTCGGTACTTGGTGACTGTGTCGTGATCGTTTTTGCGCCCGTGTTGACGTTCCAGACCAATTCCCTCGTATCTGGTATACGAGGCGAGCATGTTCCGCGGCATACCCTGAGCGGTGCAGCTAAGTAAGCACCTTCTTATGAAGCTGCGTATCCTTTTTAGCTGGTGGGATTAGCTTGTGGGGTTAGCTGGTTGGGCGCTGCCCAAGGTCGATATCAAGTGAGCTTACGCCATGAGTGTGAGAGAGCGTAGTGTTCGCTAATGAGATAGTTTGAAGTGATAGGAATCTAGATATGGTCAAGCGGATCATTTACCCACCAATATGGCTAGTCCTGGGCATTGTGGCAGTCTTTACCTGTAACGAGCTCTATCCTGTGGTCCGCTTTACCAGCCTGCTTTCTCAGATTGTTGGCGGCATCATTATTGTGATCGGCCTGTATCTATTGGTGGCGGCGAACGGCTTATTCGTGAGGGCCGGCACCGAAATCGTGCCCTTCAGGCAGGTGAGTACTCTGGTCACCACGGGCGTTTACCGGTTCAGTCGCAACCCGATGTATTTGGGTATGACTGCGGTGTTACTCGGTTGCGCGATCACAGTGGGGGTCGTTTCTGCCCTGCTAGTGCCCGTGCTGTTTATCATCATTATCGAGTTTCGCTACGTCCGCCAGGAAGAGGAGCTGTTGCATCAGCTTTTCCCGGAGGAGTTCAGTAGCTATTGTGGGCAGGTCAGACGCTGGCTGTAGCGCGCCTTGCAATAAAGCCAGAGGTAGCGAGTGTCAAGACAAGCCCCTGGCCGCAGGTAGGATCGGAAGGCATCAGCTATTTGACTAGGGGGATCAGCGATACCTAAAGTCGCATAGTGGATCAGTGCAGAACAGCTCAATTCATCTCTACATCAATAAATCTCTACAATCA
The DNA here is from genome assembly GCA_039025905.1 of Pseudomonadota bacterium. Lineage (GTDB taxonomy): Bacteria > Pseudomonadota > Gammaproteobacteria > Pseudomonadales > Halieaceae > JARRPM01. The sequence continues at coordinate 5,846 of JBCCNJ010000024.1, read as the reverse complement.
GTTAATCTCAACAGATAGCGTTTCTTTCACGGTCTCCATCACAACGTAGCTGGTAGAGGCCTGCACAGCGGGCAGTCCTAGCAGCGTCTCCCCTAGAAACTCGCGATAGGCTGCCATATCTGCCACCCGCGCCTTGATTAAATAATCGAAATCTCCCGACACAAGGTAGCATTCCTGAACCTCTGGCAGATCAGATGCCGCCGCTTTAAATTGCGCGAAGTTATCTTGAGACGTGCGCGACAGACGGATTTGAACAAACACCAGCAGGGCCGCACCTACCGATACGGGGTCAACGAGCGCGCTAAAGCCGGTGATCACACCGTCACGCTCCAGGCGTCGGACACGTTCGCTGCAGGGCGTTGTGGTGAGCCCTACCTGCCTGGCTAACTCGGCGTAACTCTGGCGACCATCTTGTTGCAGTGCCCGCAGAATACGCTTGTCCATTCTGCTCAGATCTTTCATCTTATAAATCCTAAAAAAGCAGTTGAAAACAAATATATTATATAAATTTCTAGTTGATTTAACTATTTTATAGTGAAAAAGCAGAAAAAACGCTTTCTATTTCGACCTATACTTTGGCTGGCAAAAATCATCGCAAAGGAGAACCAGGTCATGCTGATAGGAGTGCCGAAAGAAATCAAAACCCACGAATACCGTGTGGGACTGACCACAGGCAGCGTAATGGAGCTTATCCATAACGGTCATCAGGTCATCGTGCAGCAAGCTGCCGGTCAGGGCATTGGGCAAAGCGACGAGGACTATGCACAGGCGGGTGCCCATATCGTACCGAGTGCGGCGGATGTGTTTGCTGAGGCCGATATGATTGTCAAAGTGAAAGAGCCTCAGCCCGAGGAGTGCAAAATGCTGCGCGAGGGACAGGTGCTGTTTACTTATTTACACCTCGCGCCGGACCCTGCACAAACTCGGGCTCTATTGGATTCTGGCTGCGTTGCAATCGCGTATGAGACGGTTACAGGCCCCAACAATAGTCTGCCTCTGCTGTCGCCCATGAGTGAGGTGGCAGGTCGAATGTCGATTCAAGCAGGTGCGCACTGCTTGGAGAAAGAGCGCGGAGGTTCTGGTGTTCTCCTCGGTGGAGTGCCTGGCGTTGAGGCCGGGCGCGTAGTGGTTATAGGAGGCGGGGTGGTGGGAACGAACGCCATCCGTATGGCAATGGGTATGGAAGCACATGTGACGGAGCTCGATCGCTCCTTGCAGCGTCTTAAAGAGCTGGACTTTCAGTTCGGCTGTATGTTGAACACCGTGTACTCTACTCGAGAGTCCCTGGCGCGTTACGTTGCCAGTGCCGACCTGTTGGTTGGTGCGGTGCTGGTGCCGGGCGCCGCCGCACCCAAGCTCGTCGATAGAGAGATGCTGAAAACCATGAAACCGGGTTCTGTACTCGTCGATGTTGCTATCGATCAGGGTGGGTGCTTCGAAACCAGCCGCGCTACAACGCATGCTGAGCCGACTTATGTGGAAGAAAGCATCGTACACTATTGCGTGGCGAACATGCCCGGTGCAGTTGCAAGAACATCGACATTGGCGCTCAACAACGCGACCCTGCCGTTTGCAGTCGAGCTTGCCAATAAAGGTTATCGACAAGCGCTCATAGACGATCCTAACCTGCTCGCGGGCCTCAACGTGCACTGCGGTCAGCTCACGTGCGGGGCAGTCGCTGAAGCATTAGACCTTGCATTCGTACCCGCCAGGGAAGCGATGTCGCACTGAACTAGCTGCTGCCTCTGAACGTAACAAGCTCATACGGTACGCAATGGAGTATCTTATGAGGGAAACTACAAGCGGAGTTTGGCGAAGGCTTCTCACCAATCTCAAAAAAGGCAGCCCACAGGGGCGGCCTTTAGCCAAAGTTAGGGGCGCAAAAGCGGAGTCTAAACGCGTTGAATCTCAATTCGGTAACGCCTCTAAGTGTTTGTGGAGGTTGGATAGTGAAGCCTGAGCTGATAGGGCGAAGGCTGGTCCTGGCTGCCGGCCGCGCTACCATTTTGCTGTTTGCGATTGTCAGTGGAGCGTCGATGGCCAGCGATATTGAGGAACCAAGGTACGAAGTAGTACAGACTTTTGGTGATGTTGAGATTCGATACTATGAACCTACCATACAGGCGCAGACAGTGCTCAAGAGCGATGGAGAGACATCGGGCGGTTTTCGGCGTCTGGCGGGATTCATCTTCGGCGGAAACGACCGAGGTCAGGAAATTGCGATGACAGCTCCTGTGCAGGAGACTCTGGAGCAGAAAACACCTGTCATGGCTTTTACCATGCCCAGTGAGTACGCGATGTCTGACCTACCCCAGCCCAATGATGGCTCGGTGACTCTCACCGAAGTTCCGGCACGAACGGTAGCCGTGGTGCAGTTTTCAGGATGGGCAACCGCGTCTAGCGTCGCGAAGCGACAAGAGGCGTTGTTGAGCACACTCAAAGAGCAAAACATTGAAACCATTGGCAAACCCTTTCTAAACCAATATAACCCGCCCTGGACCCTGCCTTTCCTGCGCCGAAATGAAGTGGCAGTGGAAGTTCCAACTGGTTACGCCGCCAAGGGGCCCACAGCACCCGACGCGGCTTAACCCCAACCCGCGCGGCCCCGCGGCCTGCGGTTGCAACGCGTCATGCTCATGAATGTGAATGAACTGGCTGGGTTGAGCACTGTGATTAAACGCGTGTGCCCATCAGATAATAAGAAATGATCGATCAGTTTTCTCTTGTTGTAAGGTAAAATCGATCCGTGAAGAAATCCCATTTGTCGGACACAAAGCCATGCGACATCTAAACTACAACCATTTGTATTATTTTTGGACGGTTGCCTGTGAGGGCAGTATCGCCAGAGCCTCTGAGGCACTGCATCTTACACCTCAAACGATCAGCGGCCAGCTCAAGTTACTGGACGATGCGGTAGGGTCGTCGCTGTTTCAGCGACAGGGCAGAGGTCTGGCGCTGACGGATACGGGCCGCCTGGTTAAACAGTATGCCGATGAGATCTTTACCGCGGGCGCTGAACTTAGTCAGGTTGTTCGTGGTCATAGGCCACAGTCGCACTCGACATTGACTGTGGGGATTGTTGCCTCGATTCCCAAGTTGATTGCCTATAGGGTGCTCGAAACTAGCTTTTCGCTGGAAACGCCCATGAGGGTTGTATGTCGGGAAGCGGAACTGGACGCGCTGCTGGCAGAGTTGGCGGTACATCATCTCGACCTGATTATCTCGGATCGGCCAATTCCGATTGGCTTTGGTGTTAAGGCATATAACCACCAGCTTGGGCAGAGTGGCATTGGCATATTTGCGGCGCGCGCCGTTGCGGCTCGCTACAGTAAGAAGTTCCCCCATTCCTTAGAAGGAGCGCCTTTGATACTGCCATTGCACAACACTGCACTAAGGCGAGACCTGGATCAGTGGCTGGAACAGCTGAATGTGGGCCCACAGATCGTTGCAGAGTGTGAAGATAGCGCACTCACTAAGATGCTCGGCAGCTCCGGCGTCGGTCTGTTTCCTGCACCTCTTGCGATAAGAGATGAAATTGAACGCACCTACAAGGCCAGGTTAGTGGGTGAGCTAGGAGGCGTATCCGAGTCGTATGTAGCGATCTCGCCAGAGCGTCGTCTTAAGCACCCAGCGGTTTTAGACATTATAGAGCGTGCCCGTAGTCAGTTATTTATATAGGCGCGAGATCACAATATTCGGTTTAATCTGACTCTCTAGAAGACTAAACCGCTTTGATAGTAAAACTCTGATTAGCAATACTGATAGGTCAATTGTTGGGAGGGAAGTATTATGGATTTCAACAAAGTGTTGAGTGGACTGACAAATAGTGGCGTTTTGGGTGGCGTTGCAGGTGGCGCAGTGGCTGGCGCGGTCATGGGCAACAAAAAGGCACGTAAACACGCCTCAACCTTGCTGCAGGTGGGCGGTGTAGCTGCACTGGGCACACTTGCTTGGAAAGCCTACAAGGGATACAGGGACAAGCAGCCTCCGGAAACGGTTACCGAGCGAGCGCCCGCTCAGTGGGGCGATCTTAATGAGCGTGGTTTTGTCATTGATGAAACGGACGCCGATACCGCATCAAGAGGCGTTATTTTGATCCAATCTATGATTGCTGCGGCCTGCGCAGACGGTCACCTCGATAGCGAAGAGCGGGAGCGGATTATGCAGCGCATTGAAGAGCTGTCTCTGCAGCCGGATGAGTACGCTCTGATCATGGACGCCTTGCAAAGGCCACCGACACTGGCGCAGGTGTGCGAACATGTGAACTGTCCTGAGTTGGCGGCAGAGGTGTATCTGTGCTCTGCGCTTGCAGTGGATCGCAAAAGAACGGAAGCCCGCGTGTATTTGGGCGCACTCGCTCATAAGCTGAAGTTGCCCGCGGCGCTAGCAACGCAAATCGAGCAGGATCTGGTGGCGTTGACTCCGGGCGAGAAGGCGGTGCGCGCGGTCGCTTAATTCAGTCTAACTGGCCGGTGAGTTCGCGAGCATCGTCGAGCCCACCAACGTTGGTAACGTTCACATAACCAAGGCGCGTCAAGCGCGTCTTGGCCTTTTCTGCCCTCCCGCCTTTTGCGCAATATACATAGATGTGTGTGTCTTTGGCGATGCCTAGGCTTTCAACCCCACTTTCGATGCGATCGTGAGGAATAAGCTGAGCATCATCGATATGTCCCTGGGCGAACTCCGCAGGAGTTCGGACATCTATCCATACGCCTTCTAATTCTTGATCGGCCATGAGTGTGTGGCTGAGGAGCACGAGTAGCAAGGCATTGGTCAATTGAGCGATTCGCATGAGTTTGCCATCTTTTTAGGCGCGGGCGCCGAGGGCGATGGCTCGCGCCTTGGTAGCCTCGGGTTCCTGGGTTTCGGGTGTGCCCCAGCCATCGAGCTGTTGCTCGATAATCGTAGATAGGGCCATGATATGTCTGTGATCTGCATTCAGGCAGGGAATATAATTAAACCGCTCGCCGCCTGCTGCCAGAAAATAATCTCTGTTTTCCTCGTCGATTTCTTCAATGGTTTCAAGGCAATCTGAGGCGAAACCGGGGCAGATCACCTGTACTGATTTGATCCCTTGCTCAGGCAAGGATTTCAGTGTCGCGTCCGTGTAGGGTTGCAACCACTCCGCTCGGCCAAAACGAGACTGAAATGTGGTCATGTACTCCCCTTCTCCTAGACCAAGCCGTTGCGCAACCAGGCGTGTCGTTTTATGACACTGACAATGGTATGGGTCACCCTGATCCAGATATCGCCGCGGCTCGCCGTGATAGGAGAATAGGAGTTTGTCCGCATTTCCGTGTTGCGCACGATACTGGTGGATACTGTCGCAAATCGCCTCGATATAAGCGGGATGATCGTGGTATTGATTAACAAACCGCATCTCCGGCAGCCAGCGCAATTGTCGACCTTCAATTGCGAGCGCGTCAAACGCTGAACCTGTCGTGGCGCCGGCATACTGTGGGTAGAGCGGAAACACCAGCAGCCTGCGCACACCTTTATCCAGCATGTCTTCGAGTGTTCCCGCTATGTCGGGGCTGCCGTAGCGCATGGCAAACTCAATAACGATCTGGTCACCGAATCGCTTTTGCATTTCCGCGCGCAGGGCCTGTGTTTGATCCTCGGTGTGGTACATCAGGGGCGAACCTCGTTCTGTCCACACCTTGCTATAGGCCTCCGCCGATCTCGCGGGCCGGATGCGAAGAATGATCCCGTGCAGAATCAGCCACCACGCCCAGCGCGGAATCTCCACAACGCGAGGGTCCCATAGAAACTGCCTCAAGTACTTTTTTAGGGCTTTCTTGTTGGGTGCCTCAGGTGTACCAAGATTGATTAACAAGACGCCAATC
>JBCCNJ010000023.1:0-43034 GCA_039025905.1 Pseudomonadota bacterium | reverse complement strand
CCTCCAAGAAAAAGGCGACTGACCCACCGGCCTCAGCGCTCCTGAATACTTGTATCGCTTCGAGGTTCAGGCGCTCTTCGAGTACTCAGCAGCGCCGAGGCCTTGATTGTTCTCGAGACTCAAGATTACTTGCTTATCGAAACGGCACAGGCTGGAACCGGACTAAGTGCCGGGATGGGCATACTCGCACAGCGACTGAACCTTGGAGCGAAGCGAGTGTGCCCATACTGGCACGACTCGGTGCAAGAACGATGCTCCTATACTGAATGGCGGTAGTAGTTTGATGGTGAGATCGCAATGGTTGGGGAACGTGCTTGACCCACCGGCCTCAGCGCTCCTGAATACTCGTATCGCTTCGAGGTTCAGGCGCTCTCCGAGTACCCAGCAGCGCCGAGGCCTCTATTGTTCTCGGGACTCAAGATTCCATGCTTGTGCAATTGGCTCAGAGTCGCACCAGATCGAGTGCCGGGATGGGCATGCTCGCATAGCGACTGAACCTTGGAGCGAAGCGAGTGTGCCCATGCTGGCACGCCTCGGTGCAAGAACGATGCCCTTACGGGAACTGACGTCCTTTTGGGGAGTTTGATCTTCCAGCTTATAAATAATGCTCCAAACCACCACGCGAGATGTGAGCCTGGAGAATGTTGATGAGTCTGCTAGCTTCTAAAGGGCTTACTCAGTTCTGGCGATTGCTCGCCAGCCGATGTCGCGGCGCAGTGTCATGTCTTCCCAACTCACCGAATCGGCGGCTGCATAACAGGCGCGCTGCGCGCTCTCTATATCGCTGCCCAGGGCGGAAACACAGAGTACCCGGCCACCGCTGGTCACAATCTGGCCGGCGCTGGTGCTAGTTCCCGCGTGAAATATCTTTATGTCTTCCCCTAAATCGGCGTCTAAACCGGAGATGGGAAGGCCTTTGCGGTAGCTGCCCGGGTAACCGCCCGCTGCGAGAACGACGCCGATGGCACAGCGCGAGTCCCAATTGGCGGTTGCGCTAGCGAGTTCGCGATCTAGTGCTTTGTTACACAGTTCAACGAGGTCGGATTGTAGTCGCATCATAATGGGTTGGGTTTCGGGATCACCAAATCGACAGTTGTATTCTATGACCTTAGGTTCACCGGCCGGGGTGATCATCAATCCAGCGTACAGAAATCCGGTGTAAGGATTGCCCTCCGCAGCCATACCGGCGACGGTTGGCTGTATGACTTGTTCCATGATGCGCTGGTAGACCGCGTCGTCTACAACCGGTGCTGGTGAATAAGCACCCATGCCGCCCGTATTGGGGCCGGTATCGCCTTCACCGATACGTTTGTGATCCTGGCTGGTGGCCATGGGCAAGATATCGTTGCCATCAACCATGACGATGAAGCTGGCCTCTTCGCCCGGGAGGAATTCTTCGATTACCACCCGGGCACCGGCATCACCGAAGGCATTGCCGGACAGCATATCGGTAACAGCAGCCTCTGCATCTTCCAGCGTCTCGGCAACAATGACGCCTTTACCCGCTGCGAGGCCGTCAGCCTTGATCACAATCGGCGCACCCTGTTCGCGCACGTAGGTTAGGGCGTGCTCCACCTCAGTAAAGTTGCGATAAGCGGCGGTTGGAATGGCGTGTCGAGCCAGAAAGTCCTTGGTAAAGGCCTTCGATCCCTCTAGTTGGGCCGCGCCGCGCGTCGGTCCGAAACAGCGTAGATCTCGCGATCCAAAATAGTCAACGACACCCTCTACCAGCGGAGCCTCGGGACCAACAATGGTTAAGCCCACGTCATGCCCTGTCGCAAAATCAGCCAGGCCAGCAAAATCCATGACGTCGATGGCGATATTCTCGATGCCCTGCTCAGATGCGGTGCCGGCATTTCCGGGTGCGACGAATACGGTCTCGACCTTGCCTGAGTGTGCACATTTCCAGGCGATCGCGTGTTCCCTTCCGCCGCTGCCAATGATGAGTACGTTCATGTCACCTGATTCCCTGGGCTCTGGTTAGCTAGTGTACTGGGAGAGCGCGGTACTAATGGCGGAAGTGACGCATCCCGGTGAATACCATCGCCATACCGTGCTCGTCGGCTGCTGCGATCACCTCGTCATCGCGAATCGAACCGCCCGGCTGTATGACCGCCGCGATTCCGGAACCCCCGGCGCTGTCAATACCATCGCGAAAGGGGAAGAAAGCATCCGATGCCATGACCGAGCCTTTCACCGGCAGACCCACATGCTCTGCTTTGATCGCTGCGATGCGCGCGGAGTTGATTCGGCTCATCTGACCGGCACCTACGCCGACAGTCTGGCCGTTGTGGGCATAGACGATCGCGTTGGACTTTACAAATTTGGCGACCTTCCACGCGAACAATAGATCCTCCATTTGTTGCTCGCTAGGCTTTATTTTGCTGACGACGCTGAGGTCATCAGGGCCTATCGCGCCAAGGTCTCGGTCCTGCACCAAAAGGCCGCCATTGACCCGTTTATAGTCGAATGCGTGGGAAGGTTTGTCCCACTCGCCACTCTCCAGCAAGCGTACGTTCTTTTTGCTGGCCACAATCGCAATAGCTTCTGGAGCGACGGCGGGCGCAATAATCACTTCCACAAACTGCTTTTCGACGATGGCGCTGGCGGTAGGGGCATCAAGCTCGCGGTTGAATGCAATAATCCCGCCGAAGGCGGACTCGGGGTCGGTTTCAAAAGCCAGTTCATAGGCTTGGCCTATGGTGTCGGCTACAGCTACGCCGCAAGGGTTGGCGTGCTTTACGATGACACAGGCGGGCGGCGCGAAGCTTTTCACGCACTCCAGAGCAGCATCGGTATCGGCCACGTTGTTGTAGGAAAGTGCCTTCCCTTGTAGCTGTCTGGCGGTCGCGATGCCGGCTTCGGCGGGTGTCGCCTCTCGGTAAAAGGCTGCTTCTTGATGCGGATTCTCCCCGTAGCGCATGTCCTGCACTTTGTGAAACTGGGTGTTAAAGCTTCGGGGGAAGCTTTCAGAGCCGCCGGGTACCATGGTGCCAAAGTAGTTTGCTATGGCTCCATCGTAGGCCGCGGTATGCTCGTAGGCCTTGATGGCAAGATCAAAACGCGTCTCTAGGGTGGTTGCACCGCCATGGGCTTTCATCTCAGCCAGGAGGGTAGGGTAGTCAGAGGCATTGACAACAATATTAACGAAGCGGTGGTTCTTAGCTGCTGCCCTAACCATAGTTGGGCCACCGATATCGATATTTTCAATGGCGTCCTCCAGCGTGCAATCGTCTTTTGCGACGGTGGCTTCAAACGGGTAGAGATTGACAACCACCATATCGATTGAATGAATGCCGTGCTCGTTCATCACTGCGTCGTCCTGGCCGCGCCGGGCAAGTATGCCACCGTGAACCTTGGGGTGAAGTGTCTTCACGCGACCATCCATCATTTCTGGAAAACCGGTGTAGTCGGCAACCTCGCTAACCTCCAAACCGCTGTCTCTTAGCAGTCTGTAGGTGCCGCCCGTGGAGAGTAGCTCGACGCCCTGTTCGCGCAGTGCGGTTGCGAACTCTACGATGCCAGATTTGTCAGACACGCTGATGAGTGCGCGTTGCACCCCTACCAGATCGACATCACTCATGTAATTTTTAATCTCCAGTTTGAATCAGCTTGTATTGCTTGAGTTTCTTGCGCAAGGTGCCGCGATTAAGCCCAAGCATTGTTGATGCTTTCGTTTGGTTATTGCGGGTGTACGCCATGATCTCGCGAAGTAGAGGTGCTTCAACTTCCGCCAATACCATCTGATAGACGTCAGTAGACAGCTGACCGTCAAGCTCCCTCAAGTAATGCCTCACGGCCAGTGTGACAGATTCATGCAGGCTCGCGGTCGGGAGTGCCTCGTCATGTGCTTCATTCGCTGCGATATCCGAAGTGGTGTTGAGATGAATGGGTTCCGCCCTTGTCATGCTGCGATTTCCTTTTGCAAATTGGTTTGATAATCATTGTTCTCGATTAAGCGCTGCAGAAATAGCAATTGATCCTCTGCTGTTTCCAGCGCATTGAATCGCCGCTTGTTGGCCGGGTAGTCCTCTTTATTTTGCAGATACCAGGCCACGTGTTTGCGCGCAATGCGCAGGCCCATGAACTCTCCGTAGAAGTTGTGCAGTTCACCGACGTGTTCTAGCAGGATGGTCAATTGCTGCACAGGTGAAGGGTCAGCGGGCATACAACCGGTTTCGAGCGCAGTAGCTATTTGGCCGCACAACCAGGGTCGGCCCTGGGCTGCGCGCCCGATCATAATGCCAGCAGCGCCTGTGTGACTGATGACGGCTGCTGCTTTTTCAGCATTATCGATATCGCCGTTGGCAAATACCGGAAAGTCCGTGGCGCGGACGATATCAGCGATAGTGTCGTACTCCACTGAACCTTTAAATGCGCAGGCTCGGGTGCGGCCATGTACAGCCAACGCGGCGATTCCGGCATCTTCAGCGATGCGCGCTATGGTGACACCATTGCGCCTGGCTGGCTCCGGCCCTGTACGTATTTTTAGCGTAACAGGCACGTTAACTGATGCCACCACAGTGGCCAAAATTTCTGCCACCAGTTTTTCGTCCGCCAGCAATGCTGAGCCAGCGGCGCGCTTGCAGACCTTTTTAGCGGGGCAGCCCATATTGATATCGATAATCTGGGCACCCTGCGCTGCGTTATAGCGCGCGGCCGCGGCCATGGTGGCAGGGTCGGCGCCGGCTATCTGCACTGAGCGCGGTTGAATCTCGGCATCGTGGCGGCTGCGCCATAGAGTCTTTTGGGAGCGCTTAAGAAGTGGATTGCTGCTGATCATTTCAGCAACCACAAGTCCCGCGCCCATGCGAGCGCAAAGACGCCGAAAAGGCAGGTCTGTTACCCCGGCCATAGGGGCAAGAGCCACGCGATTGGGCAACTTGTAGGGTCCGATCTGCGGCATTTGAATAAGCTAGGAATTCAAAAGAGGCGGTATGATACTCGGATGCTCTGGAGCGGGGAAGAAGTTACGGATAAAAATCCGCGATGCTAGCCGGGGGCTGAGCATTTCGCGTTAAAAGCCTCGCTAATGCGGTGGTGACTTTCGCATTTATATAGGGTGCAGATCGCCTCGCAGGCAAGCCCACCCCTCCTGCTGGGCTGTGACGGCCAGGGTGATGTGCGGGGCGTAGTGGGTCCGTAAGCTATCTATCTGCGTGTCAAGCATGCCGGCCAGCAATAGCGTGCCTCCGGGCTTAAGCAAGTCCAATAAGGTGTCTGACAGCGCAATCAAAGGCCCGGCGAGGATGTTGGCGACAACTAAATCTGCCTGACTCGACCAGGCATGTCTGTCGTATTGATCGGGGCCGGAGACCTCCAGTAATGTGTCAGACAGCTGGTTGCGCCTTGCGTTGTCGCGGGTGGCAACCAAGGCTTGTGGGTCATTGTCGACAGCCAGTGCTTTCCTGGCGCCGAGTTTAAGCGCGGCAGCGCTGAGAATGCCGGAGCCACAACCGTAGTCGACGACCGCGCAACCAGCTGGGGCAATCGCATCGAGCTCGCTCAGGCAAAGTGCCGTGGTGGGGTGTGTACCGGTACCAAATGCGAGGCCAGGGTCCAACATGAGATTAACTGCGTCCGGTTCTGGCGGCTCTTGCCAGCTGGGGCAGACCCAAAGACGACGACCAAACTGCATAGGGCGGTAGTGTGACATCCACTCGCGCTCCCAGTCCTTGTCTTCCAGTATCTCGATGCGATGGGGTGTGTGCTGCAAGTCTGTTTCCGAGAACTGATCCAGGACACCGCTCATCTGAGTATCTGCCGGATACAGGCCCGTCAGGCGAATCTGATTCCAAAGCGGTGTTTCACCAACACCTGGCTCAAGGAGCGGCTGGTCTGCATCATCTTGCATCGTGACCGCGACGGCGCCACTCGCCAAAAGGGTAGCTTCCAACGATTCAATCTGTTCAGGATGAGTGATGAACTGCAGCTGCAGCCATGTCATAACGGCAGTCTCTAGAGGCTAAGTGCCAAAACGTGTGCGACTTGCGTTTGCCGCAGAAGTGCGGCATCACTCCTCCAGCTTGCGCTCCAGATAGTGGATGCTGACACCCCCGGCCGCAAATGCGGTGTCCCTTACCAGATCCTGATGTAAGGCGGTATTCGTGCGAATACCCTCAACCACCATTTCTTCCAATGCCTGGCGCATGCGTGCAAGCGCTACATCCCGATTCTCGCCAAAGCTGATGACTTTCCCAATAAGTGAATCGTAGTAGGGCGGGACTGTGTAGCCGTCATAGAGATGAGAATCCACGCGAATGCCCGGTCCTCCCGGAGCATGAAAAGTGGTCACTTTGCCTGGAGAGGGCAAAAAGGACTTCGGGTCTTCCGCGTTGATCCTAGCCTCGAACGCGTGACCGCTAAAACTGATATCGCCTTGCGAGAACGAGAGTGGCAAGCCAGCGGCGATGCGCAACTGCTCTTTAACAATATCGATGCCCGTGATCTGCTCTGTGACAGGATGTTCCACCTGCACGCGGGTGTTCATCTCGATGAAATAAAATCCACCGTCTTCATACAAAAACTCAAACGTCCCGGCCCCTCGATAACCGATCTCAATGCAGGCATCGACGCAGGATTGGGCCACTGTATCGCGAATGTTCTGCGGTATGCCAGGTGCGGGCGCTTCCTCCAGCACTTTTTGGTGGCGGCGCTGCAGTGAGCAGTCTCTGTCGCCGAGGTGCACAGCGTTGCCCTGACCATCGGCGATAACCTGGATTTCAACGTGGCGCGGCTTTTGCAGAAATTTCTCCAGATAAACAACGTCTGAGCCAAACGCGGCTGCCGCCTCCGTTTGCGTTACTGTAATCGCATTCAGTAACTCTGCCTCACCGTGCACTACCCGCATACCCCTACCCCCACCGCCAGCCGCCGCTTTCACGATCACGGGATAGCCGATCTCTCTTGCGATTTTGAGTGTCCGATTGGAGTCTTCTGTTAACGGCCCGTCAGAACCAGGTACGGTCGGTACACCCGCCGCTTTCATTGCCTGGATAGCGGAGACCTTGTCCCCCATTAATCGAATTGTGTCCGCCTTTGGGCCGACAAAAACGAAGCCGCTCTTTTCCACCTGATCGGCGAAATCCGCGTTTTCGGATAGGAAACCGTAGCCGGGGTGGATCGCCGTAGTATTGGTTACTTCAGCGGCACTGATGATGGCCGGTACGTTGAGATAGCTGTCCTTCGATTGGGGTGGACCTATACAGACGGCCTCGTCTGCCAGGCGTACATGCATGAGTTGTGTATCGGCACTGGAATGAACGGCCACAGTGCTGATGTTGAGTTCTTTACAGGCTCTGAGTACGCGCAGAGCAATTTCTCCGCGATTGGCGATAAGCACCTTATCCAAGATAGGCATGCTGATTTCCTCTGCTGAACAGGATCGTTTTATCAGACGATGGAAAATAGGGGCTGATCGAATTCAACCGGCTCGCCGTTCTCTACCAGTATCGCCTCAATGGTGCCTTCCTTGTCTGCCTCGATCTGATTCATCATCTTCATCGCTTCCACAATGCAGATGACGTCGCCAACCTTAACGGACTGTCCCACTTCCACGAACGATGGAGACGAAGGAGAGGGAGAGCGATAGAAAGTGCCAACCATGGGTGAGCGCACAACTTGTCCGCTTGGGCCCGAACTCGCTGCAGCGGGCTCGGGCTTGGCAGCGGTTTCTGCTGCGGGAGCCGGTGCCGCAACGACCGGTGCGGGCGGCGGTGCGGGCGCGTACTGCGGGATGTATTGGCCCGTCGTCACGCTCTGGGCTCCGTTACGGCTAATGCGCACGGATTCCTCGCCTTCTTTTATCTCGATTTCGTCGATATTGGACTCTTCAAGCAGTTCTATTAGTTTTTTTACTTTGCGAATGTCCATAGATCAGTCTCTCATTGTGTCGATTACGTGTCTTGCAAATGTCGCAGTGCCGCTTGCAATGCCAGTTCGTATCCCTGGGCCCCCAGTCCGCAAATCACTCCAAGCGCCAGATCAGAAAAATAGGATTTGTGGCGAAACGCTTCACGGGCATGGACATTGGACAGATGAACCTCGATAAAAGGAATATCCACAGCAGCCAGGGCATCTCGAAGCGCAATGCTGCTATGGGTGAACGCAGCTGGGTTGATCAGGATAAAGTTCACTCCCTCTTTTGGCGCGTCCTGTATGCGTTCGATCAGCTCGTATTCGGCGTTGGATTGCATATGTAACAGGTGATGACCCTGCTCCTGGGCCTGCTCTTGCAACTGCAAGTTGATATCCGCAAGGGTGGTATGGCCATAAACTGCAGGCTCACGAGTACCCAAAAGGTTCAGATTGGGACCGTGTATTACCAGGATGGTTGCCATGAGAAGGCCATTTCCGCAGAAGCCGAGAACGCGCCTAAGTGTGGATCAAAATCTGAGTGCTGTCCACGAGATTCGCTATTTGCCGTAATTTTCACAGCATTTAGCGGCCGTATTGAAGAAGTTAGCCGCTATTGACGATTTACACTACTGTTCGGTGAGGCTTTCGTTGAACTGGGTGTGTAGCTGCGATCGGCCGGGCCGCGATCGGCCGGGCCGCGTAGGCTCTGCTAGTTGCTTGCGATAGCTGTTGGCTTGGTCGATACCTGCTCAAGCGCTGTAAGCACCGTATCGTGGGTGAGCAACTGGGGTAACAGCAAGGGCTCCCCATTCTTGTCTCCCGGATACATTAGATACAGCGGGATTCCATTGCGACCATATTTGCGCAAATAGGCTGCGATATCGGCATCGTAATTCGTCCAGTCGGCCACCATATAGACAACGCCATGATCCGCGAAGGCCTGTGTCATTCGATCCGTGAATAACACGGCCGACTCGTTGGCCAGGCAGGTAATACACCAATCGGCGGTCACATCCACAAAAACGGGCGTACCGTTTGCTCTCAGCTCGTCTATGCCTTGTTCAGACCAAGCCACGGTATTCGCGCGTTTTAGCGAGCTTTGCAAACCGCTTTCATCTCCTGCGCGCCAGGTGCCGAGCCCGATAGCCCCCACCACACAGGCCACTGCTACTGCCCTACTCCAGTTGCCGTAGCGCCAAAGCCACAGCCCCAGGGCGATAAACAGTGCACCTGCCAGTGCCGCGGTCATGGTGTTCACACCGGTTTGCCTGCCCGCTACCCAAAGCAGCCATAGTGCAGTAGCGTAGAGGGGAAATGCCAAAAACTGCTTGAGCGTTTCCATCCACGCGCCTGGCTTTGGCATCAGCTTGCGAGCAAAACTGCTATAGCCCAGGATGAGTAGAGGGGCGGCCATACCGGCGCCTAAGGCGGCAAACACCAGCAATGCAATGTGGGGCGGCTGACTGACCGCGAAGCCCAAAGCGGTACCCATAAACGGGGCAGTGCAAGGGCTGGCGACAACAACGGCAAGCACTCCGGTGAAAAAACTGCCCGCGAGTCCGCCGCGGTCGGCGAGACCGCTACCGGTATTCATCAAGCTGCCTCCGAAATCGACAACGCCGGACAGCGAAAGACCCATGGCGATAAACAAATACGCCAGCGCGATCACGAAACCGGGTGATTGCAACTGAAAGCCCCAGCCGATTGCCTGTCCGGCTTGTTGCAGCGCTATCAGCAGGGCCGCTACAGCAACGAAACTGAAGACAACACCTGCGCTGTAGAGCCAGCTATGCATGTGCCGATCGTGATCGGTACTGCGCGCGAAGCTCAGCACTTTTAGCGACAAGATCGGAAAGACGCAGGGCATTAAGTTGAGAATAGCGCCGCCCAGGAAAGCCAGAAGCAGCATATACGGCAGCGTACCGACGGCTGCTAAGCTATTTGTGTCGCTCGCGCCATAGGTTTGTGCTCCGCCGCTTTTAGCGGGCGGTTCGTCCATGGGCGTGGCGCTCGCCGTGATAAAATCGACGTCGAAGTAGTGGGTCTGTGGCGGGTAGCAGAGCCCCGCATCGGCACAGCCCTGGGACCCGATCGCGAGCGTTGCCCTGTCAGTACCTGGTGCCGCTTGCAATTCGATGTCGGCAAAGTTGTAGTACACCACCACCTCGCCAAAAAACTCATCCACTTTTTCCAGCCCAATGGGCAGCTGGGCTGTCACCGGAACAGGGCTCTGGGCATCATTGAGTTCAAATTTGAAACGGTGCTGATACAGGTAGTAGTCGTCTGCGATGCTCCAATAAATGCGCAGGCGTTCATCATCGAGCACCTCCACGTTGACCTGGTAGGCTTCCTCTACAGGCAAAAACTCCACGTTGCCACTGGTGCCGTCGAACGCGGACTTGTTAGAGAAGCTGTTTGCCTGACCTAACGCAGGTACAAGCAGTAGCAGCACCGCGGCCACTAAAATTCGAAAAGCAGAAGATGTGTTTATTCGCATAGCGCTCAAATTGTACCAGTGTATTGGCAGTGTCCCCAGCGCGGTCGAATCCGTCCTTACGCCAAGATGCCCTCACAAATGTTATAGTGGTAGGACGCCTGAGCGAGCTTCAGGTTCCAGTCAAATCACAAAGAGGTTGTTCATTTTGCGTAAATCCATAGGTGCGCTGTTATTGGGCGCGCTGACACTGCCGACAGCCATGGCAGCCAATGAAACGCCACTACAGGTCGAAACGGCCTGGGTTCGGGCGTTGCCACCGACGCAATCAAATACCGCAGGCTACCTGACGATAACTAACTCGGGGGATGAGTCTGTCACCATTACAGGCGGCAGCAGCGAAATTGCCGAGGCGGTTGAAATCCATACCACGCGCGAGGTTGACGGCCTGCTTCGGATGCAGGAGCTGACGGAAATCACTGTGGAACCCGGCGAGACTGTGGAGCTAGCACCCGGTGGCATGCATCTGATGTTGCTTGGGCTAAAGCGGATGCCCGCTGAGGGCGAGGAGGTCGCACTGTGTCTAGATGTACAGGATGCACCGCAACAGTGTGTCACTGCCAAAGCTATGAAGCGGGCTGACAGCGGGCACTCCAATCATACACATCATTAAAAGGGGAACCCCATGAGCGGTCTCTCATCGACGCTTGGAAAATGGCGCACCGCTGCGGACGATGCCTTACCCGGCAATCGGGTCTTCTCCACGGTCATACTGGTCATCGCTCTTTACTTGCTGGTGTGCGTCATCCTTGGTATGTACTGGAGTATCGCGCCTCCCCTGTTCGACGTTGAAAAGCGCGCGCAGGAGTATGCAAAAGAGGATGGGGTTGAGGTCGTGACCGGTTCGGTTACCACGGCAGCTTTAATTGGCGTGATGGATACCCTACTGACCAAGCCGGGCGGCTATATTCACAATGACATTTTTCCGCCGGGCATCTGGTTGGACAACATGCCCAACTGGGAATATGGCGCGCTGGTGCAATCTAGAGATCTGGCGCGCGCGCTGCGTGAGAATTTCAGTCGATCGCAATCCCAATCGAAAGAAGACGTGGACCTGGTCATGGCAGAGCCACGCTTTAATTTCGATTCCAATAGTTGGATGCTACCGGCCTCGGAATCTCAATATCGTGAGGGCATCAACTACGTACGCCGCTATTTCGATCGGCTGTCTAACCCTAACGCGCCAGACGCCCAGTTTTATGCCAGAGCCGACAATCTGCGTAGCTGGTTGAGTGCGGTCAACACCCGACTTGGCAGCCTTTCTCAAAGATTGAGTGCCAGCGTAGGCCAGCGTCGTATCAACATTGACCTGGCAGGTGAGGGTAATGCCAGTCAATCTACCAGCACGCCTGCGGAGTTAGAAGTCACGACACCGTGGTTGGAAATCGACGACGTGTTCTATGAGGCTCGAGGCAGTGCATGGGCGTTGATTGAGTTCTTAAGCGCTGCCGAGATCGACTTCGCTGATGTTCTACGCGATAAAAACGCGCAGGTGAGCTTGCAGCAGATCATTCGGGAACTGGAGGGCACGCAGCAGACGATTTGGAGCCCAATTATTCTCAACGGTAGCGGCTTTGGTATTCTCGCCAACCACTCCCTGGTGATGGCCTCCTATATCAGTCGCGCCAACGCCGCGATCATCGATCTACGGGATCTGCTGTCTCAGGGTTAGTCAGGTCTGGTGCGCAGTCGTGGGCTTGCTAGCCTTTATTATCGTACCTCAGGCGGGTTCCGGTATTGAGCGATAATCGAATTTCTTCAGCGCTCAAGGCTTCCGGAAAGTAGGTGCCCGACAGTTTGGCATCCAATAGACTAGCGCCCTCCAGGTTCGTATTGCGAAAGTCTATGCCGCTGAGGTCGGAGTTGCGAAAATAAGAGTTGCTGAAGTCCAGCCCGCTCGCGTTCATATTGCGCAGATCTCGGCCTCGGTAGTCGCCGCTTTTGAGCTCCTCGGTAGAGAGTTTGTCTCGCTGCTCGTTGAAGCCCTTGATGTCCTCGTTTCGCAGTAGCTGGTATAAGGGGTCTTGCTTGATTACGGGCTTATCCATTTGCTTACCTTTCTAATGTCGCTATGCGTTTGCTCAAGGGCGACTAGCTTAAGCCAGAGCGCGAGCCAAGCCCAGCCCTCGACCTCAATATATGGTGATTGGTTCAGGCAGACACAGTGAACGAACAAACTCTGCAAGGCTTTCTCTTGACGCGCAATTGGCGCGACACTGCCTCCGGTATTGAGTTGGAGTATTGGTTTGCTAGCGACCAGGGGCCGGTCCGCGCCATCATCACGGGTCAGCGCAGCGTGTTTTTTCTGAGCGAATCATCACGTCAAGTCGCAGACGAGCTTTTGCGTGCTGAGCACAGCGTGGAGGTGAAACCGGTTTCGCTTCGCAACTTTCAGGGAGAGTCAGTATTCGCGGTGTACTGCCCGGCCTATCGGCAAGCGCGACGGCTAGCTGATACCTTGCGCGAACGAGGTTTGGAGCCGCTTGAGGCGGACATCAATCCTGCAGAGCGATTTCTAATGGAGCGTTTTGTGTTGGGCTCGGCGACGCTGCGCGGCGAGCCACTACAGTTAAGCGCGCACATTGAGCTCGAAAACCCGGCGGTAAAAGCTGGCTCCTATCGACCGAACTTGCGGATGGTGTCCTATGACATAGAGACTGCAATGGAAGGCGTGCAGCTGTTTTCCATCGGCGTTCATGCACATTCCCTGGGGGACACCATCCGTAAGGTGTTCATGGTGGGAGAGGGCGCAGAGCAAGAGTTTGTCCAGACTTGTGTAAACGCCGAAGCCGCTTTGATCGCGTTTCTAGACTGGTTGGTTGAGTTCGATCCCGATGTTCTTATCGGCTGGAATGTGGTGAATTTCGATACCTGGTTTTTGCAGCGATTGTCGGATCAGCTGGGGCTGCGGCTGACTTTGGGTCGTAATCGTCAGGCGGTGCATTGGCGCGAATTGGATGACGATGGGCAGCGACGCACAGCCCAGTGTCCAGGAAGGGTAGTATTGGACGGCATTGAGCTGTTGCGTGCCGCCTTCTACCGCTTCGAAAGCTTTGCGCTGGAAAACGTCGCGCAGGAACTACTGGGCGAGGGCAAGTTGTTGCATGGCAGCGGGCGCGGTGAAGAGATTAGTCAGCTCTTTTTGGACGATAAGAGTCGGCTGGCAGATTACAATCTGCAGGATTGCAATCTCGTCACGCAGATATTCGAGCAAACTGGCCTGTTGGAGTTTGCCGTCGCCCGCTCGATGATGACGGGTCTCAATATTGACCGCTTGGGCGGCTCTGTCGCGTCCTTCGACAACCTGTACCTGCCACGATTGCACCGTCTGGGCTACGTAGCGCCCAACGCAAGTAGAGATCAAACGGGTAGTCCGGGCGGCTTCGTGCTGGACTCCATACCAGGGCTGTATGACCATGTACTGGTTCTGGATTTCAAAAGTCTGTACCCCAGCATTATCCTCACGTTTTGCATCGATCCCCTTGGGCTGGCTTTAGGCACCGGGGGTGAACTCAACGACGAAGAAACAGTACCTGGGTTTATTGAGGCCCGTTTCGCTAAAGAGGGGCACATTCTGCCTGGGCTTATTCGCCAGCTTTGGCAGCAGCGCGATGAAGCCAAACGCACGGGGGATGCGCCCCTCTCGCAGGCAATCAAAATCATTATGAATAGTTTTTATGGCGTACTTGGAACCCCGGGCTGTCGATTTTTTGATGCCCGCCTGGCCAGTTCAATAACGCTACGCGGACATCAGATTCTCAATCGCACTCGCGAGCGTATTGAGCACTTGGGCCACCGTGTGATTTACGGAGATACCGACTCTGTGTTCGTGTGGATTCAGGGTGCTGATAGTGATGAGCAGGCATGCGCTGCAGGAAGCGTATTGGAGCAAGATTTAAATCAGTTCTGGTCTACCGTTATTGAAGACGAGTTTGGCCTGAACAGCGCTTTGGAGCTTGAATTTGAGACACACTTTCAGCGTTTCTTAATGCCGACGGTGAGAGGCTCAGAAAAAGGCAGCAAAAAGCGCTATGCGGGGCTGGTCATCAAGGATGGGCAATCGCAATTGGTGTTCAAGGGCTTGGAAAATGTGCGCACGGACTGGACATTGATGGCACGGGAATTTCAAGAGGAACTCTACAGGCGCGTGTTTCTGGGTGAGCCATTTGAAGACTATGTGCGGGAGTCGGTCGCTGAAGTTCGCACGGGCCAGCGCGATGATGGTCTCATCTACCGTAAACGCCTGCGTAGAAAACTCGACGATTATCAGCGCAATATACCCCCCCATGTACAGGCAGCACGCCTGTGCGAGTCGCGAGGGCTGGAAGTACCGTCGCGCGGTGATTGGGTGGAATATGTGATGACCAGCAGTGGCGCCGAACCGGCCGCCGGTCCGCTTGCTCCAATGGACTATCAATATTATATCGATAGACAGCTGCAGCCGGTGGCTGATGGCATTCTGGGTTTTGTGGGTGCTTCTTTCACAGCGCTGGTTGATAAACAGATCGATTTGTTTTAAGCCTGTTCTGCTATTGATTTACCGTATTGGGGAGCGACTCACAGCAGCGAGCAAGCGTGTCTAGAAATCTTCGGCTACACTTGGGCTGTTAACCATCACATTCCGTCGGCTGGCGAGGGCGCAACGGGTCTATGCGGGCGTGCTAAGTAGATGAGAATAGTCGGTCAAATCAGCGACGATACATCGAGTATGAAAGCCAAACAGTTGTGAGCACGGTTGGTAAAAGATAACAATGAGACAAACAAGACAGATAAGAAAGAACTACTAATCATTTTTTCCGGCAAAAAAATAGTTACAAACATAAATTCCGCGGTGATGACCTTGAATCTGAACGCGCGGGTACTCACTGACTCTTACTGGATAGGCCGCACATAATGAAACTCTCCGCCGTGACCCCATTTTTTCTCGTTTTGATCACTACCCTGATATCTGGAGCCGTTTTTGCGGAGCCTCTCGAGGAGGCCGCTGTGCAGAAGGCGCTGAACGATGCGCATGAGCGCTACAAATCGCTGCAGGAGGGAGCTAATGCGGACTATATTCCTGCGCTGGCAAAGGTCGACCCTAACATTTATGGCATCGCGCTTGTCACACCACAGGGTGAGATCTATACCGCAGGCGATGTCACCTCTGAGGTGTCGATTCAGTCGATCTCGAAAGTATTCACCATGGCGTTGGTGATGGACGAGAAGGGCCCCAACTCCCTATACAACAACATGGGCGTGGATGCGACAGGGCAGGTGTTTAACTCCATTGTTGCGATTGAACAGTACAATGGCGAGGAGATGAACCCTCTGGTTAACGCCGGCGCTATCACTGCCACGAGTATGGTATCTGGCGATTCAAGGGACGCGATTTGGAAGAAAATTCTGGATTACTACAGTGCGTTTGCGGGCCGCGAGTTAAGTGTCAACCAAGAAGTGTTTGAATCAGAAGCGGCGACTAACCAGCGCAATCAAGCGATTGCTAGCTTGATGTATGCATATGGTCGAATTGAAAGCGACTCTGAACGGGCGACCGATATCTATACAGAACAGTGCTCTGTTAGCGTCAACGCGAAAGACCTGGCGATCATGGCCGCCACTCTTGCCAATGGCGGCCTGAATCCGGTCACCAACAAACAGGTCATGCGCAACGAAAATGTATCTGAAGTGCTAGCGGTCATGGCAACAGCGGGCCTATACGACGATGCGGGAAAATGGCTGTATCTGACAGGTCTACCGGCCAAGAGTGGTGTTGGCGGTGGCATTATTGCCGTTTCGCCTGGCAAGTTTGGTATCGCCGTGATATCGCCGCCCCTGGATCCCGCAGGCAATAGCGTACGAGCTCAAAAGGCTATTGCCGATATCTCCAATGCGTTAGGTGGCAACCCCTATTCGGTGCAGCCTATTTCTGCTGCAAACAACTAGATAGATAAAAGATGTGGACTGGCGAATGATAAAGCGTTTTCTGACAATTGTGATAGCTGCGACTGGACTGGTCATGGTGTCTCATACCTTAGCTGCTACTGATGCAGAACGTATTTCTGCGCTGGAGGAGCAACTCAAGCAACAACAAAAAATCATGCAGCAACAGCAAGAAATGTTGGAAGCGATGGGTGCTGAACTGGAGCGCTTGAAGTCCAGTCAGTCCAGCGTGGTGGTGACGCCGACACCGCAGGCGACACAGCAGCCTATAGAGCCGGGCTTGGCTCAGGAGCCCGCGGCACCTTACGGCTCTGTTGCCAATGCAGAGCCGGCGACGCCGCCCTCCTCAGATAAGCTCAACGTTCAGGTGTACGGCTTTGCCATGGCGGATGCGATCTACGATTTCAAACGGGTCGACCCTAATTGGGAAGATACACTTCGCGTGTCCACTATACCTACCCAAAGCGGCCTGTTTGGTAACGATGGGGATATGATATTCAGCGTCCGTCAATCCAGGCTGGGCATTAAAGGCAATTACGGGCCGGATGTGACCTTCATCCTCGAGGGGGAGTTGTTTGGTGTCGGCGGTGACGAAGGACAAACCACGCCGCGCTTGCGCCATGCCTATGGCACCTACAAAAATTTCGGCATGGGGCAGACCTGGTCTAACTTTATGGATATCGATATTTTCCCCAATACTATCGACTACTGGGGTCCTACCGGTATGGTGTTTTATCGCAACCAGCAGGCGCGCTATACCTTCCCCATGGGCAATAATGAATTTTCAGTCAGCCTGGAAGATCCGGGCACGGCACTCACTGTAGGTCGCTTTCGCGATACCAGCGCCTGCGATTTGCCCGATCCCCCACCGGATTGCGAGTCTACGGGTTCGACTGCAAGTGAGTTGTTCCAGGCCTATAACAACCTGCCTGACCTCACCGCCCGGTATCGCCTGAACGGTGGCTTCGGCCACTATCAGATCGCGGGCATTGTGCGCGATCTTGGGGTAGAGCGCCTCGATACGGGTAACAAAATCACAAAAACAGGCTGGGGAATCAACAACAGCGCCGGTATTAAGACCTGGGGTCGAGATCAGCTCAAGCTACAGGTAGTTTATGGCAAGGGTATCGGTAACTACATGAACGATGGTGGTGTGGACATCGCGCCCAGCTCGGGTGATCCGGAGACAGCCCAGGCAGAAACAGTACCGCTACTAGGCATCAGTGCCTATTACGATCATTACTGGAACGAAAAGTGGTCTACTTCGTTCGGCTGGTCCATGACCGACCTCGATACCCGCGATGGACAGGGGCCTGATGAATTTAAGAAGGGTCAGATCGCACAGATCAACCTACTGCATTACCCGCTTCCGTACCTGTTGCTTGGTGGTGAGTTTAGCTGGGGTGAGAGGGAGGATGTCGATGGCGACACCGGCACCGATTACCGCGTACAGTTCTCTTTAAAGGTCAACTTTGATACCGGTGATCTGGTAAGAGGCGATTGAAGCCACAACCTTAACTATTGGCGGCTCCTCAATCGCCGAAGAATTCCACCCGCAGGGACGGGTAATCCTCCGGCGCCAGCCTTGGGCCGTATTGCGAAACGATCTTACCCGCTGCCAGGCTGGCAAAGCGGCCTGCGGTAGCGAAGTCTTCCCCGCGATTTAAGCTGTAGAGGAAGGCACCGGCGAACATATCGCCTGCGCCATTGGTGTCAACGGCGTTAACGCGGTGCGGCGGGATGGAAATCAAGTCTTTGCCGTCGAAAACAACGGCTCCCTCTGCGCCCTGAGTGACAACGAATGCCTCTGCCACTTGTTTGAGTCTTTCAATCGCTATATCGAGACTGTCTGTTTCGCCCCATGCCTGTGCTTCCGACGCGTTGCAGAATACTAAATCGATACCAGCACCGAGGATTTGGCTTACGCCTTCTCGAAAGTGCTGGACAATACCCTCGTCTGAAAAACTAACGGCGGTTTTTACGCCCGCTGCCTGCGCTAGTTCCCGACCTTTCACTGCCGCGGCCAAACCTGTGGGTGAGGTCGCAAGATAGCTTTCAATGTAAAAGTACTCCGATGCGGCTATCGCGTCCGCGTTCAGTTGTGCTGGCGACAAGGTTTCGCTGATACCGAGAAAGGTATTCATGCTACGTTCGGCATCGGGCGTAATCATCACCAGGCACTTGCCGGTAGTTCCCGATTCCCGCTCCCCGTTCAGGCAATGATCTACACCGGCTCTCGCCAGATCCGCCAGGTAGATGTCACCGTCCATATCGGCGGCGACTTTGCAGGACATAAAAGTCGGTGCGCCGAACTGGGCAGTCGCGATCATGGAGTTGCCCGCACTTCCACCGCTGGCGTGTACCGCTTTCACCAGTTGCCCGCTGAGATGGCCAAGCAGCTCTTCCTGTCGGGCTTCGTCTACCAAAGTCATTAGCCCTTTGTCGACATTCATCTGCTGCAAGTCGCCATCGGTCACTTTAATTTCCGTATCTACCAGTGCGGCGCCAATGCCGTAAGCTGCATACTTTTTCATTCGATGCTTCTCTTCCTTAATCAGCGAGTCATTATCCTGATCCTTAGTATGATTAAAAGCGCTCACCGCGCGCTGTCTATGATTAAGTCAGGTGAATTGGCTGAAACGCGGCCAAGTTCTGCGCCCACGCTTGATGCCACGGCAGATTTGACGGGAATAAACTGCGTCTCGCCTTGCTGGCTGGTGTACACTCGCAATCCATGTTCCGCACCAGTCATATCCTGCTCAAGCTGTTACTGACCGCAGTGGTTATCGGCTTGGGCTTCCTGATTTATCTGGATGCCCGAATCACCTCTACCTTCATCGATAAGATGTGGGAACTGCCTGCCAAGGTCTATGCAAGGCCGCTGGAGCTATTTGTCGGAGCGCGACTAGAACCCGACGAACTGGCTTACGAGCTTGACGTTTTAGGCTATCGAAAAGTCCGTCACACCGATGGGCCGGGCCAGGTCGCGCGCAACCGCGGCCGCTTTGAAATCTACACTCGCGGGTTCTCATTTCCGCGCGAAGATGAATCTGCCAGACGCATTCTAGTCGACATCAACGCCGGGCGTGTCGCTGCGTTGAATACAGAGGGTCGAGGCATCGACCTGATGCGACTCGACCCTGTCCGAATCGGCGGCATTTACCCTTTGCATGGTGAAGACAGAGTGCTTATTCGACTGGAAGATGTGCCCGATACGTTCGTGGCTGGACTGCTGGCAACCGAAGACCGGGGCTTCTACGACCACTGGGGTGTTTCCCCTGTTGGCATCGCGCGCGCCGCCTGGAGCAATATGCGTTCGGGCAAAGTGGTCGCCGGCGGTAGTACGATTACTCAACAGCTAGTGAAAAACTATTATCTGACGCCGGAACGCACCCTGGTCCGCAAGGGAACAGAGGTAGTGATGGCCGTTTTGCTTGATGCCCACTACGATAAAGACCAGATTCTCGAGAGCTATGTCAACGAAGTCTACCTTGGCCAAGAAGGTAGACGTGCCATACATGGTTTTGCGCTAGCTTCTCGGCACTATTTTGATACTCCACTAGATCAGTTGGGCATTCATCAGCAGGCATTGCTGATCGGCATGATCAAGGGCCCTTCTTTATACAATCCACAGCGCAATCCCGAGCGCGCAATACAAAGACGTAACGTGGTTTTAGCTGTTATGGCGGAGCAGGGTGTGATCAGCCAGGCGCAAGCAAAGCAAGAACAAGCGAAATCACTTGGGCTTAACACTAAAACGCAAATCCAGGGTACGTTTCCTGCCTATCTCGATCTCGTGCGACGACAGTTGCGACAGGAGTATCGAGATGAGGATCTGACCACTCTGGGTCTGAGTATCTATACGCCCTTTGATCCCATTCTGCAGCGCCAGATTGAACGCAGTACGACAACGGTCATGGACGAGCTCGATAAGTCTGGTGAATTGCAGAGTGCTTCAGTGGTTACGCGGTTTGATTCCGGTGAGGTCGCGGCACTGGTTGGCGGTCGTAAGCTGAGGTTTGCGGGATTTAACCGCGCGCTGGATGCTCGCCGCCCCGCGGGATCCTTGCTGAAACCGGCGGTGTATTTATCTGCTCTGGAACAGCCGGGGCGCTACACACTCGCCAGTGTATTGGCAGACGAGCCCTTAAAGGTGGCCGGCCCTGAAGGAGAGGTTTGGGAGCCGCGGAACTACGATCGGGAGACACATGGCGATGTGCTTTTGTATCAGGCCCTGGCGCACTCATACAATCTAGCGACGGCACGCCTGGGTATGGATGTTGGCCTGGACGAGGTCGTGCAGATGATGAATCGACTGGGAGTGGAGAGATACATCCCCCCGGTGCCCGCCCTGACGCTGGGCGCAGGCGAATACTCGCCTATGGATATGGCAGCAATGTACCAGACGATTGCTGCTGGGGGGTTTCGCATTCCGCTGAAAAGTATTCGCGAGGTGGTGGATGCGCAGGGCATTGCCCTCAAGCGCTATCCATTGGAGTACGATCGCACCGTTAGCTTGCAGGCCACCAACCTGCTTACCTACGGGTTACGTTCGGTAGTGCGCGAAGGCACTGGAAAAGGTGTTTATCGGTACTTACCTTCCGATTTTGATGTTGCGGGTAAAACAGGTACCACGAACGACGGCAGGGACTCTTGGTTCGCCGGGTTTGCGGGAGATTTGCTGGCGGTGACCTGGATTGGACGCGATGATAACAGCGAGACCGGTCTAACCGGTAGCAGTGGTGCGTTGCGCGTATGGGCGCACTTCATGGCTGCCGCCAGTGAACGCCCGCTAGGCTATCGCATGCCGGACGGAATGCAGACGGCCTGGATAGAAGATCGCAGCGGCTATTTGACTGGCAAGGGATGTCCGCATGCACGCCTATTGCCGTTTATCGCAGGTTCTGAACCGCGGCAGAGTACCGATTGCTCACCGCGGCCCTCTGGTCTTAGAGATTGGTTTCAGTCACTGTTTGGGAGCGATAGCTAGTGCTGCCGTTAAGGCCAATTCTGTATGTCACGATGCTCATCTATTTCAGCGGTTGTGCAACGCTAGACCCCGCGGGCGAAGATGCTGATACTGCTAGCGCACCCGCTACCATGCCCTCCGCACCGGTAACCGCGCCGCTCCCGCCCTACCGCGCGCCTGACCCTGCCGACTCCAGTGCCTGGCAGTCTCTGCTGAATCAAGCTCAACAGGCCGCTTCGCGAGGCGATTACGAGCGCGCGTTGGTCCTGCTAGAACGCGCGCAGCGTATTGAACCCGGTGCGGGCGCGATTTACCTGGAACAGGCCAGGCTGCAACAGATTCGGGGTGATATTGCCCAAGCCAGATCCACCGCCGAGCGGGGCCTTTTATATTGTGATAGTCCTGAGCTATGTGACGCCTTGCGAGATATGTTGCAATAGTACTTTCTTCACTGCGTGCTCGGAGAATGAGAATCTATAGCGCCATCTGACTATGATCTTGCGTCGAAACATGATGAACTACAGCTGAAAGCCGTGTTCAAGCAATAGTGGAATCCTCATGTTGTTCAGACCCCGTGTTTATTCTTTGTTGATCCTGGCGCCGTTATTGGTCGCTTGCAGTGCGGAGGAAGTGGTTGAGCGAGAGCCCCTGACGCGCCCCGTAAAAGTCTTCGTTGTAGAAAGCGCTAGCGCTAACAGCATAAGAACCTTCCCAGGAACGGTTGATGCTGATCAAAGTGCGGAACTTGCCTTTCGGGTGGGCGGATTGGTGCAGGATATCCTTGTGCGTGAAGGCGACATGGTCGAACCTGGCCAGGTGCTCGCGCGTCTCGATCCTACTGACTTTAAACTTATCGAGGAAGATCGGCAGGCGACCTTCGATAATGCCAAGGCGAATTTTGATCGCGCCAAGGAACTGGTTGCGGACGGCAATATCTCCCGTATGGATTTCGACACCATGGAAGCCAACTTCCGCACTGCATCAGCGGCCTTGTCTCAAGCACAGAAGGATCTTGAATACACTATTTTAAACTCACCGTTTCGCGGTCTGATTGCCCAACGACAGGTGGAAAAGTTCGAAGAGGTTATCGCCAAGCAAGCCATATTCATTCTGCAAGATATTGCCAAACTAGAAGTCATCATCAATGTACCGGAATCGGTTGTGCGCATGGTTGCCAGTCAAGGGCCTATCAACAGTGGCAGTGTTCGCGATGACAAGGAGATGCAAAAAGTGACTGCAGTTGCCAGCTTTGAAGGTCAGGCAGGACAGACCTTTGGCCTTGTACCCAAAGAAGTTGCCACCAAAGCCGACCCTCAGACGCAAACGTTTAGAGCGACATTCACCATGGATGCGCCGAACAGCTTCACCGTACTTCCCGGTATGACGTCAACGGTGACCTTAGACTTCACGCGGGTACTTGGAGAGCAAAAATCCAAGTGGGTTCCGGTTCGAGCAGTACAGGCTGACGAAGCTTTAGCGCCTCGAGTTTGGCTGCTAAACCCGGACGATATGACAGTGTCTTCTCGCGATGTGGAAATCGGCCGCTTGTCCGGCGGCAGTATTGAAATACTCGACGGACTATCCGGTGGTGACGAAATTATTGCCGTCGGTGCTCCCTATCTTGCAGAGGGTATGCGCGTGACTCGCATGGCACTGAGTGAACAGGCCGTGCCGCGCGAGGATGATCCCTCCTGAGCTTGCCCTCGGATAGGGAGCGGGTCACATGAACATAGGCGAATACTCGGTCGAGAACAAAGTTATCTCGTGGCTGCTGGTGGTGATATTGGTTGGTGGCGGCATCATCGCGTTTGAGCGTATGGGCAAGTTGGAAGATCCCGCATTCACCATTAAGTCCGCAAAAATTCTGACTCTCTATCCGGGTGCCACCGCCGAGGAAGTTCACACGGAACTGACCTATCACCTCGAAGATGCTATCCAGAATCTACCGCAGGTGAAAGATATAAAGATGTCCGTCTCCAGGCCGGGCTTGTCCGACATTCTCATCGACTTTAAAGACGAATACCGAGCGGAGGATCTGCCTAACATATTCGATGAGTTGCGCCGTAAGATCGCGGATGTGAAGCCATCGCTGCCTCCGGGCGCCCAGGACCCGATCGTGCTCGATGACTTTGGCGATGTCTATGGCATCTACTTCGTGTTAACGGGAGAGGGTTACAGCTGGCGCGACCTCTACGACACGGCCGACGCGATTAAAAAGCAATTGGTTTTGGTCCCCGGCGTGCGCAAGGTTGTGATCGATGGCGAGCAGGCAGAAGTGGTTTATATCGAAATTTCCCGCAGCCGAATGGCCGAGTTGGGCATCGACATTCAGCAAGTAACGAATGTACTGGGATCACAAAACGTGGTGGTAGATGCCGGTAATGTTCGCGTGGGCGACGATTATCTCAGAATCAGCCCGACGGGAGATTTCCAGTCAGTTCAGGAGATGGGCGATCTGTTAATCAGCTCAAGCGATAGAAAGCTGTTAAGGCTGAGCGATATCGCCACCATTGTACGTGCCTATGAGGAGGTTCCTACCAAGCTTTACTATGTGAATGGTCGGCCGGGCCTGAGTGTCGGCGTATCGATGGCGGCAGGTCAAAACGTCGTGGAGGTGGGCAAAGCAGTCAGTAAAAAGCTGGAAGAACTGCAATCGGTGATACCGATTGGCATGCAAGTCGCTATGGTCTACGACCAACCTGTCGAAGTTGAGAAATCGGTCTCGGGATTTATGTCCAGCGTTGGGCAGGCGGTTGCTATTGTCATTGTCGTGCTACTGCTGTTTATGGGTGTTCGCACCGGCATTGTTATTGGATCTGTGCTGCTGATCACGGTCGCAGGCACTTTGTTCATCATGAAGATTTTTGATATTGAGTTGCAGCGCATTTCACTGGGTGCACTCATCATCGCCCTGGGCATGCTGGTCGACAATGCGATCGTGGTCGCTGAGGGCATGTTGGTACGCATGAACGCCGGCATGAACGCGCGAGAAGCGGCGGGCGAGGCGGTGGGTAAAACGATCTGGGCACTGCTTGGCGGGACCGTTATCGGCATTCTGGCGTTTTCCGCCATAGGCTTGTCTACTGATAATACCGGTGAGTTCGCGGGTTCGCTGTTTTACGTCATCCTCATCTCCCTTGCATTAAGCTGGGTAACTGCCATCAGCACCACGCCGCTGCTGTGTGCATTGCTGCTGAAACCTGATACCGGTAATGGCGATAAAGACCCTTACGCAGGCAGAGGCTTTCAGCTTTATCGCTTCATTGTCGGTATGGTGGTGAACCACCGATGGCCTTTTCTCGGTTTTGTCGTAGGGCTATTTGCGATAGCGGTGATAGGTTTCGGCTACATTAAGAGCGGCTTTTTTCCGGATTCCAACACGCCCATTATGTTTGTCGATATCTGGGAACCTGAGGGTGTAGATATACGCCAGACCCGCGAGGATACCCTACGCGTCAGTGAGTTTATTCGACAGCAGCCTGGTGTCGTGCAGACCACTTCGGTGATCGGAGGTCCGCATCAACGTTTTACGCTGGTATATGATGCGCGAGAGCCCGCGCCTGTTTACTCCCAAATCATTGTACAGACCGAGACGCGAGACCAGATACCGGCTATTTGGGAAGCGACCTCGGATTTTTTGCGCTATGAATTGCCCTGGACAGATCCCATTATAAAGGCGCTGCGCATCGGTCCGGGCCGGGATGCGAAGATCGAAGCGCGATTCTCTGGCCCTGATGCCGAAACACTGCGAATGTTGTCCGAGCAGGCAAAAGCCATTATGCGAGCAGATCCCAATGCGGTTGACGTGCGCGACGATTGGCGCTCGCCGGTTAAGGTGGCAACACCTGTATTTAATGAGCAGGTGGGTCGCCAACTTGGCGTCAACCGCGAAGATTTGGGCGCTGCGCTGAAATACGCCTTCGAGGGTAGTCAGGTTGGCGTGTATCGCGATGGCACTCGCTTGCTGCCGGTGCTGGTCAGAGCGCCTGCTGATGAACGCTCAGATATCGACCATATACGGGATATTCAGGTATGGAGCCCGGTCCTGGGGCGCTCCGTACCCGTGTCGCAAATTGTTGCGGGGTATGAAACGAGTTGGGAAAACGCGGCGATTAGGGGGCGCAATCGAATCGAAACAATCATTGCGTCTTGTAATCCCAGAGACGGCGCTGCTGATCCACTGTTGGAACGACTGAGACCGCAGATCGAGGCCATTGAACTGCCGCCTGGATACGCTCTTCAGTGGGGTGGCGAATATGAGGATTCTGTTAACGCGCAGGCCGGACTGGCGAAGTCCCTGCCGGTGGGTATATTGCTAATGATACTTACTAGTATTTTCCTGTTTGGAAAATTGCGTCAACCCCTGATTATCTGGCTCACCGTGCCGCTAGCTATTGTGGGTATTACAGCGGGACTGCTGGCCACCGGGGGAGCCTTTGATTTTATGTCTTTGCTAGGTGCGCTATCGCTGATGGGTTTATTGATCAAAAATGCCATCGTGTTGATTGAGGAGATTGACCAACAGATAGAGTCGGGCAAGGATCCCTATGAGGCGATTCTGGACTCGTCAGTAAGTCGAATGCGACCCGTCATATTGGCAGCGGCAACGACCATACTCGGCTTAATACCCCTGCTTACGGATGTCTTTTTTGTCAACATGTCTGTCACGATTATGGCGGGGTTGGGTTTTGCGTCGCTGCTGACCTTAACTGTGGTACCAACGCTCTATGCCGTATTCTTCCGTATCCAGCAAACGGATCGCGCGACTCGGTCTACTCAAGCTATCGAAAACTGATGCAAATGATTGCTGAAAACATCAATTG
Organism: Pseudomonadota bacterium; assembly: GCA_039025905.1. Classification (GTDB taxonomy): domain Bacteria; phylum Pseudomonadota; class Gammaproteobacteria; order Pseudomonadales; family Halieaceae; genus JARRPM01. Next base: position 16,969 of record JBCCNJ010000023.1, on the reverse strand, counting down.
AGTTTTTTCTGTTCTAGAAGAAATATCCGAAGTACACCATGCTATAGAGCCAGTCGTCGTCACCACCCGTGGCCTCCTTGGCTGCATCACCGGGCATCAATATACCCAGGGTGATGTTCATCGCCAGGTGATCGTTTATTTCGTAATCGAAGGCCAGATCAAATTCCTCCCCGTAGTCCTCACTAGATAGGGGTACGCCGTCGAGCTGTTTTTGGTCCAGTTTGAAGATGTAGTAGACCAGGTTTACCGTTAGCTTCTCTGATGGATAAAGCTCTACCCTGAATTGGTGAGAGTCCAGGTTGGTGTTTTCCAAGGGATAGTTACCGGCAATTTCACCCTGGAACCAGTATCCGTAATCGGTAAATCCGTAGGCCGTGGGCCGGAAGCCCTGGTCTTTGGAGTCATTGAGGTCATCGCCACTGAAATGCGCCCAGCGGTAGCTCACCCGAGGGTCGTAAAGCGCTGGTCTGTCAAACGCGTACTCGCCGCGTATCCAATAGCCATCAGCATCCAAACCATTGTCACCCTGTTCAACATATTCCCCGGCAAAACTCAGCGCTTGAGTGGCTGCGTAATTGGCCCTTAGAGAATATGTCCAATAGTCGGGCAGATCCTCCGACGTTGTGCGCCTGACGGCGCTAACTTCATAGTAGCTGGCGCCCAACTTCAGCCCAGGATCGAAAAATTCATACTCAACGTTGCCACCCGTGATTTGGTTATCCAGGCTGCCCGGGCGCGAGCGATTCTCAAGACGAAACGCCTCGATAAGCCAACCGTTGGTATTGATAGACACCAGCAAAGCATCGCGGAAGGTGCGTCGGGGAGCGATCCACCAGGCTCCGCGATCGCCGCCGTTGCCACCCCCGTTGCGAATTAACAGGCCGGTGGCTATAGAGTAATCAAGGTAGCCCGCTTTTACAGTGACGGCGTTTTCGCCAAGGCCTTCTGTTACACTTCCGGAGCGCCAGCCAAGATAGCCTTGCTCAAGAATGATGTCCGAGGGGTCATCAGAGCTGAGATCGACAGCGCTGGCATCGTAACCATAGGTGCCGCTATACACATAGCTCACTTCGCCAAACAAGATGCCACCTAACAGGTCTGTTTCACCGAAAAGGCCTATCTCGAGGGTATTCTCTACCCAGTGGTTTAGATCCTCGTCGAAAAGTTCTTCGTCGTTGCCGAACCAGGCGTCTTTATTATTGAACACGGCGATTTGCGCATCGAGATTCACATCTAACTTGGTGTTGCCTTCTTTGTAGGGCTCCCAAAGTTGGGCTTGAACGCCGCTCACAAAAAATAAACTCGACGCGCATGCTAGCGCCGCAGCATTTACCTTCATCTTAACCATCGTCATTGAGCGGCTCCTCTCTCATAAGCGCTTTTTCGAATAAACCAAAATCGCGGACACCTAGGCTCTCAACTTGTTAGCATTTTTGCATTACGGGTCTGTACTCAGTTACCACAAATCCGACTGCGGGGAGCGCCAATACCGTTGTTGTCGCTACCGAATTTCATTACTGCGTCTAAGATCCTATCTCAGGTGTTCTATCTGCATTCATAAGCCCGCTTTAGACTGCAGATTTGAACGCGCAATCTCGGGTGCTTATGCAGATCCGACTTTTTTCCGTTGCCAAAGGTCGATATCAACGCAGAGTTCCGCCTTTTGCAAGGGTTGTGTGCAGCGCTCTTTCCCCCGACGGTAGCTGGTCTACCAGGCCAGACCTTCTTCGAACAAAACGCAATTCTCAGCGTGGCGAGATTGCTTTCGCCGATTTGCTAATCAGGGCGTAGCCCGACATACCACTTCAAATCCATCATCGCGTGGCTCAAACACCAGATGTTGATTGATGCAGGTCGGTACTTCACCGGCCGAGTGACTGACGAAAATAATGCGCGTATCGCTGTTGGTGCCAATGTGATTGATCGCGCGTAAGATCAATGCGCGATGATGTCCATCCAGCCCAAGTGTAGGCTCATCCAGTAACAGAATGATGGGTGACTTCACCATCGCTCTGGCCAGCAGCACCATGCGTTGCAGTCCGAAGGACAAAGCATCAAATCCTTCCTTCATGTACTGCGTCAAGCCCAGGGCTTGCAACCAGGCTTCTGCTGTTTCGCGCTGTTGATCGCCCCAGTCATCGTAGAGGCCTATCGTATCGAAGAACCCTGATACAACAACCTCAAGCACTCTCATGCCGCGCACGTAGTTTAAGTGCAGCTGCGTGTCCAGTTGACCGTATTTCTGCTTGATGTCCCAAACGCTTTCGCCGCTGCCTCTGCGTATACCGAACAGGGTGATATCCTGGCCATAGGCTTTGTGATTGTCTCCCGTAATCAAGCTTAGCAGGGTGGTCTTGCCACAGCCGTTAGGGCCGGACACACAGCAATGTGAGTCGCGATCCAGCGTCCAGCTCACGTTTTTAAGAACATCCAGTTCGGCGTAGCTCACGTTAACGCCTCGCAGCTCAAGAAGCGGCCCGCTAGCAGGTAACTCATACAGTCGAGGCGTGAGAGCAGGTAGAGCGGCGAGTGCAGGTAGGGGTGGCTGCATCAATGCAACGACCTTGGCATCAGCTAGCACATCCACGCGAGCACCTTGTAGCAGCTCTTTGCCTTCGTCTAGCACCAGAATATGACTCACCCCCTGCGGCACATCTTCCAAGGATCGACAGAGCAAAAGAACATTCATCGAAGTGCCTAGCAACTCATCAATCACCTGTCGCATCTCCTCTTGGCTGGCGACGTCCAAACCATCCAGCGGGCTATCCAGAATGAGCAGTGCAGGCTGATTGAGTATGGCTTTGATGAGCAGCGTTTTTCGCATCTCTCCCGTTGAGATAAAGCGCAGCCCTCTGTCTAGAATGTGTTCGATACTCAGGCGTGCCACCCAGCGCTGAAAGTCCGCGTCGGGTCCGCGCGAGCCCAGGATCGCGGTCTTTACCGATGTGCCCGGATCACTGGCATTGGCGCGAAATTCTGAGTCATCCAGTTTTTTGTCGCGGTCACACAGTGCCTTAGCTTGTTCAAAGCAGACGTAGGAAATACCTCTGTCATGCAGCAGAGGTGAGCGCTGATATTCACCAGAGTAGTGCGTCTCCTGGGTGCACAGCACCTTTGCCAAACTGGTTTTGCCCGCGCCATTGGGACCCAGGCAGGCCCATTGTTCTCCCTGCCTGATTGACCAGTTGATATTAGTCAGAGCCGGTAGTGCTCGATACACCAGGTTGAGTGCATTAAGCTCCAAGAGTGACACTTGCGTCATAGCGTCCTTAAATCGTCTACTTGTAACTGGTGCGCCCAACTGGCTAAATCGGGCAAACCCATTTGGATTTCTGCCACTTGCCTGTAGCGCTACTGGAACTCATCGAAACTCGCCTGACGGATCACAAACCAGGTAAAAAAATGTGGCGCCGCTTCATGAAGCGCTCTGCCGTTGCCATGATTTTGAAGGTGCTCGAAGGCGAGCTGCATATTCTAATGATAAAACGGGCCGAGCGGGAAGGCGATCCCTGGTCGGGTCACATGGCATTTCCCGGCGGGCGAATGGACAAGACCGATGCCAATGGCTTTGCGGTGGCGGTTCGCGAAACGGAGGAGGAGGTAGGGCTTACTCTCAGTACGCAAGATAAGTGCATCGGCAAGCTGTCGGATATTCTAACTCGCCCCAAGCGCGGTCCCTTCGGTATGGCGGTGACGCCATTTGTGTTTCGTCTGGAGCGTGATGTGGAGTTTGTCGCTAATGAGGAGGTGGCTGAAGTTGTTTGGGTACCCTTAGAATTTTTGCTCGATACCGACAACCGGGAAACCATGACATGGAAATATAAGGGCTTGAAGGCCTCGCTGCCGTGCTATATGTACGGAGGCCGCCGCATTTGGGGTCTGTCTCTGATGATGCTGGATGAGTTAATGGATCTGGTTGAGGGGAAGAATCCGGCTAGGCGCGCATGGGAGCGTTGACATAGATTTAGTGGTGGAGTGACACAGGTGCTGAGACGACCTCACCCGATTGAAGACCTCAGATGTTAACTGCGTTGAACCTACTCGCCCTCGCGCAAAAATGCCTTCGTATCCAGCATCAGATCTCGCGCCACGGGATCTTCTCGGCTTGCATCGAGGAGGGCCTGGGCGGTTAACACGCCATTCAGGTAATCATCAACAAGGTCCAACAGCACGGGCGTCATTTTCGGATCTCTGGCCCAACGCGGCGCATCAACCAAGTTGCCAGTTACCCACTCGCCATCCAGTCCTAACCAGTAGCCGCCGCAGCTGGAGAGGTAGTAGTCACCGACGCGACCATAACTCACGTTCGGTGTAAACGGGTTAAATCCACCCTCGACTTCTTCGTTGATTCGGTTGAGTGCCATCACCCACGCACTGCCCTCGGGAAACAGGTCTGCTTCGGGGCGGCAGTAGTCACCGGTCTTGAGCCATACACGTACGCTTGGATTGTCGTCTTCCCCTTCCAGGGTGCGGGTGACTGACACATCAATAGAGTTACCCTTGCCTCCCTCGACTTTGCCGGCCACTACCAGATCAGCCTCTTTCGCGACCTCAGCAAACGACCCCTCCCATAGGCACTCGCAGTCGCCATAGGCATTGACGGTAGTCAGCGTGACAATGAGAAGGATTGCTAGCAGGTTTTGCATGTTTCAGGATTGGAGTATTCGCGCTGCGGCTGCTGCAAAGTAAGTGAGAATGCCGTCGCATCCTGCCCGTTTGAATGCCATCAGCGATTCCAGCATCACCGCTTCCTGCTGCAGCCAGCCTTTGTCAAAGGCTGCCATGTGCATGGCGTATTCTCCACTTACCTGGTAGGCAAAAGTGGGCGCTTTTAATTCGTCTTTCACTCGCCTGACGACATCGAGATAGGGCATGCCGGGTTTTACCATGATCATATCGGCGCCCTCGGCGAGATCCAGGGCGCACTCATGCAGGGCTTCGTCGGTGTTGGCGGGATCCATCTGGTAGCTGTATTTATTGCCGCCCTTGATGTTGCCCGCCGAACCCACCGCGTCACGAAACGGACCGTAGTAGGAAGAAGCGTACTTTGCCGAGTAGGCCATGATCATGGTGTTATGAAAGTTCTCCGCTTCCAACGTCTTGCGGATGGCACCGATACGCCCATCCATCATGTCAGAGGGTGCAACCACATCAGCTCCGGCTTGCGCATGCGATAGCGCCTGTTGAATCAGCACGTCACGCGTGGTGTCGTTCAGAACATAGCCACTGTCGTCGATGATGCCGTCCTGCCCGTGGGTGGTGAAGGGGTCTAGGGCCACGTCGGTAATGACGCCAAATTCAGGCAGCGCATCCTTAATTGCTTTGACAGCGCGCTGAACTAATCCGTCTGCGTTATGTGCCTCTTCCGCCAGCAGCGACTTGCGCGACGCATCGACAACTGGAAATAACGCGATTGCTGGCACACCCATTTGCTGCAGCTCACTCGCCTGTTCCAAAAGTAGGTCGATGCTCAAGCGGTCGATGCCGGGCATCGACGGAATGGCCTCGCGCTGCCCGCTGCCCTCTAATACGAATACAGGAAAGATCAAATCGGCTGGAGAAAGACTCGATTCACGAACCAGTGCGCGGGAAAACGCATTCGCACGCAAACGGCGCATGCGGGTGTTGGGATAGGGTGCGCGTTCGGAGTTGAATCCCATATAGAAGCTCCTCGCTAAAGCTCTGAAAAGGCGGTCTCTGCCGCCGCAATAGTATCTGCAATATCCTGTTCGCTGTGCGCGACGGACATAAACCCGGCTTCATAAGAAGCCGGCGCCAGGTAAACCCCCAGCTCCAGGAGACGATGAAAGAACTGGTTAAACGCTTTAACGTTACAAGCCATCACCTGGGTGTAATTGATCACAGCGTTCTCTTCGGTAAAGAATCCACCAAACATACTGCCTGCATGGTTGGTCGTAAACGGCACGCCTGCGGCCGCCGCCGCCTTCTCCATGCCATCGCACAGCTGGCGGGTGCGCTCGAAGAGAGGCTCGTAAAAACCCGGTTCGGAAATGATCTCAAGTGTTGCCAGCCCCGCGGCCATGGCTATCGGGTTACCCGACAGCGTCCCAGCCTGGTAGACGGGGCCCAACGGTGCAATTTGCTCCATGATCTCGCCCTTGCCGCCGAAGGCGCCTACCGGCATGCCACCACCAATAACCTTTCCTAAACAGGTCAAATCCGCTTCGATGCCATAGAAGCCCTGAGCCCCCTGCAGACCAAAACGAAAACCCGTCATGACTTCGTCCAGGATGAGAACAGCGCCACTGCTGGTACAGACTTCGCGCAGGGTCTCCAGGAACCCAGGCTGGGGTGGAATGCAGTTCATATTGCCCGCTACGGGTTCGACGATGACGCAGGCAATTCGCTCACCGTATTCTGCGAACGCCTTGCGCAAACCTTCAGCGTCATTGAAGGTCAATGTAAGGGTTTCGTCAGCAAGCGCCGCTGGCACACCGGGTGAGCTGGGGACGCCCAGCGTCAATGCACCTGAGCCCGCCTTAACCAGAAGAGAATCCGAGTGCCCGTGATAACAGCCCTCAAATTTGACGATGGTATCTCTACCGGTGAAACCGCGAGCAAGGCGTATCGCGCTCATCGTGGCCTCGGTTCCTGAATTGACCATGCGCACCATGTCCATACCCGGCATGATCTCGCAGATACGATCCGCCAGCGCGATCTCCAGCTCCGTGGGTGCGCCAAAGCTAAGCCCCTTTTTGCTTTGCTCTGTGACAGCCTCGCGTACCTTCGCGTGATTGTGCCCCATGATCATCGGGCCCCAAGACAAGACGTAATCGATGTAGCGTTTACCATCGCAATCGAAAATGTAAGCGCCTTCACTTCGGTCGATGAAAACAGGTGTGCCGCCCACGGCTTTAAACGCTCTAACCGGTGAATTGACGCCGCCGGGAATGTGTTTGCGCGCCTGCTCAAATAGTTTTTCAGAAGTGCTCATAAGATCCTTACACTCAACTTGGTATTGAAATTATCCGGGCTGTAACAGCGAATATCCAGTGCAATGCTGGCAGCTAAAAGGGCTTAAGCACTGCGAGTATCACGATACCGAACAGGAATAAAACCGGGATTTCGTTAAAAAACCTAAAGAATACGTGCGTGTGCTCGTCGCGGTTTTCATTGATCGCGTGTACGTAGCGACCGCACTGAACGTGATAGACCACCAAAACAGCAACCGCAAGCAATTTTAGCCACATCCATTTTGCCTGTAGAAAGTAACTGTAATTCATGACAATCATCGCGAGGCCAAAGGCGATGCTGATATACATGAAAGGCGTGACAAAGCGGTACAGCTTGCGCGACATCACCGCTAACTGCAGGCGTGTCTGTGGGTGCTCACTGGCTGCGTAATACACGAAAATACGTGGTAAATAGAACAGGCCAGCGAACCAACAAACCACGAAGATGATATGAAAAGCCTTCAGCCATAAGTACATTTATTGCTTCCTCATAACCGCCCCAGGGTGAATTTCTCAATGCTTTCCTGAGTGACGACTCCGTGCAGAATGCGTTTGCCGGTGGCTCGACTTCGCTCATACACACTTACGGCTTCCACTGTATTGTTGCGAATAGCGTCCATTGCCTGCCTTAAACTGGCCTGTAGCGGTACAGGCGCGATGGTGAAGCGCCTGATAGGTGCTTCAGATATATCTGCGACCTCTTCATCTGCCGGCGCTTCCCTCAGCCAGTCAAGTAGTTCGATCCCAGATACCAGATAGAGGTCCTGTCCGTCGCGCTCAATCAGACACCAGGCCGGTGTAAATTCCAACAGGGGATCGAATTCAGTGCGCTCAAGTGCAATGGGCACGTGCACTACGCGCACGTCCATGGTTGCGGTGACATCGGTGCGGTGCAGCAACTGGTTCAGGGGATCACTGGGTACCACTCGCTGCAGCTGGCGCAACACAACGTCATAGGCCGATCGCTGGCGAAATAGTGCTGTATTGGTAAGGCTTGCCGCGACGACGGCCAACAAGGCAGGTAAGCCAATGCTGATGGTTTGCGTTAATTCTATCACCGCAAGAATGGCTGCTAGCGGCGCATTCAACACCGCCGCCATGGTGGCTGCCATGCCCACCGCGATATACAGAGGCATATCCGATGCGATCTGTGGATGCAGCGCGTGCGCGATCGCGCCGAGAGCGCCACCGATGCACGCGCCAATGAGAAGTGAGGGCCCAATAATGCCTACGGGCATACCCACGCCGCAGGTGACCGCAGTAGCGACAACCTTGCAGGCTGCTAGCAGCAATAGCGCTTGAACCGCTAACTGCCCGGATAAAATTTGGCCAAGCGAATCATAGCCCAGACCCAGTGTTTCTGGGGCGGCCAGCGCGATGGCCCCGGTTAAAAGACCGGCTAAGGTAAAGCGCAAGGCCACCGGCAAGTGCGCATAGCTGGCGCACAAACGCATGATGCGGATAAACATCGCCATTACCACGCCGCAAAAAAGCCCGAGTAGCAAGACATATGGAATCTCTAGCAGAGAGTTGAGCTCTACAGCGGGAATGGCAAGTATCGGTTCCCCGCCCGATAACGAAAGGCTAATTGCGGATGCGGCAACCGCGGCAACAATGACGGGTATAAAGCCTGCCACCGAGTATTCCATCACAATGACTTCCATGGCGAAAATGACGCCCGCCAGCGGGGTATGGAATGCCGCTGCAATCCCGCCGGCAGTTCCACAGGCCACGAGCGTTCTTAGACTATTATTCGGCAGCCCCATCCGCTGTCCAAACAGGCTGTTGATAGCTCCCCCCAGATGGACGCCTGGTCCTTCCCGACCGCCGGACTGGCCCGTGGCCAGGGCAAAGGTGCCAGCAAAAAACTGGAGTACGGCATTGCGCAGTGGCAGCACGCCATAGTGGGAGTGCATCCGACTGACGACGTGTACGATGCCCGTCTCACGATCTTCTGGTTTTAGGAGTGTGTACAGGAATCCCAGCGCGATGGCGCCGCCAGCGGGCAGCGCGAAGGCCATCCAATACGGTAGATCTTCAAACGCTTCGCCGCCGTTGCCTACACCTAATATAGTTCCAACTTGCACGATCGCGTGCTCGAAAGCGAGCACCACCAGACCGGAGGCAATACCTCCAATGACGCCGAGAATTGAGTAGGGTAGCAGCGCCTCATAATTGGTGAGATAGCGGCGGTATTTGCTAAGAATCTCCCGCAATGCGGTCTGGCCTCTATTGAATAGTCAGGTCTTCACCCGTTTGACGGTCAGCGGCTAATCGTAAAAAAGACAATATTACCAGTTATCTGGACCCTTATTGCTTTTATACTGGCCGATGCCGTCAGGAGTGGGCACCGGACCAGGTCTGTGCGGCATCGGTGAATGATAATTGGAAGGCCTTATGGCTAGAGTTGGCATAGTAGGGGGTACAGGCTACACAGGCGTAGAGCTGCTGCGCCTATTGGCTTGTCATGAGGAAGTCGAGCTTGCGGCGATTACATCGCGCGCCGAGAGCGGCCGCCGTGTTGACGAGCTTTTTCCCAACCTACGCGGATTTTACGATCATAGATTTACTGATCCCGATGTTACTGAGCTAGCAGCTTGCGATGTCGTATTTTTCGCGACGCCGCACAATGTTGCCATGAACATGGTGCCTGAATTATTGGCCGCCGGCGTTCGCGTGATTGACCTATCTGCAGACTACCGCATCAGAGATGCCTCACTCTGGGCGCAGTGGTACGGTGAGCCTCATGCTAGCCCGGAGCACCTTAGCGACGCGGTATATGGCCTGCCCGAGGTGAATCGTATGGCCATCGCCGGCGCTCGACTTGTTGCCTGCCCCGGCTGCTACCCTACGGCGGTGCAATTAGGTTTTATTCCCCTGCTGGCCAAAGGCTTAATTGATCCGAATCATCTCATAGCCAGCGCGGCCTCAGGTGTCAGTGGCGCTGGACGTCAGGCGAAGCTGGAGAATTTGCTGAGCGAAGCGGCCGATAGTTTCAAAGCCTATGCGGTAACTGGTCATCGTCACCTGCCAGAAATTGAGCAAGGTTTGCAAGATGTGGCCGCGGTGCCGGTCAATGTCACTTTCGTACCACATCTGCTGCCCATGATCAGGGGAATTCATGCAACCTTGTTTGCGCGCCTGCATACTGATGTTCAAGGCCTGCAGGAACTGTATGAGGAGTGGTATGCACAGGAACCGTTTGTGGATGTATTGCCCCAGGGTGTGCTACCGCAAACGCGCACCGTGCGCGGCGCCAATCGTTGTTCAATCTCAGTAGCGGTACCCCAGGATCGTGGCACCGTTGTCGTCATGTCTGCGATAGACAATCTGGTAAAAGGTGCATCTGGACAGGCGGTGCAGAGCATGAACATCATGCTTGGACTGCCCGAAACAATGGGATTACAACAGCCTGGGGTGATGCCGTGATGTTTGGGTTGAGGCATTGGAGTTAAAACCAACGCGATGGAACAAGCGGCAGATCATTCTTGCGCTGGCTGCCTTGCTGATGCTCGTGTTGGCGCTCGAAGCGGGCGTCTATATGGGGCAGCACTTTGCCTACCGCAGTATGGGTGCAAACCCTGACAACTACCAATCTATGCAAGCTGAGTTAATCGCCGTGCAAAACACACTTCGAGAGCGAACGACAGACCTGGAAGTGCTTGCAACGCGAAGGGAAATCGATCTTCAAGCTCTCGAGATGGTGCGTAAAGAGTTAGCGGCGCAGGAAGAAGAGATTGCTGCTTTGGAAGAGGGGCTGGCGCTTTATAGAGGCTTGATGGCGCCGGGCGATCTGGATCCTGGCTTAAATCTGTATGACATGGAACTGATGGCGGGTGATCGCAATGATCAGTACTTATTCAGATTTATTCTGCAACAAGAGGCACGCAGACATGCCTTACTCAAGGGTAATCTGACCGCGGTTGTAAGTGGTGTCGCCAACGGCCAGTTTGTTGAGCTGCCCCTGGCGGAACTCAGCGAGGATATTCCACATAACGGCGTCGACCTGCAGTTTCGTTATTTTCAATCGGTTGAGGGTCAACTGGTGTTGCCCGAGGGTTTCGAGCCTTCGGAAGTCACGGTAGAGGCGAACACCAGAAAGCCGAATGCATTCACGATACGGGAGAGCTTTCCCTGGCAGTTAGAAGAGAGGTTAACTCATGTTGGGAAGTAAAAAATCGGGCGCTAGTATCTCGGGAAAAACCACACTGTTGTCCACGGAAACCGTCATAAAAGGCGATATCCGTTTCAGTGGCGTACTGGACGTAGAGGGTCTGGTTCAGGGAAATATTGTGGCTGAATCAGGCAAAGATGCACTCGTTAGGGTCGTTGATAAGGGCCGGGTTGAAGGGGAAATTCGCTCTCCTTCAGTGGTAATCAATGGTACGGTTGACGGTGATGTACATTCCTCGTTACACCTGGAGCTGGCCTCAAAAGCGCGCGTTACGGGCAACGTGTACTATGCGAGAGTCGAAATGGCAGCGGGAGCGGAGGTGAACGGTGGCCTTGCGCATACGGAGTCGCCGTCACCTGATTCTCCCGCCACAGGCGGTGCGGGTGGTAAAGCCTCGAAGGTTGAGGACGCATCGGCCGGTCTGGCAGTGGTATCCGGTAAACTTGACTAGAATTGGCTTGCTTAACATAATTCAGGGCCGTTTGGGGATTGAGTACAGTCCACCCCACAGAGCGAGTATGAACAATGTCTGTCGCTGAAACGTTCAATCCAAGCAGCATCAACCTGTCGGCTAACGCCGTCAATAAGGTGCGCGAACTCGTCGCGGAAGAGGAAAACCCCGCCTTGAAGCTTCGTGTTTACATCACCGGTGGCGGCTGTTCTGGATTTCAGTATGGCTTCAGCTTTGAGGAAGAGACGGCCGAAGACGATATGGCGGTTGAGCGCGATGGCGTCACACTGGTGGTTGATCCGATGAGCTTTCAATATCTGGCGGGCTCAGAAGTGGATTACCTAGAGGGATTGGAGGGTTCTCGCTTCGTCGTTAACAATCCGAATGCTGCCACCACCTGTGGTTGTGGCGCCTCGTTTTCGATCTAACGGCCTCACTGCGCCGCTCGTGGCCAGGGCTTTCCTATTCCTTACCGCATTACTATGGTCACTGCACGGCATCACCCAGGGCCTGCTGCCTGCCCAAGAGCAAGAGCGTTTTGTAGCGGATATTGAGCTTCAGACAGCTGATCAGTTCAAACAGCTGCTTGAAAGAGCTGAGACTCTGCTCGTTGAGGGTGTGGCACCCCAGGATGAAGAGCCGACCGTCACTTTTGTTCTACATGGCCCCGTGATCAAGGACCTGCTGCGTCAAAACTATGTTGAAAGTAGTGAGCTGGTAAACCTGGCGGCGAGTTTGTCTGCGCTGCAGGTAATCGAAATCAAAGCCTGTCGAACATGGATGGGCTCCCACGATGTGATGGAAGTTGACCTGCAGCCCTTCGTGACGCCAGTCAACCTATGGCGCAGCGAGCTCGAAAGGCTGCGAACGCAAGAAAGCTACCTGGACTTCTAGGCATAGATCTTCTTCTAGGCTGTAAAGACAGCGCCGAGCACTCTAAAGCCATCAGCACCGGTAACAACGGGTGCGTTCCCGTGCAGTCCTTCTAGCGTGCGATGAGCGAGCCACGCAAAGGTAACCGCTTCAACCCAATCGGGTGCCAGGCCAAGCTTGGCAGTACTTGCAGGAGACAGTGGGTCAATGTGTTTTTCAAGGCGCGCCATGAGGTCGTTGTTATGTACCCCACCCCCGCAAACATAGACTTCGTCGAGCTCAACTGAACTCTCGCGAATCCCGTTGGCGATGGCTTTTGCGGTGAATTCGGCTAGCGTGGCCTGCACAACCTCGCTGTGTAGCTTGTCGTGTGCTTTCAGCACCTGATCTAACCACTCGAGATTAAACGCTTCCTTGCCGGTGCTACGTGGCCCCGTCAGCAGAAAAAAAGGATGCCGCAAGAGGTCGCTAAGCAAAGACTGATGGGCCTCTGCAGAGGCGGACCAGCGCCCATCTCTGTCGAAAGGCTCGCCTCGATGCCTTTGTATCCAGTGGTCCAGCAGGGTATTACCAGGTCCGCAATCGAAACCGGCGATCAGCGTTTTGCCTTCAAGCAGGCTGATATTTGCGATTCCGCCTATATTGATAATAGCGCGATTGTGATCTGTGCAGGTTAGCGCCGCTGCGTGGAATGCGGGTGCCAATGGCGCGCCTTCTCCGCCGGCGGCAAGGTCTCTGCGGCGAAAGTCGGCCACCGTCGTGATACCTGTCAACTCGGCGATAGTGTTTGGGTCGCCTAGTTGGAGTGTGAAGCTCTCCGCAGCCAAACCCTGTGAGGGTGGGTGATGGCGCACTGTCTGACCGTGACTGCCAATCGCCCGAATATTATTGGAAGCCTCCCCGGCCTCGCTAAGTAGAGCCTTAGTAGCCTCGGCAAACAACCTACCTAACTCGCGATCCAGCGGACCCATACGCTCGATCTCGTTGTCCCCTCTGTGGCTGATATCCGCGATTTGGCTTTGCGTTTCAGGTGGTATGACGTGTTGATGTGTCGCTATGAGCTCTGCGCTAGAGCCAGAGCAATTGACGAGAGCGCAATCAATTGCGTCTACGCTGGTGCCCGACATCAGACCGATGTAGAGGGCGTCTTCCTCAGCAGGTCTAGTCTGAGGGGGCGTCGGTTGGTTCATTCAGGGCCAGCTGATTGTCAGCCCTCAGTGATGCCAGCTGCAGCGAACGCTCATTGATGGCTGCTCGAAAGCTGGGCATCTCCGAGTTTGCAAGCTGCTTGGCCTTGGGGAGTGATTTGTGGACCTTGCGCGGATCGCGGTGAACACCATCCATCAAAAACTCATAGTGCAGGTGTGGGCCTGTTGCCGCGCCGGTTGAACCCACCGTACCAATAACCTGGCTCTGGCTTACCCTCTGACCTGCCTTAACGTTGCGCTTGTGTAGATGTAGATAGCGGGTGACGTAGCGATCACCGTGCGCGATGAAGACGTAGTTGCCATTAGCGCTTGTGTAGCCAGCCTTGATAACTCGACCGTCGCCAGCTGCGTAAACCGGAGTACCGGTGGGCGCGGCGTAATCAGTGCCTCGATGTGGCCGCATGGTTTTATAAATTGGGTGTAAGCGCCGTAGATTGAAGTTAGAGCTAATCCGGGTGAAATCGACGGGAGCGAGCAAAAATGCCTTGCGCATACTGACCCCGTCTTCGTTGAAGTAGTTGCTATCGCCCTGCGCGTCTGTGTAGCGATAGGCATTGAAGGTTTCACCCCGGTTGGTGAATGAGGCTGCGACTATCTTCCCATCGGCGTATTTTTTGCCGTCCAGGTAGAGCTCTTCATACACAAGGTGAATCTTATCTCCGACCCTTGGATCCAATACAAAATCAATCACACCACCGAAGATGCCGGCTAGCTCCATGATAGTCTGATACGACAGGCCCGCTTCTTTGCCTGCAAGAAATAGGGAAGAGGTGATTTCCGCCGTTGCCCAAGACTGCCGGGCCTCGGGTTCACGGTAGGCGACCTCGCTCATAAAGCCGCCCTCACCGTCGCGATAGGTGATGGTTTCTAACGGCGATTTGATAACTCGGACTGCTGCCAGATCACCATCGGCATCAGATTGAAAGGCAATAATCTCTCCAGGAAAAATTCTAGCCAAGGCCTTGCCGTGCTGGGACTCGTGAACGACGTCGTGCACATCGCGTTTGGTGAAGCCCGCCCGCTGGAAGATCAAAGATAGGTTGTCGCCACGTTTTACCACCTGTTCTATCCAGGGCTGATTTGCCCGCAGGGTAGTTTTTGCTTCTAGGTGCTCGGTTCTGGAGAAATTGATTTCACCGCTGAGTGTATTAGGCGGGACGCGCGGTGCGCTATCGCTTGTTGGGTCATTGATTTTGCTCGCGTCGAGTTCAGTGACACTCGCGATGCCCTCGTCGTGATCATTATTAAGCAGTGTAACGAAGACGATCAGGCACGCGGCAATGATCATCATGATGAAGCCATTGTTACCCGGTACTGGAATTGCGAACTTGCCAGGAGATGTATCGCGCGTACGCGTGGCCCCCCGCGGTTTCTTCGCCTTTGCGAACATGCCCCTGTCATTCCTGTTATGTTCCAGCAGCGAGTATATTAAAAACAGGGCTAAATACCATAGTAAAAACATGACTTTAGCGCGGCGATTGTTGTATCTTTTCCGCCCCGCTGAGGCGGTGCAGATACAAAAATACGAGGCGTTTAATGAGCAGTGCCCTACTCGAAGAGCTCCGGGATCGGGGGTTAATATTCCAGATCGCAGGCGAGTCTGAATTACCCGCCTGGTTGGATGGCGGTATGCGCTCGCTCTACTGTGGGTTTGATCCTACTGCCGATAGTTTGCATATCGGTTCTCTAGTGCCTCTTCTGATGCTTCGACGATTCCAATTGGCAGGACACAAACCTATCGCCCTGGTAGGAGGTGCGACGGGGCTTGTCGGCGATCCCAGCTTTAAAGCGCAGGAGCGTCAACTCAATACGACTGAGGTTGTTGCATCCTGGGTAGAAAAGCTGCGCCGGCAGGTGTCACAGTTCATTGATTTTGACTCGGGCACGAATTCCGCCCAGGTGGTCAACAATCTCGATTGGACTGCAGATATTGATGTGCTGACATTTTTGCGTGATGTAGGGAAGCATTTCTCAGTCAACGCCATGGTCCAGAAAGAGTCGGTTAAGCAGCGAATCGAACGTGATGGAGCGGGCATCAGCTACACTGAATTTAGCTATATGATTCTACAGTCCTATGATTTTGCAGAGCTTAGCAAACGGTTTGATTGCACTCTGCAAATTGGCGGTTCCGACCAATGGGGCAACATTACAGGTGGAATCGACTTGACCCGCAGACTTTACAGTAAGCAGGTCTTCGGTTTGACCATGCCGTTAATCACCAAAGGCGATGGTTCTAAATTTGGCAAGACTGAATCGGGCAACGTTTGGCTGGATCCCGCACGGACATCTCCCTACGCGTTTTATCAGTTCTGGCTGGGAACCTCTGATGCCGATGTTTACCGATTTCTCAAGTACTTTACCTTTCTTGATGTGGGCGAGTTGGATGAGATTGAGCGGGCGGATGGCGAGCGACAGGGCAGGCCGGAAGCGCAGTCTGTACTCGCACGTGAAGTTACCAAACTCGTGCATGGCGATGAGGGTTTGCAGGCCGCTCAGAGAATATCTCAAGCCTTGTTTAGTGGATCTTTAGAGGCACTCTCTGAGGGCGACGTTTTGCAATTGCGTCAAGACGGCCTGCCCGCGTCCATATTAGAACGCGCACGTTTTCCAGAGACCTTAACCCAAACGCTCGCCGATGCGGGCCTTGCGGGGTCGGGTAAGCAGGTCAAGGACGCGCTGGCGCGGGACGCCGTCACAATAAATGGCAGGCCGATTAGGCTTGAGCAAAACGGTGATGTGGCGGCCTGTTTCGAACCCGCATCAGCATTGTATAACCGATTTTATCTTGTGCGATTGGGTAAGAAAAAAGCCCATCTATTTGAAATTGCTTAGGTGATCGCTGATTAAAATTGGCACTGATCGTCAGTGTGTTTTACGGTTCACCAGAAACTAAGTTTCTAAATCTTCAGCGCGCCACATAGAGGCTGCCTAGCGCCGCTATCAACGCGCTATTGCTAAGTTGCCATGCTGGCTCGAAAATCAAAGACAATCAATAGATTAGGGCGCTCGCGCCCGGTTGATTCGCCGCCCTTCAATATGTCTAATCCTGCCAAAATATTGTCCTTGCCAAGGCTTCGGCGATCGGTATAATACGCGTCCGCAGTTTAGGGTACTTTCCCAAAATGCGGCCTCTCCCTAGCGGTGAGGTGCTATTTAACAGTTGAATGAAGACAGATGTGTGGGCACTTGTTGGAGTCGTTGTCACAACGATTCAGATACAACAAGTGACTCATTAATTCTTTGTAATTTTTGATTTCGAGATGTATCTGAGCCCTTTATTTGAGTGTTG
>JBCCNJ010000022.1:0-44890 GCA_039025905.1 Pseudomonadota bacterium | reverse complement strand
CTTGCCAAAAGTGACTTCATCAGTGTGCACGTGGCTTTGACGCAGGATACTCGAAACTTAATAGGCGCTCAGCACATTGCTTTGATCAAGCCTGGTGCGGTGCTGGTGAACACGGCGCGCGGCGGAATTGTGGATGAGGCGGCTCTTGCCGAAGCACTCATAGATGGGCGGCTGTCTGCCGCCGGAATAGATGTGTTTAGCGAAGAACCGATTATCCGCAACAATCCGCTGTTAGATTTGCCGAACGTGGTGCTTACGCCTCATATCGGCAGCGCTTCAGTGCAAACTCGAATCCAAATGGCTGACATGGCGGTTGCCAATGTTGTCGCCGCACTGGAGGGGCAAACTATGCCGTGCTGCGTCAACCCGCAGGTTTACGACTGATTTGTTTAACTCGCAGGCGGCACAGTACTGAGGGCTTCGCGAATCCCTGTTCTCAAGCTGGAGCGCATTTCGCTGACGTCCACTTCATTCACGTTCTCGACAATTTTTGTGATGATCACGTGCCAGACTTCCTTTTTGGTTGTGGTGTCGTTGAATTGCAGTGCGATGTTGTTGGTCTCCCTCACGCCTCCCAGAGCATAGGCGTTATCAACCACAGCCTGGTTAATCTGGCGGTTGGGATTCACTGACGGATAAGGCGTCAGATTCGACGCCTCTGCACTGCGCTCTCCCAGGCGTAGACCCTGAGCGTAAAGATAATCGACGCTGAACTGAGCACGGGCAGGGTCAAGAACGTAGCCCTTTTTAGCCAGGTCCTTGTCGAGTTGAGCTCGCACAATGGGGTCGATGACATGCATTGGGTCCTGCAGGTTATCGGGGTTGGGCAAGGGCTCGCTTCGCCATTTATAGTATTTATAGTTGCCCGCGGCAAACTGTTCGATAGGCGCGGGCCGGGTCTCGATACCGCTACAGGCTGCCAGCATTGTGGCAAATAAGAATGTAGCTAGGGTTCGAACAAAGCGCATTGGTATCCTCACTCGTGATGATGGGATCTGGGATAGCCCCAAAGGTCGGCAGCCATTGCATGGTAGCAGCCTCTCTCGGGGCCAGCCAGCCGAGACTGTCGGAAACAATAGCTTGTCCTGGAATGAGATTTTCTGGGTTTTGTGGGATGAATTGATTCCACCAGTTTGCTAGGATTTCAAAAATAACCAAAAGTTATTTCACTGGGGGCCACATGATTTCGCGCAAGTTGATTCGCACCGACTTGAATCTCCTCGTTGCGCTGCAAATCTTGTTGGAAGAACGCAATGTGACGCGGGCGGCTGAGCGTCTCTCTGTTTCCCAACCCGCCCTAAGCAAAACCCTACAAAAGCTGCGTGACTCCTTCGAGGACGAACTGTTCACTCGCACAGCCCATGGCCTGGTACCCACTCCCCGAGCTGAAGATCTCGCTAAGGATTTGCCAGCGCTACTTGAGAAGGTAGAGCAAGTTCTCGGCAATGAGGGCTTTGATCCAGAAACCTTCAACGGCAGCTTTAAATTGCTACTGCCTCCCATACTCAGTGAGGCGCTACTGCCGGGTTTGATGTCCGAGCTACGTGATGTTGCCCCGGCGGTGCAAGTGGTTACCGCAGAAGTGGCGCCGAACTATCAGGAGCAGTTGAAAAAGGGCGAAGCTGATTTCGCTGCTTTCGTTGCCCTCGACACTGAACGCGATATTTTGGCCGAGCCGATTGCAACCATTGCACCGCGCTGCTATATGCGGACCGATCATCCCCTAGTCCGCAAAGAAATGAGTCTTCAAGACTTTCTGTCATACCCCCATTTGCGACTGTATCTGCCGGGTCTCACCAGAGAAAATACGAGTATGGTCGACGATGTGCTTGGCCAGTATGGAGTACATCGTACCATCGCCCTGGAAACGACTCAGTTTGCCGCTGCGGTAGGTGTACTGTGTCGAACAGACTCTCTGCTGGTTGCCAATGCAGGGTTTGAAGCGGGTGGTCTTTATCGCGATCGCATCACTGGTCATGAAATGCCGGCCGAGCTGCAGCGCATGATACGAAACTCACATAGCGCTAACCGCGGGAAAATGTCCTTGATGCGCCACACGCGTACTTCCCGTAGCACACCTCACCAATGGATGCGTGCGCTGTTGATGAAGCACCTAACCATAACGGGTGAGACAGTGACGCCAGTAAGCAATGTGAAGGCCTCCGAAGCTATTTCCTGACCGAACTGCGATAAGCGCGAGGAGACATACCAACGGTCTTCTTGAACATTCTCGAAAAGTACAGCGGGTCCTCGTAACCTAGCGCAGCAGCAACTCCTTTTACACTCAGATCCTCGCTGTCTAAGAGTTGGCATGCGTGCTCTATTTTCATATTGAGAAAGTGTTTGATGGGCGAATAACCCGTCAGCGCTTTGTATTTGGTTGAAAAATGAAACTTAGATAGCTTTGTGGTCGCCGCCAGTGTGTCCAGGTCTAACTGGTGCGCTAGGTTTTCAAGCATAAAACGCTGAATCTCCTCCAAATCGAAATTATGCTCACTGATAGCGGTTGCACGGCGTGCTTCTAGAGCGATTTGGGTAAGCAGGAAGCGAAGATGATTAGATGCATTAATGAATGCGCGCGTGTTATACCCCGTGCGCTGTACCTCTAACAGGCTGTGAAAATGCGCTTTGAGCTGAGGTGATATACCCACGTAGCTCGTCAGCTTCTCGCCTTCTCTATAGCCCAAATACTGGTTGAAAATCGCGGTACTTACTCCCTGGTAATGTACCCAATAAATCGACCAGGGCTGTTCTGGGTCTGCGTGATATTGATGAGGAACGCCCTGTGGCAGCACGAGGACTTCGCCGGTATTGACCCGGCACAGCCACTGAGGAGTAACGACATGGCCGCCACCATCTACGCAATAAATTAACAGGTTGTCGTCGTGTCTTGCGCGCTGCATACGATGATTTACGGCCTTTGGATAATAGCCCATCCCCGCTGGATAGCACTCTCGGGTGAGCGGATGTCTCGCAAGCTTAGATAGCATGAATGCTGGGCTTAGAAACCGAATGCCGTCGTTTGGGAGCGGCCATTGAGAGGTTGTGCTCATACACTACAGAAACAGCTTTGTTGAAATACTCAATTAAGCCACAACAACCGCAAGATAGTCCATGTTAAACGCAATTTCCTCTCTTTGAGTCTGCACCAGGTCGAGGTACAGTACCCGCCCTTTGATCGAAGCGTTCAACAACCTGTGAACTTGGAGTGACCAGATGCAGCAAGCAACGAGGGAGCAACTAGCCATGGAACAAAAGCCAGAGTTGGAAGAAGCGCGTCAGGAAATCGCGGCCATGATCGAGCGAGCCCGTGCTGCCCAGGCGCAAATAGCGGACTACACCCAAGAGCAGGTCGACGAACTCATTACCGCCATGGTGTGGTCAGTGGCGCGTGAAGATGTATCGGAAAAGATCGCGAGATTCACAGTCGAAGAAACACAGCTGGGCAACTATGAAGGCAAATACCTAAAAATTCACCGCAAGACCCGCGCGACGTTGATGGACATAATTGATGACAAGTCCGTTGGCGTGATCGAGGAAGATCCGGAACGTAGTATTGTTAAAATTGCGAAACCCGTTGGCGTGGTGGGCGCACTCTCTCCTTCTACCAACCCCGAGGCTACGCCGGTAATCAAGGCTATTTCTGCAGTAAAAGGCCGCAACGCCATTATCATCGCGCCACATCCACGGGCAAAGCTCACGAACAAAATGATTTGCGACTGTATGCGAGAGGCCATCGTCGCCATGGGCGCACCGGCCGATCTGGTGCAGAGTATCGACGTGCCATCCCTGGATAAAACAAACGAACTGATGGCGCAGTGTGATCGTATTTTGGCGACCGGTGGCGAAGCAATGGTGAATGCTGCCTATTCTTCGGGAACGCCAGCACTGGGTGTGGGTGTTGGGAATTCGGTAATAACGGTTGATGACTCTGCGGATCTTGATGAAGCTGCCGAAAAGATTCGTACATCTAAAACGCTTGATTTAGCGGCGTCTTGCTCTTCAGATAACTCCGTGCTGCTGTTCGAGTCCATTTACGATGAAATGCTGGAAAAACTCAAGCACGAGGGTGGCTATGTCATCGAAGGAGAAGACAAGCAAAAACTCCAATCGGTGATTTGGGAAGACGGCCATCTCAACCCAAAAATTGTGGCGCAACATGCTTTGACTATTACCGGGCAGGCCGGCATAGATCTACCGGAGGGGAAGACATTTCTTATCGTGCCAGAAACCGGAGCTGGTCCCGATTATCCGTTCTCAGGTGAGAAGCTAACGGTGACAATGGCTCTGTACAAAGTGAAAGACATCGACGAGGCGATTGAGTTGACCAATCGCATTCAGGCTTATCAGGGTCAGGGCCATAGCTGTGGGATCTATTCCTACAACGATGAAAATATCATGAAGTTAGCCATGGGCACCCGCACCTCGCGTGTCATGGTCAATCAGCCTCAGGCAGCGTCCAATAGTGGCAACTTATGGAATGGTATGCGCCAGACCTTCTCGCTTGGCTGTGGCTCCTGGGGTGGTAACGGCATCAACCACAACATCACCTGGCGCGATCTGATCAACGAAACCTGGGTGTCGAAACCCCTTCAGGCCACCAAAACGCTGCCATCCGATGAAGAGCTCTTTGGAAAAGTGATGGATCGCTTTTAGGGCAAAGCCTGCGAGGGATCAAAAATAACGATGGATTTTTCCCTTAACGACGATCAGAAGGCGTTTGTCGAGAGCGCTAAAGCCTTCGCCGAAGGTGCTATGGCACCCCATGCTGCGCGCTGGGATGAGGAATCTATTTTTCCTCGTGAGGTGCTGCAGCAAGCGGGGGAGATGGGTTTCATGGGCATGTACACCCCTGAATCGGCAGGTGGTCTGGATATGAGCCGACTCGATGCCAGCCTCATCGTAGAAGAGCTTGCTAAAGGCTGCACCACGACCGCCGCCTTCCTCACGATTCACAACATGGCGACCAGTATGGTCGGCAAATACTGTAAGCCTGGCGTGGTGGAACAGTGGTGCCCAGAACTGGTAGCGGGTAGCAAGCTCGCGTCTTATTGCCTAACGGAACCGGGCGCGGGATCAGATGCTGCGTCACTTAGGACTAGTGCCACGCTCGACGGTGACGACTACATTGTCAATGGTAGCAAAGTCTTCATCTCCGGTGCGGGCGACACAGATGTGCTGGTGGTGATGTTGCGTACTGGCGCAGGCGGCCCGAAAGGTATTACGGCGCTGTTGATCCCTGCGGATGCTGAGGGCATCAGCTACGGCAAAAAGGAAGCAAAAATGGGCTGGAATGCCCAGCCAACGCGAATGATTAGCTTCGATAACGTGCGCGTTCCGGTAGCCAATCGCCTGGGCGAAGAAGGGCAGGGTTTTGCTATCGCGATGGAAGGTCTGGATGGCGGTCGAATCAATATCGCGACCTGTAGCGTCGGCACGGCACAACAGGCATTGGAGGAAGCAGCCGCCTATGTGCAGGAGCGACGACAGTTCGATAATAGCATTGCCGATTTCCAGGCAACGCAGTTTAAGCTGGCCGATATGCTGACGGAACTCGTCGCGAGTAGGCAAATGGTTCGCCTCGCGGCCAGCAAGCTCGATACTAAAGATCCGCAGGCGTCTACCTACTGTGCCATGGCTAAACGCTTTGCAACGGACGCAGGGTTCACCGTCTGTAATGAAGCGCTGCAGCTATTCGGCGGCTACGGCTACATCAGGGAGTATCCCCTGGAGCGGCATGTGCGAGATACACGAGTGCATCAAATACTTGAGGGAACGAATGAGATTATGCGGGTCATTATCTCTCGAAAATTACTAATGGAAGGCGCATTGGAGGTGATCAAGTGAGTATCAGTACAACAGAAAAACTTAAAGTCGATCTACGCGAGCATACTGCGCTGGTAACCATTGATAACCCCGGCGCCAATACCTGGGACACTGAGAGCCTACCTGCCTTGAAAGCGCTGATCAGTGAACTCAATGACATGAAAGAGATTTATGCGCTGGTTCTCACTGGTGCCGGCGAAAAATTCTTCTCAGCAGGCGCTGACTTGAAGTTGTTTGCAGACGGGAATCCAGAAACGGCGCGTAGTATGGCGAACTATTTTGGTGAGGGCTTTGAAACGCTCGCGGATTTTCGCGGCGTTTCCATTGCCGCGGTCAATGGTTTTGCCATGGGCGGCGGTTTAGAGGCAGCTATGGCCTGCGATATCCGCATTGCTGAACAGCAGGCGCAAATGGCGCTTCCGGAGGCCAAGGTGGGTTTGCTGCCCTGCGCGGGCGGTACCCAGCGTTTATCCTGGCTGGTTGGCGAGGGCTGGGCCAAACGCATGATTCTTTGTGGCGACAGAATAGACGCAGATACCGCCCAGCGCATCGGCTTGGTTGAAGAAGTTGTGCCCAAGGGTGAGTCCCTGCAGCGAGCACTGGCGCTCGCCGAGCAGGTGGGTGAGCAAAGCCCAACCTCGGTTAGATTGTGTAAAGAACTGATCCATTCAGGTCGCGATACGGTGATCGCAAATGGTCTCGAAGGCGAGCGAGATTTATTTGTTGAGCTGTTCTCTACCGCAGATCAGCGGGAAGGTGTCAACGCGTTTCTCGAAAAGCGTAAACCTAAGTGGCAGAACGCCTGAGCCTGGCGCAGATGTCGGAAACAGCGATTCGGATAGAGGAGCATGCGGCGGGTGCTGGCAGACTGGTTCGTGTCACCCTGGACGTTCCGGGTACGCTTAATTCGCTGACGCTTGAGATGGTCGATCAGCTGCAGGAGAAGCTAGACCTCTGGCGCGACGACCCAGGTATTGCGGCGATCTTTTTTGAGGGTGCCGGTGATAGAGCGTTCTGTGCGGGGGGCGATATTCAAGCGCTGTATCGAGATGTGACGGCCACCCCTGGGGGGCCATGCGAGTACGCTGAGAGTTTCTTCCAACGCGAATACCGGTTGGACTACACCCTGCACACCTATCCGAAGCCGATCGTTTGCTGGGCACACGGCATTGTGATGGGCGGAGGATTGGGCGTCATGGCCGGTTGCTCGCATCGCATAGTGACCGAAAAAACCCGTATCGCCATGCCAGAAGTTGGCATAGCCCTGTTCCCCGACGTAGGTGGCAGCTGGTTTCTCAATCATATGCCTGGCAAATGTGGACACTTTTTGGGTCTCACCGGTGCCTCTATGAATGCAGCCGATGCCATTTATACAGGGCTGGGCGATCGATTTGTTGATAGTGAGCGCAGGGAAGAGGTGTTCGATGTCCTGGTTCGGCAGAAATGGCAGGTTGATGAAGCCTCTAATCACGCCCTGGTGAAACACACGTTGCGACCATTTGCAGAGCAAAGCTTGAGTCAGTGCCCCGGTGGACAAGTGGAACCGCATCTGGGCTCTATTGCAACCCTGTGCGACGGTGATGATGTGCATGAAATCATCGATAATATTGTGGCACAGCAGACCCAGGATCCCTGGCTCTCAGCTGCGGCCAAGAGCATGGGTCGAGGCTCCCCACTCGCGGCTTTGCTCTACTACCGTCAGCTGGCAGAGACGCGTCACGCCTCGCTGCGAGAAGTGTTTCAGGCGGAATTAGTGCTGGCGACGAATATCATGCGCTACCCCGAGTTTGCCGAAGGCGTGCGCGCTTTGTTGATTGATAAAGATCGCAAACCGAACTGGCGCTATAAGTCGACTCGGGACGTGCCTGAAGAGCTTATCAATTCCTTCTTTGTCCCGCCGTGGGATGAGAATCCACTTGCAGACCTATAACGATATTTTCTGGAGAACCTGATCATGGCTAAGGTTGCATTCATTGGGTTGGGCAATATGGGCGGGCCAATGGCCATCAACCTGATCAAAGCAGGGCACGAAGTCCGCGTGTTTGATTTGTCCGAGGCCGCTTTAGAGCAGCTAGCGCAAGCGGGCGCAACGGTGGCTGACAGTGCGCGCGCTGCGGCCAATGAAGTAGAGTATGTGGTCTCCATGCTGCCTGCAGGCAAACACGTTGCAGCCACGTATCTTGGCGATGGTGGCTTGCTGGCGAGTCTTGATTCTGCAACCACCGTGCTTGATTGCAGCACCATCGATGCAGCAACTGCCCGCGAAGTTGGCGAGCATGCGGCCAGCTTGAACATCGGCTTTATGGATAGTCCTGTGTCGGGAGGCGTTGCCGCCGCCGCCGCGGGGACATTAGCATTCATGTGCGGAGGCAGTGCCGATACCTTTGAAAAGGCGCGTATTCTGCTCGCCGACATGGGGAAGAACATCTTTCATGCGGGCCCCGCTGGTGCTGGACAGGTTGCCAAGGGCTGCAACAATATGTTGCTTGCTATCCATATGATTGGAAGCAGTGAAGCGCTGGAGATGGGTGCGCGCAACGGCCTGGACCCAGCGGTGCTTTCACAAATCATGCTGGCAAGTTCGGGCCGCAACTGGTCACTGGAGGTCTACAATCCGTATCCCGGCGTGATGGAGGGTGCTCCCGCCAGCAATGACTACAAGCCGGGTTTTATGGTGGATCTGATGGTGAAAGATTTGGGCTTAGCGCGAGAGATTGCAGAAGGGTGTAATTTCGAAAACCCGATGGGGCAGCTCGCGAGAGATCTCTACAGCGAACATCAGCAGGCCGGAAATGGCCAGATGGACTTCTCTAGCATTCTGCAAAAACTTAGAAACTAAACGCCTTTTTTTGGGCGAACGAGCAGGTCAAAAGCGATATGATCTGCCGCTATCAAGTTCCTCCTTGGATCAGGATTGTTGTACCAGAATCTGATTCTCCAGAGATAAGCCCATAGTCTATTCCTACCAGCCGGTCGTACTCGTAAGCGCTGATCGTGAAAAAAAGAGGGTACTCACTGCTGTGGATGTAGTGCTCATCCTCGATCTCGAACAGTTCCAGCGTAATATCACCTGCCAAACTGGTGATTTGTAGCATGAGGTCGGCCTCCGCCTCCGAGAGATCGCGCTGCATGTCCTCGGAAGCCAGGCCTTCAATTTGCAGATTACGCAGGGTGTCCAATAGTGCGGCTAGCTCCAACGGATCGGGCTCCAAGCCGATGCCGGAAACCCAGTCTTCACCGCGACGCTCAAGGCTGTAGGCGTCTGCATTAATTCGAAGTGGTGTGCGAACGCGCAGCAGATTCTTATCCAACCACTGACCGTCGCGACCTGGCGCGGCCTGAGCACTGAAGTGCAGGCTGAAAATTCCATCTTGTTTAGCATTTCGCGCATAGATCTTGCGGAAACCTGGTGAGGTACCCAGGAAGACGACAGCCAGCTTCTCCCCAGAACCGCGCAGCTCGATACGCCTGCGGTAATGATAGGTAGCGACGCGAAAACGCTGTCTGGCGGATACCGAATCTGCGAGCGGCCAGGCGCCATCGTCAGCTGCTAATGCTGCCAACATCTGATTGACCATCTCGCTACTTGCGGGCAGGTGTTCTAATTCGGGTAGAGACCAGCGCTCCCCTACTCGTGTTAGAACCGTTTCATTGTCGAACTCGTCGCCTACGTACACGGCATCAATCTGTTGCAGGTCGAAAGGCAACAGGGGCGGGGGTTTTGCAAAGTCTGGCCCATCTCCTGGCCAAAAAACCGCCGCCACCAGTGCGCACTGTATCAACAGCACCAGAATTAGCGGGGTAATACCACGTTTCACAGGTTTAGTCCGACGCGATAGCGTCGCAATCGGGCACGCTTGTTGAGCCAGAACGCAAGCGCGCCAATCAGCAGCCATATCACTGCGAGTGCATAATTTAACCCCTCAATAATGGCTTGAGCGCGAACATCCATAGGAGGTAGGGTGCGATTAAAGTGTCCACGGGAGCGTATGCTCAGTAGCTCATCGTCCTGCAGCGCCCAATCGACCGAATTCAGAAACAGCTCCACTGGCCCCAAATATTGTGTACCACTGGCCATTACCTGCGCGCGCAAGACCTGATCGTCGAGAAAATCATTGGAACTGAAAAGGACAATCCTCGCAGCCTCTGACGCCTTGGTTAGTAAGCTTTGGGGCCTGCTATTGGGCAGCGGCGGTGCCTCCTCAAAGTAGGATTGAAATCGTCCTCGTAGAATCACACCCAGTTTCTGGGGCGCGAACTTATCTTCAGCATTGTCGAACACGAACGTGCCCCCAGTATCTAGTACAGGGGTAATATCCATGCTGTCGCTCAACCATGACTCTGCTGAGCTTGTTAGCAACGTGGTGAGACGTGTGCCTTGTTGCCGCGTCACGGTAATCGGCGATGCCCACGCCATCGTCAGCTGCGGCAAGTTGCTGGTAATTGGGTGCTGGTGGGACAACCCGCCCTTGCGCAGATCGATAAAGTAGGGGTAGTCCAGCATTTGGACGTCGCGAAACTGGTGTCCTGAGGCATCGCGCACGACTGGAGCCGGAAACAGACTACTCTGTTTATCCAGAACCAGGGAATCGCCAATCGATAGGCCGTGGCTTTTAAGCCAATCCTGTAGGCCGCTGTCCCAGTCCTGTAACTCCAGCTTGCCATCGCTGAGCTGCGCACTGAATGGGGAAGTTGCAATCACCACGGTGCCGCCGCGCATAAGGAACTGGTCGATTGCAAACAGCGATGCATCATCTAACCTCTGCGGGGCCAGTACCGCCAGAACGTCAGCCTCTGCGGTGACGGCGCCATCGGCTAAATCTTCCAATCGTATGCTGTGATCTACCGACAGCGCTGTTTCCAGGTTGTTAAATGTAGGGGCACCGAGGTGATGCCTGGCCATCTGATCACTGACTTCCGGTATTGACAGAGCAACAGTGCGCGTGAATCCTGTGGCAAAACGCTTAAGTCCAGTATCTAGAATCATCCTAAAATCTTCGGGATTAAAGTCTCCCATTGGTAATTGCACGACTTGATTTTGATCGGCAAGTGTCAAATAGAAATAGAATGTCTGGTCCTGATCCGCCTGGCTTGTCATGGGCCTGAAACCCCATTGGTCCAAGATACGCTTTGCAATAGCGCCGTCTCTGGCCTCTGGCTCAATAAATCTCATACTGAGTTTACCGCCTGAGCGAGCAACGATATCCGCTAGCTGTAGTTGAATGGACTGCTTATACGCCTGAAGTGGCTGAGGCAGGTATTCATCTGGAGAAACGTAACCGATGAGCTCCACCGGTTGCGCGATCCGCTCGAATAAACCGCCACCCATCTGATAGTCTTGTAGCGTATTTTTGATTGCTCTCGTCAGGTCATATTCAGGGTTGCGCAATAGGACATCAGCCGTATCGTTGGCAGCGGTTCGCACTTCGATAAGATCGCGAAATCCCAGCGTCTGATGTTCATCGCCGTATTTGATCAGGATATTAAAATAGGAGTTCACCAGTGCAGTTTGGTAGCGATCGGCTATCTGAAAGGGGGCTGGAGTGATACCGAAACGCTCATTCGCCTCTTTCTCCAGCTCCGGATAGTTGGCTGGATCGACAAACTCGACGATGACCCGACCTTTACTAGCGACAGCGTACTCCTCAGCCAAATCCCGTAACTGTGGTACCAATGGAGCCAGTAGTGGATGGGTTTTCGCACTGAAGTAACCGCGAATTAGTAGTGGTTCTTCCAGTTGTTCAAGAAAGTGATAGGTCGGTTCTGAGATAGAAAAAACGCGACCCTGTGTTAAGTCCAGCCGCAAGTTGTCTAGCCGCGACAGCCATACATTGGAGAGCAACAGGTTGAGTACGATTAATATAGTAAGCAAGCGCCAGTAGCGGTGCCGCCGGGTGGCGCTATGGCCAGCCCAGCGATGACGCTCCAGTGAAAAGACGTTGAGAGTGAGAAAGACCAGGGTTAGGCTCAGGTAGTACCAGAGGTCACGGGCATCAAAAACGCCGCGTGTAATGCTCTCAAAGCGTGCGCCGGTTCCGATAGAGCGCAGCAGTTCAGTGGTTCTGGTGTCAAAAAACTCTGTAAAGACCGGGCTGCCAGCAAGATAGAGTGCACCACATATTGCGACGGTAACGATTAACGCGACGATAGAATTATCGGTGCGAGATGAGGCGAATAGGCCGACGCTCAAGTAGGTTGCCCCAAGCAGGCTTGTCGCGACATACCCGGCAGCGACTGGGCCCCAATCGAGATTTGCCATCAATGAGACTGATATGGGCAGCGGCGCTGTCGCCGCCAACGCTAGAATTAGCATGAACATACAGGCCCGAAACTTGCCGAGCACGAAAAGCCAGGGACTGGCTGGCTGCGTAAGCAGATGCTCTAAGGTCCCGGCTCTTCGCTCTTCGCTCCAGCTGCGCATGGCGAGTGCTGCACACAGGAATATCAGCAGAACAGGCATCCATTCAAACAAGGGCCTGACGTCGGCTACATTGCGCGCAAAAAATGCTTCGACCCAGAAGAAGATAAAAAACGTAATTGCACTAAAGCTAATCAGAAACAACCAGGCCACAGGTGAACTGAAAAACAGTAATAGTTCTTTTTGTGCAACCCGTCGCGCAACCCCTGCCGTGCTGCTCATAGCGCGCGTTCCTGCAATATCATGGCGCAACTAGTCACAGTTGTTTGCGTCTTGAAAGATTGATTCGAGGCCTTGGACCATGGGCTGTAGCTGATACAAATTAGCGCCGGCTTCCAGTACGCAGCGGGTGACATTGCTCGCCGCGGTGTCCATGTCTGCGTTGTCGTGCAGCGTCAACAAGTAGTTGCAGTGTCCCTCACTATCTGGGAGCTGCTGGACTGACGCGACCTGGGGCAGCTGTTTGAGATAGCCTTGGAATTTTTCGGAAGCATCGTCTGCACGTAACAGCAATGAATTTGTCTGCCTCAGCTCTGCAAGGGCAGAGTCCAACACTAACTCACCGCGGCGTAGCATCAGCACCCTGTCACAGACGGCGTCGA
This sequence comes from Pseudomonadota bacterium, assembly GCA_039025905.1. GTDB lineage: Bacteria > Pseudomonadota > Gammaproteobacteria > Pseudomonadales > Halieaceae > JARRPM01. The sequence goes on along the minus strand of JBCCNJ010000022.1, from coordinate 32,044 downwards.
CTTCCTGCATGATGTGCGTGGACAATATGATCGTAGCCTGCCGTGACATCCGCTGGATAAGCTTGCGCATCTGTTCGGTCTGTTGTGGATCTAAACCATTTGTCGGCTCATCCAATATCAGTAGTTTTGGTCGTCCCAGAATCGCCTGCGCTACGCCGACGCGCTGTTTCATGCCGCGAGACAAGGTTGCAACGGGACTGAGCGCTTTGTCAGATAGATCGGTGGCTGCGATCGCTTGCCGGACCGAAGTCATGATTTCCTGTTTCTCGATACCCTTTACGGTACCAACGTAGTGTAGGTAATCAGCCACCAGCATGTCGGGGTACAGTGGCGGATTCTCTGGAAGGTATCCCAGCGTGCTCTGGACGCTGTGAGCATTGATGGCGATATTATGACCGCCGATATAAATAGTGCCAGCGGACGGCTCGAGGTAGCCGCTTAGCATGCGCATTATGGTGGTCTTGCCAGCACCGTTATGTCCCAGTAAGCCGACGATTTCGCCATCGTCGATATGAAACGAAACGTTTTGTACAACCTGGTCACAGCCATAGCGCCGTGATAGTGAGTGGACGTCGATCATGGGCCGTGCAGTGTCGTTTGCGCCGCAAGTAAATTAGATTAAAGCTCGTCCGCGGCAGCCGTGGCTGACGGACTAGGGGAAGAATAATAACTTAATAATAAAAGCAATGAGTACCAGGTTTAATACCAGCTTGATGAGCTTTTCGCCCTTGGTCACCGTAAAGCGTGCACCCAGATAGCCGCCAATTGCATTGCCGAGAGCAAGAGCTAGCCCCACCATCCAGAGGATTTCTACCTGGCTTGCGAACACGGCAAGCGCGACGATGGTATAAACGGCGATGATGAAAACCTTGTGCATATTGGTGCGCACCAGGTCCAGTCCCATGGCCTTGTTGAGGATGGGCATTATAATGAAGCCCACGCCAATCTGAATAAAACCTCCCCAAAAGCCCGCACCTACCATGAGCAAGTGCCCTCGCACTAACTGCGCTTTACTTGGCTGATGATCTTCCCTGGCAGCCGCAGCTCCCTTGTCCAGATGCATGACTATCATCACGGCAACCATGATGATCGCCAGAATGCGATTAAACCAGACCCCATCCAGTTCGGTACCAATGAATGCTCCCGCCAGTGCCCCGGGTATAGCGCAAGCGGCTAGCGTTACGCTTAAGCGAAACTGACTGAAGCCCATACGCAAGAAGGTGACGATGGCGACGAGGTTTTGAGCCAATATCGCGATGCGATTCGTGCCGTTCGCAACAGGGCCGGACAGCCCCATAAACACCAGTATAGGCACCGTAAGTAGGGAGCCGCCTCCGGCCATGACGTTGAGGAAACCGGCTAACACGCCCACCAGTGTGAGTAGGCTGGCCTCTAAAAGGCCAAACTCGACCATCAGTCTGCTGTCCAGGGCTCTCGCATAGTGACAAACTCTTCCGCTGCGGTTGGGTGTATGCCGATAGTAGAGTCAAAGGTAGACTTGGTCGCGCCAGCTCTCAGGGCGACCGCGATGCCCTGCATAATCTCACCTGCGTCTGGCCCCATCATGTGTACACCCACTACTCGATCACTCGCTTTGTCGACAATCAGCTTCATGAAGGTCTGCTCTTCGCGTCCGCTAATGGTGTGTTTCATTGGTTTAAAAGTGGATTTAAAGAGCTCGATCTCACCAAAGGTTGCTCTGGCGTTCTCCTCTGTGTAGCCCACCGTGCCTATATTCGGCTGGCAGAATACCGCTGTCGGTATGAAGTCGTAGTCGACGTTGGCATTCATGTCGCCAAACTGCCTGCGCGCGAACGCCATGCCTTCTGCTAGTGCAACCGGTGTCAGCTCGGTTCCGCCAGTGACATCTCCCAGCGCATAAATAGAGGGCTCGCTTGTTTTGAATTCGCCATCGACGAGGATGGTGCCAGTATCGGAGAGCGCAACACTCACGTGCTCGAGCCCCAAACCCTCGAGGTTCGGTTTGCGGCCGGTAGCGTAGAGAACGGTGTCAGCTTCAAGGGTAGTGCCATCGGTGAGAGCCACATGTAGAACGCTGTCCTTTCGTTCGATAGCTTCTACATTGACCTCAAATCGAATATCTACGCCTGTTTTTGCAATTTCCTGAGCCGCATGAGCACGAATGTCAGGATCGAAACCTCTGAGAAAGAGTGGGCCTCGATACAGCTGCGTGACCTTTGACCCCAAGCCGTTGAAAATGCCGGCAAACTCGACCGCGATATAGCCGCCTCCCACAACAACCAGGCGCTCAGGGAATGTAGCCAGATCAAAAACCTCATTTGAGGTAACAACGTGCTCATTTCCCGGAAAGGAAGGTACATGTGGCCAACCGCCAGTGGAAATCAGAATCTTTTCGGCGCGATACTGTTGTTCGCCAACAGCGACGGTATGCGCATCTACAACATGGCCGCGCCCATCGATTACCGTGACATCAACACCCGCCAGCATGCGATCATAGATGCTGTTGAGACGGGATATTTCTGTCTTTTTATTGTCGCGCAGCGTCGGCCAGTCAAACGCAGGCTGAGTGCTCTGCCAGCCAAAATTCCGAGAATCGCTAAAAGCTTTACCAAACTCCGATGCGTAGACATAGAGCTTCTTTGGAACGCAGCCGACGTTTACGCAGGTTCCGCCCATGTAACGGTCTTCTGCAACCGCAACGCGCGCACCGAAGCCTGCAGCCATGCGGGCGGCTCTAACCCCACCCGAGCCCGCACCGATGACAAACAGGTCGTAGTCATAGTTACTCACGGCTTACTCCTCACTTTATTCGCGCCCAGTCTACCAGCCCGCGCTGCGGTTCTGAATGCACTCGCCGAACTTAGATGCGCGCGCCTTCGATGGCAGCGGTCGCTATTCAATGGATTGTGTTACACGGGTGTCTCGACTAGAGGGATTCTTATATTATGTGCGCCGCGAGGCCTGGTTACCCGTCCTAGTGGTTATAAGCTAAAAGGTAAAATTAATGACTACACTAAGATTTGTTGCGGCAATGTTGCTAGCAATTGCTATAAATGGCTCTTTTGGTGCTTATGCACAGGCTGAACAAGCGGCAGCCGAGCTAGACGAGATAGTGCTAAAAGATGGCTCGCGCGTTTTGGGTACGGTCACCGGCGCTCGCGATGGCGCGGTTGATATTGATACCGACTTTGCCGGTACATTGTCTATCGAACTGGAGAAAATTGCCTCGCTACAGACTAGGAATCCAGTCGTGATGCAGCTTGCAGACCTAACTGTAGTGGACGACCAGCCGCTGCGTATCGAAGAATCCCTACTCATGTTGAACACAGAGACGCTGCCGTCACAACTGTATACCGCCAGCGATTTACTAGTGGTGAATCCTGAGCCCTGGGAACTTGGCCTGGGTTACAAGTGGACTGGAACTGCGAGTATCGCCATGTCTGCACAGCGCGGCAACACTGATACCGATGAACTGGACTATAACTTGGAGAGTATTTGGCGCAGTGACGACGACCGCTACACGCTGCGTTATAACGGAGAGAACGATACGACCAATGGCGAACGAACGGTCAAAAAGTGGTTTGCGCAGGGTAAATACGATTACTTTTTTGATGGACCTTTATATGGCGGCCTTCAGGTTTCCGCCGAACACGACAAGTTTACGGATCTGGATTTGCGCTACGTAATAGGACCCTATATAGGTAGGCAGTTCTATGAAGAGCCAGTGTTTACGTTTTCAGGTGAGCTAGGCGCTTCCTATGTTAACGAAAACTTCTTTATCGCAGACGACGATGATTATGCCGCCTTGACCTGGTCCTTGGATGCCTCGAGCGACTACCTGGGCGGGGATTCCAGACTGTATTTCCAGAATCGTGGTATCTGGAACGTGGAAGAGACCTCGGACTATGTGATCAACACGGTATTTGGTCTGGCATTCCCACTGTTGTGGAACTTTGAGGCGGCGGGCGAAATACTGCTCGACTATGATTCCGGCGCGGTAGAAGACGTCGATGAACTCGATCAGACCTATCGCTTCCGAGTTGGCTATACCTGGTAGCCGTCTAAATACAGAACTGGATTGCCGAACAGAAACAGCAGTTAAAGCCGGTAGTGCGGGGCAAAGGCAGCGACGCTAGAAAGGCTGTTTTTAGTTGACTAGCGTTCTCCTCGAAGTAAGGTGCGAAACCAGTCTGCCAGTGTCTCGTGCTTGTAGTCCGTGAATTCGCCTGCATCCATGAAAATACCGTGCTCGGTGCAGGTCTCGTACCAAACGTGAGGTTGGTCTGGATCAGATATTTTTAGCATATCCTTACCGCAGCGTGGGCACGCTATGTCTTCGACGCGATCCCACTTTTTACCGATGTCAGAATCGCCAATATCGAGAGCCTCGCCCATCCACTTTTCTTTTAGCTTCTCTGCTTCGCCGGTGTCGAACCACAGTCCCCGGCAATTAGTGCAGCGATCAATAACAAGGTCACTTCCGTAAGACACTTCCATCATCCCGTGCCCACATTTGGGGCATTCTATGCTGTGGATTTCTGCGTCGTATTTCATCGGGTACTCCGTACAAAAAAGATCGGGCATTTGCTTTGCGCTACTACCGCGATTAGTAGGAGTTTAGCTGAATGTCACAGCAATTTCTTGCCCCTATAAGTTGTAGGGAAACGAGATAGTTCGACCCATTTGGAGCGCGTCAATCGCGGCGTACGCCTCTCACTTTATTGCTGTGACGCGGTTTGCGTTCCCCTGTTATCGGGCCAGGAGGTTTTTGTTGGCTAGCGTGATGATTAAAGCTTGGCTCTAAACGATGTGACTAAAATACGTTGCGATGTGTTTGCATAAAGTGTGGCGGTAATCCATTGGATCGTGGTTGAGGGCGGGGCGCGAACCTTGCGAGCAAAAAAAGTGACCTCACGGACTTTTGGATCGCGAAGCGCCCGCTAGCGTCTGATGCCGGCCTCTTCGGACTAACTGAATAGACACTAGCGAGGACGATCTTGGGCTGATGGAATGTACTGCGGTTTACCGCTAGTTTTTGCGATAGCTTCGCCACTTTGTGAAAGCTATTTTGAGTGTCTAAGCGTTTGTATCACGCGTGCTAACAGTCGTTCATCGCAATATTTCTGTATGTCCGGATAACAATTAGTGACTGTTTTTAGGCCTTTTCTTATCGTTTATCCGTTTTACTCGTAATTGCGTATATGTAATAGAGTTCAGGCAATAAAGCTGTTCTGATGTCAGCGTGCATGTCATTGAACGCTGTGTTTATAGCAGAATTGTCTCTTGCTTTGTTGTGTGAATTAGAATGAGAACGTAGTTGCAACAAAGACACGACCCAAAAAACGGTTCTAGTTTAGAAGCGACGTACTCGATCAAACTAAACCTTCGGGTGCTTCAGTTAAAGAAATTGTGAAAAGTTTCGCTAATTTAGGGGCTTGCGGTTAAAAATTAGCCGTTACATTTTTTTTATTTAGGCATACACTAGCCCTGCAGTGCCCATACGCATAATGGGTTGATTATAAAAACGTGGGAATAAGTTCAACGCGTTTTCGAAACTGTCGGCTACATGCCTAATGCGTTAACCGATGGATATTGCAAGTAGCAGTGGGTTTTTAGTTGTAGGCGTTGAGTGGTAGACAACGGCTCAGTAAAAGAATGCTTGCAACCATCATCAGTGGCTAAAGGCGACATGCGAAAAAGGTGTTGGTGTTATTCTCGAATCATTAGAAGTAGAAGTGGTAAAGGATGACTCGGCTGATCGAAACAGCAGTCAGAAATGATAAAGCTGTTCGAGGGGGTCGGGCTAAACATGTTAATGTTGAGGGGATGCACTCATGGAAGCACGTAAAGCTGTAAAGGCAAAGCGGGCGGGCACGGTTGTTATGAAGTCTGCCGCTAAAGCCAAGAAGAAAAAGGTGGTAGCGAAGAAAAAGAAAGCGCCAGCCAAAAAGAAGGCTGTAGCCAAGAAGAAGGCCGTGGCTAAGAAAAAGACGGTCGCTAAGAAAAAGGCTGCAGTTAAAAAGAAGAAGGCGCCGGTGAAGAAGAAGAAAGCACCAGCTAAGAAGAAGAAAGCGCCAGCCAAGAAAAAGAAAGCCCCGGCTAAGAAGAAAAAGGCTCCAGCCAAGAAAAAGAAAGCTCCAGCTAAGAAGAAAAAGGCTCCAGCCAAGAAAAAGAAAGCTCCAGCCAAAAAGAAGAAGGCTCCGGCTAAAAAGAAAAAGGCTGCTGTTAAAAAGAAAGCCGCACCAAAGAGAAAAACAGCAGCGCGCAAAAAGCGATAGCGCGATAAGCGCTAGGTTTATTTGCGAAGCGCTAGCAGTAAGTTCTCTCCGCCCCGGTAACAATCGCGGCAGGCTTTACATCATCCCCCTGCCTTCGGGCGGGGAGAGCTCGCCTCTCTCTCAAACCTTGGAAGACAGTATCGCGGGCCGAATTCGACGGCCAGAAAGGCTAGTTGCGTCTGCGCTCTAGTTGCGACGGCTGTGAATCTAGGCGTCGAGTAGTCGCTGTCACGTCGTCGCTGACGTTGGGTAAGGCCACTTGATAAATAACAGGGAAGTTGATGTCCGAAACATCCTCTTCCAAATTGAGCAGGATTGGCTGATCAAAGGTAAGCCAGGCACCGCATGCCTCGCCTCCATCGCAGATTGATAGATCGTTATCAGTATCGCTGCCGGCGATGATTTCATATTGACCTGCTGGAACATCGTTAAAGGTGAATCTATAGCTTCCATTGTTTGAGCTCGCGCTTGCTTGGGCAAATGCCTCATCGGCACCCTGCTCAAAGAGCAGGACATAAACTACACCCACGTCGGCGGCATTACTGCCACCCACCGACATGATAACCCTGATGTTCAGATCATTAACTGTGGAGCCTGCCGCTACGTTTGCAGAGTAGACGCCATTCTCCAATCCCTCGCGATCAACGGTTACCTGATAAAGCCCTAGCCCTGATGCATCAATGTCAGCAACCTCTATGGCGAGCCAGGGTTCTGAGGAGGTCACGGTAAGGACGTCGAGCTCACCTGCGCCAGCATTTCGTAGCTCGAGGTCCAGGGAGGTGAGACCCGTGGAGAAGTTCAAAGTGCTAGCGGATGCCGTCAGGAAGGGGTTATCTACTGGCGAACTGCCGGCAGCTTCTATTGCAGCAACAACGGCTTTTTGTGCGTTGACCAGACCATAGCCAAATTCATCGTCTCTTCCAGGTACACCCAGATCTTCGGTTAGCTGACCCTGCATCAGCAGTGCATCGATATCCTGCGGTGAAAGGCTGGGATTAACCGCCAGCATCAGGGCGATAACACCAGAGACATGAGGAGCTGACATGGAGGTGCCGCTCAAAAACGAGTAGTCAAACTGGTTGCCTCCAGAGCCATTTGTACTAAGAACACCATCTGGGAAGCCGTCTCCGTTAATGTCTGGGGTGTTGTCTCCCCCCGGTGCGGTGATGTCAATGGATGGACCGGTATTGGAATAGCTTGCCCTGCGTCGCAGAGCATCCACCGCCCCGACGGAGATGACGCCGTTGTAGGCTGCCGGGTAGCTTGGGCTTCTCGAAGCTTCGTTACCAGCTGCAGCCACCAGTACCACGCCGCTTTCATAGACCTGCTGGTATAGGTTTTGACTGGCCTGGCTGAAAAAACCTCCGCCGAGACTGAGGTTTATGACAGAGGCGCTTTGAGCTGGCACGGTGCCTGAATCATTGGGCAGTCCTGCTGCAAAGCGGACCGCCTGCGCGATATCGTAACTGGTACCTGATTGATCTGAGCCAAGAGCGCGCATCGGCATGATGCGAGAGCCATAGGCTACGCCCACCACGCCAATGCTGTTATTGCCAGCGGCAGCCACCGTGCCACCGACGTGGGTGCCATGGGAGCCCCTGGCCGCTATGCCTCCGCTCACGGGGTCTTCAGGGTTGGGATCAATCCCATTTCCGTCGCGAGCATTGCCAATATCGCGCACAAAATCATAACCATTGACAAGCTGGCCCTGTAAATCGGGATGTCCGGATAATATCCCTGTATCGACCACCGCGACGATAGCCTGCTCACTGCCCGTAGTGGTGTCCCAGGCCTGAGGAAGATCTATCAATGGGTAATGCCACTGCAATGGATATCCCTCATCGTTCGGCGTGGCCATCGCTCTTACTTTGTAATTGGGCTCCGCAAACTCTACTGCCGGATCCTGCTGGAGGAGCTTGATAGCCAATAAAGTTTGGGCTTTGGCTCTGAGCTGCTCGTTTTCTATTTGCGCGAGTTTGTCTGCCGCGGTGCCCGCCTGGGCCAAATACTCTGCTTCACCGCGTCGTGCCCGTTTGATTGCCATCAGGTTTGCTCTGCCCGGGCCGCCCGCCGCAGTCAGTATGCCCATGGTTTGCAACTTGGAGCGAAGCGTGTCGCGCTTGCTTTGCTTATCACTTACGGATTGTCGATACTTCACCACCGACTGGAAAGGTACGATCTCGAACTCTGCGGCACTACGAGAAGCTGCTGCGGCTTGATCGCCGACTGCCAGGATGTAATTCGTGCCGCCGCGGAACGCAAACACATTGATGATGTAGCTACCGTCGGTGGGCACGGTCAGAGTTTCAACTTCCCCCGTCTCGATGGAGAAGTCTAGAATACGGCCCGCGGTATCCAGTAGATAAAGGTCGGCGTCAGCTTGCAGGAAATCGGTCACCAGCATAGTGATTCTCTGGCCCGCTAACAGTTCTACGCGAAAATAGTCATCGGTATCGCCGCTGAAGCGCGATCGACCTGCTGCCCCGGTGCCCGGTTGGTTCACATAGCCGCCCAGGGTGACAGGATTAGAAATGAACTGTGCCGAAGAGATGGAATCGTTGGATACTGCCACGCCGGCTGGATCGTTGGTATCCGAGTCAACCGCCTGACTGCCCGATGCGGTGACGATACCACTGATCTGGAATACTTCTGGTGTTGGTGCGGGCGGAGGGTCAGTCGGTGGCGTTGGTGCGGGCGTAGCTACTGGCCCCCCTGTGTCGCCACCGCCTCCACCACCGCCACCACAAGCGACGACGAATGCACTCAAAGTAATAAGTGTTGCGCGCTTTAAGCAATGCATGAGCATGGTTGGACCCAAAAACCCCCCGGTACCAAATCCACAAAAGATGTGGCGTTTACTACATTTGGAGAACAATCTTGCCCATATGTTCCCCGCTGCGCATATATTCCTGAGCTTGTGCGGCTTCTTCCAGTGGAAATATCCGGTCCACGATCGGACTGATATCACCGCTCTGTAGGTATGGATATACGCGCTCAATGATCTGTTCGACCATCACCGCTTTCTGTGCGAAATTCTGTGCTCGCAGTGTTGAGCCGGTGAGGACCAGGCGCTTCATGAGCAATGGACCAAGATTGATTTCCGCTTTTGCGCCCCGGATAAAAGCAATATAGACAATACGTCCTTCTGGCGCAGCGATATTAATGTTTTTTTGGATGAAATCACCCCCTGCGATATCCATAATGACATCGATTTGATTTCGAAGCCCCAATTCAGCAACCACTTCTTCGAAGTCTTCTGTCTTGTAATTGATTGCGCGAGTTGCGCCTCTATTTTCCAGGGCTCGGCATTTCTCGTCGCTACCTGCGGTGGTGTAGACCTCGGCCCCCAGTGCTTTACAGATAGCGATACCCAAAGTGCCAATACCGCTCGCCCCGCCGTGTATCAGGACCCGCTCACCGGAACCTAATTGGCATCGTTGAAAAAGGTTATGCCAGACTGTAAGCAGTGCCTCCGGTAGCGCTGCTGCATGCGCCATGTCCAGATCGCCTGGGATAGGGAAACACTGAGATACAGGCGCCACCGTGTAATCGGCGTAGCCACCTCCGTGAGTCAGCGCACAGACGTTATCACCGACTTGCCATTGCTCTACCTGAGAGCCGACAGCAATAATTTCGCCTGCGACTTCCAAGCCCATGATGGGAGAGGCATCTTCAGGGGGTGGGTACAGGCCCTCGCGCTGCAGTAAATCAGCGCGATTGAGCCCTGCGGTGCTGACCTTGATGAGAACCTCTTTTTCAGTCGGCTTGGGAACTGGGCCCTCGGCTACAGATAAGGAGTGATCCTCGGGGTTGACGGCGATAAATCGGCGCTGCTCTGGTACTGGATGCATGGTTTCTCCGGCTGGTCTGATCGCAGAGTAAGGCGTGTACTAGCCAATGTCCTTACAGATCAATTGAGTAAACATGGTCCTTGCTTCCTCCAGCTTGGCGAAGATGGGATAGTTATGATTCATGGCCCAACTGGTCATCATCATATTGAGCGTACCGACCACAGTGGTCGCCAGTATATCCGGCGAGAAGTCGTCCCGCACGTCGCCGAGGTTGCAGCCCGCCTGGATCAGTCGTGTGAAGCTTGCGGTCGCTGAATTGCCGATTTCGCGCTGTTTTTCGGTATCTTGCGCGAAGACTGAAGGCGCGATAAGAATCAATTGCCGATCGAATTCACTGTAGTCTGCAAATGCAGATGCAATATAGTCGATCATTGCCGAAAGCCTGTCATTGGTGGTGTGATGATTGGCCATCAACAAGTTGAGCATGGGTTCAGCTTGAGTATACAAGCGAGACAAACCCAAGCCACCCAGCAAAGCATGTTTGTTCGGGTAGTGTCCATAAAAGGTACGGCGGGCAACGTCCGCCTCCTTACAGATTTGCTCAATACTGGTATCTTCAATACCCTGGCGTCCAAATAAAGCATATGCCGCATCCTCGATTCGCGCTCTAATTTCGCGCTTGCGCTGTTCCCGTCGACCGAGATGTGGCGTCTCCTTTGCATTCATGAATGGTCTACGCCGTTTAATTTTTCGAGCTGCTTGCACATTCGATGTAGTATACATTTGTGTGGTGTTTTGCAGGTAGGGTGGTCTCACTACTCCCTTAGCAAAAAACACTGTGCTGTGTCAGGAGACTATGTGAGCCTTTTTCGGCAACTCATTTCGGTAAACCCTGTTGGCCGCGAAGTCGAGGCACACCAAGAAGCCAATAACATGAGAATACGGGCTAGATCTTATCTAGGCCTGGGAAGATATGGGCCTAGCCCCGGAGTAGTTAATGCCACTGTTTTTGCGAAAAATTAAACACTCGCTGTTGTTCACTTTGGTCAAAGTTCTGGCAGCCTTCTCCGCAGGCGCGCGTCATAATGCCTTTGCTGGCAGCGGCAGCGCAGCACAGCTATGTCGTCACATTGTTGATACTGGCTTTCGCAAGGTATTAGTGGTCACGGACAAGCCCTTGCGCGAACTAGGTGTAGTCGATAAGGCGGTTGCCATCCTGAGTGAATCCGGCTGTAAAGTATCATTTTTCGACGGTGTGCTACCTGATCCTACCTACGACCAAGTTGCTGCGGGTGTTGCGGTTGTCAAAGCCAATGGCAATGACGCGATACTCGCAGTCGGCGGAGGCTCCTCCATAGACGCTGCAAAAATCATCGCTGCCTCTGCAACCAGCGACGAGTCGCCACAAGACTGGGAAGGCTTTGGCAAAGTAAAGCACGACGCTATGAAACTGTTTGCCATACCTACGACCGCGGGTACGGGTTCAGAAGCGACTATTGGCGCTGTCATCTCAGACGCCCAGACGCATCAGAAGGCAGTCATCTCGGGTGCGAGCTTGCTGCCCGATGCCGTTGCTCTGGATCCTGACTTGTTACTCGGGTTGCCGCCAGCGATTACGGCTGCAACGGGTATGGATGCATTGACTCACGCAATCGAGGCCTATATTGGCACTTGGGAGCGAGGTAGCAGACTTGAGGATGCTCGAATTGCCGTCAAGTTGGTGTTTGAACATCTACCGACGGCCTATCGTGATGGCTCAAATCGCGATGCCAGGGCGGGCATGTCGATGGCGGCTTATTATGGCGGATTGGCGATCAATCAGGTCAACGTAGGTAATGTACATGCGATAGCGCATCAATTGGGCAGCAAATATGGCATCCCCCATGGTCTAGCGAACGCGCTTGTTTTGCCGCACGTGCTAGAGTTCTGTCTTGAAGAGGCGGCACCCCGATTGGCGGAGCTGGCTCGCCTGATCGGTGTTGGGGAGGCAGAGCGCAGCGACGAACAGCTCGCTCATCACTTCGTTGCAGCGGTTAAAGACCTGCGCACCCAGATCGGCATAGCTGATCGTTCTGAAAAGCTGCAAACAGATGATTTTTCGGAAATCGCCAAACTTGCGATCGAAGAAGGCGATGGATATCCCGTACCTCGTCTACTCGATAAGAAAAACGTTCTCGCCATTCTCGGGCGCATTGCCTGTTAGCGCGAGCGTGTTACGACAGGTCCTAGAGCGAGGACGTGAAAAAATGTCTGTTAACAAAAGCCCGGCAACCAAAAATGGTACTACCGGCGCTGATGCGAGTTGATGTCAGTTTCATTAGTGGCCGATTTCTAAAGGTGTGGATAAGACAGAGGTATTAGTAACGGTGTCCTCAGCATTGATTTCTCACGAAGACTGTTTGCTACATATGATGGGCGAACATCACCCTGAACGCCCCTCTCGTCTGCTGGCGATTCGCGATGAATTGCAGCGTCTCGGACTGAATAAGAAAATCAAAACCTATGATGCGCCACTGATAGAGCGCAGCTTGCTGGAGGCGGCTCATGATCCTGATTATGTGCAGAAGCTGTTTGCAACCGCAGTAGGGAATGAACTGGTTTGGCTGGATCCTGATACCGCAATGTCCAGGCACACACTAGCGGCCGCTAGACGGGCCGCCGGGGCAGCCGTTCTGGGTGTCGATCTGGTTATGAGTGATCAGGCTGAGACGGTGTTCTGTGCTGTACGCCCACCGGGCCATCATGCTGAATACGGTCGCGCTATGGGATTCTGTTTCTTCAATAACGTCGCTGTTGCCGCTAGGTATGGGCTTGCTGCCTATGATTTGGAGCGAATCGCGATCGTTGATTTTGATGTCCACCACGGCAATGGCACTGAAAATATCTTTGCAGGTGATGCCAGGGTGCTTGTGTGCTCGAGCTTTCAGCACCCTTTTTATCCGCACTCGGGGCATGCTTGTGAAGCGACGAATGTCGTTAATGTGCCGCTGCCAGCGGGCTCAGATGGTGGCGAATTCCGGCGCGCGGTCCAGGACAAATGGCTGCCTGCACTCACCGAATTTGCGCCCCAACTGATTTTGATATCGGCCGGGTTTGACGCACACCGAGCCGACGATATCGCGCAGCTGGCCTTTGACGAAGACGATTACGCATGGATAACACGCAAACTGCTGGCGCAAGCCGAACTCAGCGCTGAACGTCGTGTCGTCTCCATGCTAGAGGGAGGTTATGAACTCCAGTCCTTGGCGCGCAGTGTTGCGAGCCATCTCGAAGTGTTGTCTGCCGACGGTTAGGGCGCCCACCAGATACTGACGGGTACTACCTCTTGGTCAAGTAAGGTAGCGATGGGATTCGCCTCTCGTTGAGCGCTCATGAGAACGTCCAACTTATCCTGCCCTGTGATGTGGATAACCAACTCTTGGCTAGCGATCAGCGCTGATAAGGTTTGCGTGATGCGTCTGTGAGGTGCGGCGGGTGGAGTGGTCTCAGCTAGCTGCGCGGGATTAACTGGGTCTAACAGTGTCTCCAGATTGGCGGCGCCTGGGAACCACGAAGCGGTGTGCCCGTCAGAGCCCATGCCGAGTATCACAACAGAATACGGTCTGGGCATAGCGAGCAGCTCTTTTTCAATATCATCTAGGGTGTCTGCGCCAGAGCGTGCTAAACCGACAAACTCCGCAGATTTCGCGAAATTCTGTAAGAGATGCTCTCGGACCATTCTTTCATTAGAGTCAGCGCTACTAACCGGTACCTTGCGCTCATCTACCAGGGTAATCGTAACCCTCGCCCAGTCTAGTGCGCACTGGGATAGTCGCTGGAACATACCACATGGTGTCCGGCCGCCGGATACAGCCAGGCTCACAGCGCTACGGTTTGTCAGGTCTTGCTGCAGCTTTTCTGCAATATAGTTCGCGAGCTCCTGGTTTAGCTCTTCGCTGGTCGCAAATCTGTGCGAATCACTCATACCAGGTGCGACCATCTACTGCGGTTAACGCGGTGGCACCATTCGGCCCCATGGTGCCTGCGTTGTAGTTGGTTATTGGCGTGCCGTTTTCCTCCCAGGCTTCAATGATCGTGTCTACCCAGCGCCATGCTGTTTCGACTTCATCACGACGCATGAAAAGCGTTTGATCACCTTGTAGAGCATCTAGCAGAAGGCGCTCATAGGCATCATAGCTTTCGTGTGGACCGCGCGCCTCGTTCGTGAGATGCAGCTTTACCGGTTGCAGGCGCAGCTTACTGGTCAAGCCCGGTTTCTTGTTAAGTGTGTGTAGCGTGATTGATTCATCGGGTTGCAGGGTGATAACCAGCTTGTTGGTCAGTTCGTTCGGGTCGTTCGCAAACAGCGAAAAAGGTTGGCGCTTATATTCGATCACTATCTCCGAATAGCGTCGACTGAGCCGCTTTCCTGTGCGCAGGTAGAAGGGCACCCCCGCCCAGCGCCAGTTGTTGATACTTGCCCTAATTGCCACGAAGGTCTCCGTAGCATCCGCGCTACCAAAATCGGCCTCATCAAAAAACCCCTTAACCGCTTCGCCATTAACTGCCCCGGAAGAGTAACGCCCCCGAACCGTGCAGTCTCGAGCATTGCTTGCTGTGATGGGTGTCAGCGCTCTTAGTACCTTCATTTTTTCATCGCGTATATCGCCTGACTCCAGGCTGGCCGGCGGCTCCATGGCGACGATGGATAGGACCTGAAGAACGTGATTTTGCAGCATGTCTCTCAACGCACCTGTCTTAGCGTAATAAGCTGCCCGCCCCTCCACGCCAATATCTTCGGCAACAGTGATCTGCACGTTGTCGACGAAGGTGTTTCGCCACATCGGGCTGAGTAGCGGGTTTCCGAAGCGCACCGCGAGTAGATTCTGGACGGTCTCTTTGCCGAGATAGTGGTCGATGCGGAATGTTTTTTCTTCGCTGAATACCTTTGCGACCTGCTCGTTGATCTCCTGACAGGAGCGCAGGTCGTTGCCGATGGGTTTTTCGAGCACAACGCTGCTGTCTGGATTGACCAGCCCCGCATCTTGCAGCTGCTGACAGATACCGCCGTAGAGTGATGGAAGTGTCGCCATATAATACAGTTGAGTATTTGACTCGCTGCTGTTGAGAAGTGCCCCAAGTGCCTGATAATTGGCCGGGTCGTCTGCGTGAATTGTGCTGTAGTACAGTCGAGTGCTATAGGTATTCCACTCATCCTCACTCCACGCATGTTCTGGTAGGTAGCGCTGCAGGTTCTGCTTGACGGTATCGCGGAATTCCTCATGCGTCGCTGGGCCACGACCCGTACAAATAATCCGATCGAGTGATTCTGTCAGGCCATGGCGCTGCAGCTGGAACAGCGCAGGCAGCAGTTTGCGCGTGGATAGATCGCCCGTGCCGCCAAAAATTACCAGATCTACCCCAGATTTCATTGTCTTCAGTCCCTTTTGCTTTGAGTTTAGGCCGTTACCGTTTGTAGCCAAGTTTTAAACTGATTGATGAACAAAACATGATCTGCGGTTGGTCCATCAGAGCACGCAAATCCATGGTCTGCATTTGCGAAGTGGTGATAGGTGGTGGCGACGCCAGCTTTCTCTAGCGCGTCGGCGTAGGATCTTCCTTCATCGCGCAAGGGATCGCCTTCTGCGGTGATCAACATTGTTGGCGGTTGCTCTGCAAGATGTTCCGATCGCGCGGGAAAAGCCCTCTCTGTCATCGCCTCGGTGCTACCAGCGCCGCCTAGATAGGTATCCCAAAACCAGAGCATCATGCTGCTTGTCAGCAACTGGCCCTTTGCCTTAATCACATATGAGCCCGTGCCCACGCTATAGTGATCGGTAGCAGGATAAATCAATAGCTGTCCAAGGACTTTCTCTCTACGCTCGGCCTCCAACTCCAATGTGGTGCAGGTGGCCAAGTTTCCGCCTGCGCTATCGCCAGCGATGATGAATTTGCCATTGCAGGGTACGAGGTCTCTGGCGTGATCCACCAGCCAGCTAGTAGCAGCCAGGCAATCATCGTGTGCTGCCGGGTATGCGTGTTCTGGCGCCAGTCGGTAATCCAGCGCTATAACATTGCACGCGCTTGCCTCACCCAGTGCCAAACAAAAGCTGTGGTGGGTCTCGAGGTCGCCCATCACCCAGCCACCTCCATGTATGTACACAATAAGCGGTTTATCCTCGGACTGCTGCGGGGAGTAAAGTCGCGTGCCGACGGACAGAGGTTCACAGGGTATCCGAACATCGGTAAAGGTAATTGGGCTGGTCCAGCGGCGCCAGCCCCATGCTGAAATGAACCGATAGAACCTGCGCATTGCCAAAACACGCAGTGTTTGACTGAGTCCTTTGTTTGGCTCCACTAGGGTAGACCTCCGGCCGAATCCATATGTAAGCCCCCGACACGCAGACTGAAGCCGGCATACTTCGCAAAAGTGATTTGCCGACGGGGTAGCGCTAGCGGTGCTGCAAATAGGTCTCTACGTTTGATGAATAAGTTCATACTGGGATTAAACTCATGCCATGAGTAAGCACACGCCTGGTATGGATTCATGTGGTATCAAAAGTGATGCCCTGCAAACTATCGTAGCCCTAGCCGCGTAAAATGCACAGAATTTTGTCCTAACTTGTACGGCTTATCTGATGACTATGCCCGGAGAGGACGTCTAACGCGGCTATCCACCAACGTTGACAATTTACAGCAGCAACCCTTCTCCTGTGACCTCTAACACGTGACCTCGGCGGCTGTCGTGGCCGCTAGACCAGCGCAGCCAAGTCAGGTAAAAACCGTGGCTGGTTGCGTTGGACGGGATACGTAGTGTTGCCGTTTATGTCGCCTGTGCCGACTTCATTGGCGGAGCCGGCTCTTCCTCAAAACCGACAGTTTCGGGTATCTGCCGATACCAGTTCACGCCCTGCTGATCCATCTCACGGGTAATCCTGCGGCGTCCTAGTAAACAGTTGAGATGCGCTAAAGTTTCCCCTGTTGCCAGACCAAGCGAACCTTTGCCGATGTCTTTACTGAACAAGGCGGGGAAGCAGTCTACTGCTCGTCGCGGCTCATCCAGGTAGGCGAAAAGAGATCGTAGGTCACGGTTGTGCGCTTCAATAAGTTGGCTGAGACGCACATGGAGACCGTAGAACGGCGATTCGTGTGCCGGCAAAACCAGAACGTCATCGGGCAGCATTTCGCGAATACGGGTACAGGAGCTCAACCACTCCTGCAAAGGATCTCCATTGGGTTCTGTGGGAAACACGCTGATGTTTGAAGTGATTCTTGGCAGCACCTGGTCACCCGAAATCAGAAGCTTCAATGCGGGACAATACAGCGCGACATGCTCTGGAGAGTGTCCGCTGCCGACGACGACCTGCCAATATCGATCTCCGATCGTGATGGTCTCAAGATCGACCAGACGGCGAAAACTATCCGGCAAAGGTGAAATTGCGCGGCCAAAGTTTCCGAACTTGCCTTTGTATTGCTCAAGTTGCGCCGCGTTATAGCCTGCTGCCTGGTAAAAACGCAGCGCTACATCGGGCGCTTCGCGGCCGGTATCAGCCTTCATGGCGCGACACATCAAAAATTCTTCTCTGGACATCCATAACTCTGCGTCGAATCGTTCGGTTAGCCAGCCTGCAAGCCCTACGTGGTCGGGGTGCATGTGTGTGCAAATCACACGCGTGATGGGTTTTCCCTGCATAACCGAAGCAAAATTGTTCTCCCAGATCTCTCTAGAGCTTGAAAGGTCCAGGCAGGTATCGACGACCGTCCAACCCTCTTTGTCCTCGAGCAGCCATAAGTTGATATGATCCAGGGACATCGGCATCGGAAAGCGAGCCCAGTAAACACCTGGTGCAACCTGCTCAGGCATTTCGGGTTTTATGCCCGTATCGCGGCCAAATGGGTAAGTCAGGCCTTTGTAAAGTTCGGGGGCATCTCGCAGCATCAGAGCCTCGCTGATGAAAGCTATGGGTGAAAGAGCTATGTTCTGCTTTCGAGTTAGGGAAGTCCAGTCGATGAGACAGGAATCAGTGTGATGCGCCTTGAGCCACCAGCAGCTGCGGGCCACGCTGAACCGAGTCTGCCAGGGGTTCGCTCAATCCCAGGGACGATTAGGGTGACGATTGTTAAGATGATCGGGACGTTTATGCGATTCCACGGTCGTATCCTTCCCAGTAGCGCTGGCGCAAGGCTTTCTTGTCTGGCTTGCCTACCGGCGTGATAGGAATTGCGTCAACATAATCGATGGACTTTGGCGTTTGGACAGAGCCTTTGTGCTGCTTGACTAGCTGCTGCAGTTCCGAAGAAAGATCTGCACTCGCGGCGGTGTTGCTTTGCAACACGACGACCGCTTTGACAGCCTCTCCCCACTGCTCGTCGGGTACACCGATTACGGCGACTTGACTCACAGCATCATGAGTCGCAAGAACATCCTCTACCTCACGCGGGAATACGTTAAAACCGCCACTCACAATCATATCCTTGGTGCGATCGACTATGTAGAGAAACCCCCCCTCATCGAACCTGCCAACATCACCTGTGTGTAACCAGCCACCCGCAAATGCCTGGGCGGTTTCTCCTGGCATATCCTTGTAGCCCTTCATGACTAAAGGCCCACGCACGCAAATCTCTCCCGCCTCACCATGAGGCACAAACTCACCTTGCTGATCCAGTAGTGCTAAGTGCACCCAGGGCGAGGGTCGCCCACAGGCTGCCAGGCGCTCCGGGTTATCTGGGTCGTGCTCCCTGCGGCGCAAGTTGGCTAGCACCATGGGTGCTTCGGATTGGCCATAAAACTGGTAAAAGATCTGCCCCCACAGCGCGATGCCCTGCTGTAGCCTCGCTGGGCTAATCGGTGAGGCGCCATAGAAAATTGTCTCCATACTGGACATATCAGCCTCGCCAGCGCGTGCAGAGTCCAGCAGAAAGTTGAGCATAATGGGAACTAACATCGTGCAGGTGATGCGGTGCTGCTCTACTAGATCGAAGAATTCGTCTGGGCTAAACCCCTGCATAACGTAGAACGCCCCGCCTTTCTGTAGAACGGGAATAAAAAAAGCTGCCGCGGCATGGGACAACGGTGTTGCCATCAGCATGCGAACTTCTTCTGGAAACTCCCATTCAGCCAACTGGATTTGAGTCATATAAGCGGTGACCTGATGTGTGCTCATTACGCCTTTCGGCTTACCGGTGGTGCCGCCGGTAAACACGATCGAGGACACTTCCTCAGGCATAACATCGGGCGCGGACAGGCGCTGGGGTTGAAAACTATCTGCCAGAGCCAGGTAGTCGTCGCCGGCAGTATTTGGACCGAAACCCAAAAGCACTTTCAGTGCCGGCACTCGCTCACGTAATTTAGATGCATGCTCGTTAAACAGTGATGCATCAAAGATGAGCGCGTCGATATTGGCTGCTTCCAAGACATAGGCGTGGTCGTCCAAAGAGCCCAGCGGGTGAAGCGGTGTACCTATACAGCCCAGTAATTGCATTGCTGCGATATTGGCGAGCACCTCTGGTCTGTTCGCAGAAATAATGGCGACGCGGCTGCCTTTCTTTAGTCCTTTAGCCTGCAGTGCCTGTACCATCTTGCTGGCGCTCTCGCGCAGTTCACGATAGCTCATCGCGCGGTCCCCCAGCAGTAGACAAGGCCTTTCGTCATAGCGATACAGTGCTTCGATAATTAGGTGTGGCATCAATGGTGGATTATGTAAGGCATCTTGATTCATAGCTTTTCCTGAATTAAGTCAGACAGTGCTCGCGAGCATAGTCAATGACCCAGAAAGCCTAGACCAGCTAGGCGTGCGATCACAGTCGATATGGGGCCTGCTTGGTTTAATATGTTGGCTAGGGTTCGCGAACTTGGAAATATCCGCGCCTGATCGGCTGTGAACACCGCCTGGCAGTGTCGGTATTCATATGCTGCTTTGTGTCAGCGACGTGATCTACTCCGAGCTTATGGAGCGCAACAGTCGTGCCGTCGCCACCTATCACCAGATCGCAAATTGAGTCCCTTGACTGGGATATCGACCCTTGTTTCTGGGGATCACGTGCAAGACCCAACTTCTGAAACTGGGAAAGTAGGGACTCTCATTGGCGTGATAACGCTGTTGCGGATGACAATGCCTAGTTCTTGATTGGACGTGGCTAGACTGCAACGAGACCAAAAAACGTAAATTTAAGGGTTACCACCAGTGCTCGGAAGGGAGAGGATGCTTACTGATAAAGTAGGGCTAGTCGTGCCAAGTGGCACAAAAAAAGCCGCGCAGGGATCGCCCACGCGGCTTGTTGTGTGCCGAGAGATTACAGGTTTGGAAACAGCACGCTGCCAATGATCCAAATGCGGCCATTGGTAGCGTTAACGCCGGTGCACTCTACCGCTGCGTTGTTTACACGAGCCGCGGCATCATTGTAAGCATAGTAAACTTGCTGACCAAGCAGGGTGTTCCTACGAACAGGATGGACGAAGCTGCGTGGGTCGTTGATGCCCTGGGTGACATGGTAAATCAAAACGTTCGTCAGCAGGTCGACGTCAGCCAAAATGGCATTGAGGATATCTGCTGGGATGGCTGCGAAAGCGTCGTTGGTGGGTGCGTATACCGTGATGTCTTCAGCATTGGCCAGGGTTTCAACCAGGCCAGCCTCTGTTAGGGCCGTAACCAGCGTTGACAGCTCAGGGGCGGCAACTGCTGCTTCGACTACGTTACCGGGAAATGAAACGAAGGACTCAGAGACACACTCAGCGAATCCTACCGGTGCCGCTTGTGAGGCAGCGCCAAAGGTCATTGCAACGGTGGCAGTGGCTGCCATCATCAGATTTTTTAATTTCATCGTATCCTATCCTCTCGTAAGCCAGGGGTCAGCGCAGAGCGCATTTTTGTTAGTAAGTAGTAACAGACGCCAACGGCGGCGACTTGCATTGACTTACGGACGCACAAGGGAGATTGGATTACAGATTTTGAAAAAAATTTAAGACTGGGCCGCTATAATGAGGCGCGCTGCCGCAGGGCGACCCAATATCTTGGGTCAATCTAATATGTCTACCACATCTTCTCCCTCCACGCAGGAGGGTTCGCTTAGGAAGGTTTCAGACGAGTCAATGAGTGCCACCTGGGATAAAAATGTCCTGCCAAGCAGTATGGGATAAATGAACTCGGTGCGGTCGGTCAGACTAAACTCGGCTCTATATATCTGATTATAGAGGCAAAATGTGTGGGTTATTACCGGTCGTCGGACGCTGGGTGCCCCGTGCCGTTTGATCAACACGTCCCTGACTAGCGGGCCCTCTAGTTCAAGTGTCTGCGTCTCTTCGGTCAGTTCATTTTCATCGGTGAATTCGAAGCGCACCCAGTTTTCTCCGTCTCTTTCGAAACGCTCTATGTTTTGCGCGTTCATGGATGAGGTCAGTGCGCCCACATCGAGCTTGGCTTTGACACGCATTTCTTTGCCGACCAAATCAACGGGCTCTACCCAACCCAGTACCAATTTAGGCGCAGCCGAAGCGCCTGAGGCTAATATCAGGGATAGAGCGATTGTCTGAATCAAGCGTCTGCTGAGCGATACCATCATGCGAGCAGAGAGCGCCCGGGTATAGAGCTGAGCAGCCGCTGGGTGTAGGCCTGCTGGGGATGCTCAAACAGCTCGTCGCCGCTGCCATGCTCCACGACCTCACCCTTGTACAAAACCAGAATACGATCTGCCAGATGGCGTACTACGGCCAAATCGTGCGAGACAAACAGCATCGTCAGTCCGTACTCTCTACCCAAGTCCTGCATCAGTTCGAGTATCTGAGCTTGTATGGTGACATCCAGTGCCGATACCGGCTCGTCGGCGACTATGAACTCTGGCCGGGTTGCTAGGGCCCGCCCGATTGCAATGCGCTGACGCTGGCCGCCTGAAAATTCGTGTGGGTATTTGCGCACGAATGCGCGAGCGAGGCCCACATCATCCATCAGTTTTAGCACACCATCCGTTACCGAACCTCGGTCCACCATCCCATGCAGTAAAAGTGGTTCTGCCAGCGTATCAAACACCGTCATGCGTGGATTGAGTGAGGCAAAGGGGTCTTGGAAGATCATTTGCATGCGCCTGCGCATGTTTTTGAGATCACTCCCCTGTAGCGCGGTAACGTCGACACCATCAAACATGACTTTGCCTGAGGTGACCGGCACCAGTCGCAGTATTGATCGCCCGATAGTGGATTTACCGCTCCCGGACTCGCCAACCAGGCCTAGCACCTCGCCTCGATTGATCGTGAAACTCACGTCATTTACGGCTTTGACTGGCTCTGTATTTTTGCCCTGGGAAAACCAGGTGCACAGATTGGAGATTTCAATTAAAGGCTGAATGCCGCCCGACTGCGGCGCTTTCGAATCGGTTGGAATGGCCGCGAGCAGTTTTTGAGTATAGGGATGACTGGCGTGCTTGAAGATGGCCTCGCTATCCCCTTTTTCAACAATTTCACCCTGCTTCATCACCACAATTTGATCGGCAATGTCCGCGACCACGGCGAGGTCATGACTGATAAATACGACACCGATATCGTGTTTCTCTTGCAGCTGGGCAATCAACTTTAGAATTTGCGCCTGAATCGTAACGTCGAGCGCGGTGGTGGGTTCGTCCGCGATGAGCAGCTTGGGCTCGTTGATCAACGCCATTGCAATCATAACGCGCTGACGCATGCCGCCGGAAAACTCGTGGGGATAGTTATCGATGGTAGATTCCGGGTCGCGCAGACCGACCTCGTTCAGCAGTTCGATTGCCCTCTCGCGAGCTTTGCTTTTGCTCACCTTATGGTGGTAGACCAGAGGCTCCATCAACTGTTTGCCAATCGTCATATAGGGATTGAGGCAGGTCATTGGGTCCTGAAAGATCATGGCGACATCGCGCCCTCGAATTTCGCGTAGCTCTGCTTCGCTCATTTGCAGTAGATCGTTACCCTCAAACAAGGCCTGGCCACCATCGACGCGCCCAGGTGGCTGCGGCACCAGACCAAGCAGGCTGTAGCAGGACACCGACTTTCCAGAACCTGACTCGCCAATTATGGCTGTGATCTTTCCCAACTCGACGCTGAAGCTGATGCGATTGACGGCTTTATTGGTGCCGTTGCGAGTAACAAAGCTGACTTCCAGATCTTTTACATCAAGCAGAGCCATAGTTCGCCACCTAATCTTTTGCGCTTCTTACGTCCAGGGCATCGCGCAGACCGTCACCCAGAAAATTTAGGGAGAACAGGGTCAAAGTGAGCGCGATGCCGGGGAAGATCAACAGCCATGGATATTCTTCCATCGTCTCTGCACCGTAGGAGATCAGCAATCCCCAGGAGGTTTGCGGTGGCTGTATACCCAGCCCAAGGAAGCTGAGAAACGCTTCCAGCAGCATGACGTTGGGAATCGTCAGTGTGGTATAGACAATGATGGGGCCAAGCGCATTCGGGATCAGATGCCGACGGATCAGCGTCGATGGTGATAGCCCCAGTGACACGGCGGCCTCAACAAATTCCTGCTGCCTCAGTGATTGCACTTGCCCGCGCATGATGCGCGCCATAGTCAACCACTCTACGGCGCCAATAGCCAGGAACAGCAGCAACATGTTGCGCCCAAACACCACAGTTAGCAGCACGATAAAAATCATAAACGGTAGGGCATACATAATGTCCACCAACCGCATCATTACTGCGTCGGTTCGACCGCCGACATAGCCGGCTACGGCGCCCCAGGTTACACCAATCAACAGTGCTACCGCTGTGGCGACAAAGCCGACCGCCAGAGAGATACGCCCGCCATACATAATCTGGGTCATCAAGTCGCGACCGAAAATATCCGTACCCAGCCAGTGATCGGCTGACGGTGGGCTGGCACCGAGCTCTAAGTTTTGCGCCTGGTAACTGTAAGGTGCTATCCACGGTGTCAGCAGTGCGATAATGATAAACAGGGACAATAGCACCAGCCCGAACAGAGCGAGTTTGTTGCGGCGCAGTCGTATCCATGCGTCTTTCCACAGCGATGTGCCTTGTTCGGCTTGCTCCAGTGAGGCGATAGCGTCCGCGGTCATTTAATGGCCCCCGTATTGGGCGCGCAATCGAGGATTCATCCACGCCGCGACAATGTCGGAAAGAAGGTTGAACATGACGATAAGTACCGACAGAAAAACCGTGGTACCCAAAATCATGGTGTAATCGCGGTTAAAAGCAGCTTGAACGTAAAAACGACCTAGCCCCGGTATCTGGAAAATGGTCTCCACCACAAAAGACCCCGCCAATAAGCCCGCGAAAGCGGGGCCAAGAAAGGCCACTACCGGTATCAAGCCGCCGCGAAGGCTGTGTTTAACAACCACCTGCCATTCCGGCAGACCTTTGGCTCTGGCCGTGCGGATATAGTCCTGGTTTAACACCTCAAGCATGCCAGCCCGTCCCAGGCGCGCGATATAAGCCGCATAACCTGCCCCCAGTGTGATAGAGGGCAGAATCTTATCGCCGGGAATGTCGCCCCAGCCGGATACCGGCAACCAGTCCAGATAAATGCCAAATACCAAAACCAGTAATGGACCAAGCAGGAAGGAAGGCATGCAAATGCCGATCATGGCGGCCGACATGGGCACATAGTCTTGCGCGGTGTTGGGTCTGAGGGAGGCGATGATTCCCGCGAGGCCCCCGATACACAGCGCGACAAGTAATGCGTAAAACCCGAGTTCCGCGGTGACGGGAAAACCGGCCGCTATGAGTTCATTGACGCTGCGACCAGGGTATTTGAAAGAGGGGCCGAGATCGCCATGGGCTAAATCACCGAGATAAGCCAGATACTGTTGGTACAACGGCAGGTCGAGCTTGTACTGCGCCTCTAGAGCTGCTTTTACCTCGCGGGTGACGGCTTTTTCACTGTCGAAAGGTCCGCCAGGTGCAACCCGCACTAGAAAAAATGTAACCGTAATAACAACCAAAATGACTGGAATCGCCTGAAGTAGCCGCAAAAAGATGAATCGCCACATGGTTATTGTCCTGCCTCAATGGGCTGCCAGTCTTTGTCTAACCAAACGTACTTGACATTGAGTGAATCCATAACGTTGGATGGCACACCGTTCACGCTGGGATGAATCAGATGTTTGCTAGTGTAAGTGTAGATGGGGATGATAGGCATCTGCTCCATCAGGCGCGTTTCGGCCTCAAAAAATAGCGCGTAGCGCGCCTCTTTGGTGTCAGCCTGCGGTGCCCGGTAGAGAATCGTTTCATCGTACTCAGGATCGGCAAAGCCAGTATTGTTGTTACCGCCGCCTGCCAGAAACAAGTCCAGGAAGTTGTTCGGGTCAACATAGTCGCCAATCCATCCTCGACGGGCGATTTGGAAATGCATATTGGTAACCGTGTCCAGATAGACCTTCCATTCCTGATTAATCAGCTCGACATCAATATTGAGGTTATCTTTCCACATCTGTTGCAGTGCAACTGCGAGCTTGCGGTGGTCTTCGCTGGTATTGTAGACAAGCTCGAGTTTTGGGAAGCCTTGACCGTTGGGATAGCCCGCCTGCGCTAACAGCTCTCTGGCGCGATAGACGTCGTAGCTGAATAGTTTAGGCGGGTAATAGCCCAAAGTATCTGGCGGCGTGATGCTAAAGGCAGGCACCACAGTGCCTTTCAAGACGGTTTCGCTCAATTTGTCTCGATCAACAGCGATAGACAGTGCCTGGCGGACCAGCAAATTGTCGATCGGCGGCATCGTTGTGTTTAGCAGGAAATAGTAGGTGCCAAGATAGGGAGCCTGTACATAGGGGCTGTCGACCATATCTTGATAGATCGGGATTTTTCCAAGGGGGACGCTACTTGTGTAGTGTAGCTGGCCCACTCGGAACATTCTTTCCTCGCTGACAACGTTCTCTGTTGGGTAATACACGATGCCGTTCAACCGGACCTTATCCCGGTCCCAATAGGTCTGACTTTTTTCAAGCTCTATCCGGCGGTTGAGTTGCCAGCTTTTGAGATTGAACGGGCCGTTGTTGACCATATTTTCGACGCGCGTCCAGGCGGTAAACCTATCACTGATCTTACCGTGCGCCTCTAGGGTAGGTCTGTGCACAGCAAAAGTGCTGTAGTGATCCATAAGTTGTATAAAGTAGGGTGTACGCTCGGTTAGTGACACCTGCAGAGTCGAATCGTCCAGCGCTTTTACACCGACCTCGCCGAAGTTTGTGATTTTGCCGGTGTGGAAGGCTTTTGCGTTTCTCACGGGATACAGCATGTAGGCGTACTCAGCGCCCAGAGCAGGTGTCAGTAGACGCTCCCAGGACCAAACATAGTCCTGAGCGGTTACTGGCTCTCCGTTTGACCACTTTGCCATCGGGTTGATATGAAAAGTAACAGTGCGTCCGTCGTCGCTGATATGCCAGCTTTCGGCTACGCCGGGTTCAGGTTCGAGTGTGTAGGGATTCTTGACCGCCAGGCCCTCGAACAGGGCGCGCAGAATTTTGTTTTCCGGCACTCCCGTCACCACATGGGGATCTAATCCTTGCGGCTCTGAGCCATTGCCAAAATGAAATATTCCGTCGCGGTTGCCGCTAACCACATTCGACTCGCCGCCGGTGCAGCCGGCAAGCACGGAGATGCTGGACACAAAGAACGCAAGCCACAACAGAGTCGGGCGCATCAATATTGGATTCCGTGATAAATGCAGAAGTGCTTAACTGTAATGCAAGCGCAGCCCTTTGTCACAACCGGACATGCTGGCGCCGTTCAGCAGTGTTGGTAGCGTGCTTAATGGCGCGTACCTGTCAGACTCGCTGGACGGGTCTGAGTTGTGTATCTAGAGATCTCTATGCGACAGATCGGCGTAAATCCGCTGCAGCGGGTCCAGTGTAGTTCGCTCTAGGTCGAATCAAGCGGCTGTTCTTACTAAACTCCAAAAAGTGTGCGATATAGCCGTAGACACGCGCCATCGCAAATAACGCTGTGAAGAAATGACTGGGTACACCCAGGCTGTGAAAAACAGCCCCCTTGTAGAATTCAACATTGGCCCAGATCTCCTTGCCCTGCTGGGAAAACGCTCGCTGACAGGCATCCTCTACAGCCATCAGCGTCATTAGCAGCCGGCGGCTTTCTGCATCCTGGCAAAGTTCCACCGCCATCGGTTTGAGGATAGACGCTCGCGGATCTACGGTGCGGTATTCCCTGTGCCCCATTCCCATGATTTTTTCTTTGCGCTGCAGGCAATCTCGCACATAGCCTTCTGCCTTGTCCGGTGAGCCGATATGGACGGCCATCTCCAGAGCAGCCTGGTCTGCGCCGCCGTGTAGCTTGCCAAACAGGGTGCCAACAGAGGCAGATAGACAGGACTGGATAGGCGCTAGGGTGCTTGCGCAGACGCGGCCGGCGAAGGTGCCGCAATTGAAGCTGTGCTCCATCTGGAGTATTTGGGCTGCGTCAAGCATTCGCACTGCTTCCGGTGAGGGGGGGTGACCGTGAAATTGCGCTAAAAAGTGTTCATGGAAGGAACCACTTTTATCAGAGCTTGCGATCTTTTCGCCTTGGCTCAAGCGATAGTGTGCTGCAATCAATGCGCTCATCTTGGCTGCCAGAAACAGTCCGCGCTCCGCGTCGGGCGCTATCGGGAGCGCACCTGACTCTGGCGCTTGCAGCAGTGGTATTAGACCCTGCAACATCAACATGGGATGCAGGCCCCGCGTGACGGCGTTCAGCAGCGTGATTTCAGTCGAACACAGTTGTGAATGTTCTAGCATGAAGTCATTCAGTGCCTGATGCTCAGCAGCATCTGGGCGCGACCCGAACAAAACGATCCAAACCACTTCCAGAAACGGTACCTTGACCAAGTCGGCGATATCGTAGCCACGATAGCTCAGCCGGCCGCGCTCTCCCTGTACATCAGAAATCGCAGTATCGCCAACAACAATACCCGCCAGGTCGGTGGAGTAAATCGGTTCAGATGAAGTCACATTGCTGCCTCTAGTTGGTATTGCGTTGAAGTATACGAGGCAATACTAAATTAGTAGAATTAAACTTAATTATTAGAATATTAAACATACTTATATGAGATTAGAGAATAGTGAGCTGCGCGCCTTCCGTGCGGTGATTCAGGAGGGCGGATTCAAGCGAGCTGCCGTCGCGCTGCATATCAGTCAATCCGCGGTCAGCCAGGCGGTTGCCAGCCTGGAGGAAAAACTGGATGCGCCCTTAATACAAAGGGGTAAGTCGCTGCGGCTGACCACGATTGGCAAGCGCTTGTTCCAGCATGCGGTCGAGGTATTACAGGGTGAAGCTCAAGCCCTGGAAGACATAACGCTGATCAAACAGGGCAATGCCGAAACGCTTAACCTGGCTTTGAGTGCCACTATCAATCGCTTTTATGCACCTGATCTGATCAGCGCTTACTACCGAGATAATCCGCAAACGCGACTCAAGTTGGCAGAGCTCCCTGGGCGCAATATTATTGCAGCGGTGCTAACAGGTAGCTGTGAGCTGGGCCTGGGACCTTTTCAGAAGCAGATGTCCTCTTTTCAGACTGTTCCCCTGTATTCGGATTCCAGGCATCTGGTGGTCAGTCCAAAACACCGATACTACAGTCGCATGCTGATAGCCGATGAGCGCGTGCTGCGGCAGACGCCTTTGATCACATCCGCCCTGGACAACCCTGAGATGCGTCCCTCTATTGCGCGGATTCGTGACCAATTCAGCACGGTCTGGGAGGTAAGCAGTTTGTCTCTAAGGATACACATGGTAACGCAGGGCATGGGTGTGACGTTCATGGATCGAAAACTATTAGATGAACATCCGAGCTGCGCGCAATTGCACGTGATGGACGATGTATCCTTCGGAACAATTGCCAAGGAGGTGGGCTTGTACTATCGCGCAGATAGGCAGCTAAGCAGAGGTGCATCAAAATTTGTAGCGTTGTGTGAGCGCTATTGGAACCTATAGCGATTAATGGAAGTAAGCTGAGTGAGCCGAGCTGAAATGACGACAAGCCTGCGAACAACTAATGTTGAAAAGCTGAAAGAGCAGGAATTCGATGTACTTATCGTGGGCGGCGGCATCAATGGTGCGGTTGCCGCCGCTGCTTTGGCAGGTAGCGGTGTGAGCGTTGCGCTGATTGATCGCGGTGACTTTGCCAGCGGTGCGAGTTCTAGCTCGTCTAACCTGGCGTGGGGCGGCATTAAGTATCTTGAAAGTCACGAGTATCTGCTAGTTAACAAGCTGTGTCGGTCCCGCAACCGGTTGATGCGGGCCTACCCGTCAACAGTTAAAGAAATTCGATTTTTTACTACTGTTCAGAAAGGGTTCCGTTTTTCCCCGTTTGTCATTTTTCTGGGGAGCTTGCTGTACTGGCTTATGGGGCGTTTTGCGACTCAACCGCCGCGCTATGTTAGCGCTGAAAAATTGGAACGCACTGAGCCCGTGATTAACACTAGCCGAGCCGCTGGAGGACTGGAATACTCCGACTGCTATCTTTACGACAATGATGCTCGGTTTGTTTTCAACTTCGTCCGCAAGAGCCTGGACTATGGCTGTATCGCCGCCAACTACGTTGAATCAGTAGAGTCTCGCAGGCAGGGAGGACGCTGGCTGACGGAAGCTCGGGATCTGATGAGCGATGAACGATTTCAAGTTCGATCCAGAGTGTTGATCAATGCCTGCGGTCCCTACGTCGATACTCAAAACCAGATAGCAAATGAGAAAACGGATTATCGACACCTGTTTTCTAAAGGTGTGCATCTGATCGTTGATCAGGTCACAGACAACAAAAGGGTGCTCGCTTTCTTTGCGAGTGACGGTCGCCTGTTTTTCGTCATACCCATGGGGCCAAAGACGTGTATCGGCACGACAGATAGCCATGTACAAGACCCCGGCGTGGGTGTGACCGATGAAGATCGTGACTTTGTGCTCGATAATGCCAACGCGCTGTTGGACCTGGACCCGCCTCTTACTCGGGATAGTATTATTGCGGAGCGCGTTGGCGTGAGACCACTCGCGGTCAAGGGTGAAGGCGAGGAAGCCGATTGGGTAGCGCTATCACGCAAACATGTGATCGAGGTGAACGAAGCAAGTAAGCATCTCAGCATATTCGGAGGCAAACTCACTGACTGCCTCAATGTAGGAGAGGAAGTGGCCGGCCTGGTCAGGCGGCTGGACGTTGACTTGCCGACGCCTAACCATCGTTGGTACGGCGAGCCGCTTGGGCAGGCTCGTTCCGAATTTATGTTGCAGGCAAGGCTCATGAATCTCGATGATTTGACCGATCCTAGCTCAGCTGAGCCTTTGTCGGTGCGGTTCTGGCGTCGTTATGGTGAGGCTGCGTTTATTTTGCTGGAGCGAATCCGAGAAGATCAGAGCTGTGCCCAACTGCTGATTGAGAAAGCGGAATACACGCGCTGTGAGATCGAGTTGGCCGCCAGACGAGAAATGATCGTTAAGTTGGAAGACTTTATGCGCCGTCGCTCCAAGATCGAATTGGTGGTGCGTAAGCAGGAATTAGTTGATTCGGATGGTCTGCGCGAGGCCTGCGCTATTCTCTTTGGCGAACAGGCGGAACAAAAGCTAAAAGAATACTTCGCTAGCTGATAGCTCCACTCTGTTAGCTCAAAGCTCACAGTCTTCAGCACCGACCTGGTAGCTGTTGGCTTAGCTTCGCTAGGTGGAACTGTCGCGTCCATGTGTGCCCAAGTAGTGTGAGCTAAACTGTGGATTGGCATCGAGAATTTCGTTTATCTCGTAGACGCGTTCATAGTTGGTTTCTTTAATCAGCCATCTGCCGTCCTGCTTCACATAGCGGTCCCAGTAGAGCGCGGTACCGCGGGTTCGCGCCTTATGGCTGAGCATCCACATGTTGTCTTCTAGATACCAGATCGCGGAGGCTTCTGTAGGGCTTAGCATCTGAATTTCCGGGTGATGAGCGTTGTGCTGACCCACCGCAGAGCGAGTAAAGGCCATGGCGATATTGTTGAGGTATTCGCGCTTGCCCTGGACGTTCCACTCGTAGCTTCCCCCTATAAAATGCGCGCGTACGTCGTCGTGAAACAGCGTTGCCAGTTCTTCGAGATTGGCTGTATCCACGCAGCGAAAATAGGCGTACTTCAACTGCCGGATCGCCTCCATATCCATCAGACGCTGAATGTCTTTCCTGAGCTCTTCAATGCCGCCCTCCGATGCTTCCAGCGGCAGGCCCTCGTCAATACCGAGATTGTGTTTGTTTAGAACCTGACGTTCGCTTCTCATGACAATCGCCTCCAATTTTCTGCGCCTACACGGCACGGGGTGCGCGGTTCGCTTTTCGGTGAAGCGATTGTACGCATTTGAAGTTGGCGCGAGTACGAAAGCGACGCTACGAGATCGGTTGGGTGGGATGTGGTCCAGCTATTTGAGCCGTCGCCAAAGACCGATACAGCGATAAAAAGCAGAAAAGCTTCGATCGCTTGTGATTAGCCAAGATTCTGTTCGATTGCATTGAGAAACCCGTACATATCAACTACCGTTTCGTCTTCAGGTTGTAACGTCTTCCCTTTCAGGTCACCTGTTATAGTGCCCTGTGCGACGGTTTCAATTAGAGCACTTTTCAAGCTGTGGGAGTAATTTGTCAGTGCCTCGTTGTCCTCGCGTGATGCCAACGTTTCTAATGCATTTGCCAGTGCATAGATTAGCGCTGACGAATTGAAGATTGCTTCTTTGCCATCGGTGGCTAGGTAGCGCAAATAGAGATCGTGAGCAGTGCCGTGTGGCGCCTCAAATAGCATGGTGCCTGTTTTACTTTCTATAATTGAGCTTGCGGTGGCTAGGCTGCCTCCCAACGCAGCAGAAATATCCGAAAAAATATCACCATCGAGATTTTGAGCAGGGTAGAGCGCATTGCGAGGTGGATCTGT
Organism: Pseudomonadota bacterium; assembly: GCA_039025905.1. Classification (GTDB taxonomy): domain Bacteria; phylum Pseudomonadota; class Gammaproteobacteria; order Pseudomonadales; family Halieaceae; genus JARRPM01. Next base: position 165 of record JBCCNJ010000022.1, on the reverse strand, counting down.
AATCATCTTTTTTAGCTGACTGGACGGTCGCATGATCATAAACGAGGGCGGTCGAATCCCGGATTGTGTGAGCTGATGCCTGACGTTGTTGATCGCGGCGCTGAAGACATCATCGTATTCCATGTACTCCCGCTTGAGCCCAAAGTACACCTCCTTACCCTTGTG
>JBCCNJ010000021.1:0-45193 GCA_039025905.1 Pseudomonadota bacterium | reverse complement strand
CGTTGTTGGCGCTGCCGACGGCGGTTCGAGGCAAGCTGTTGGCAGCATTGTTGCTGCTGCCCATGCTGTTATCGGTGCACTCAAATACCTCGCTCCCTGACTCAGAAACTCTCGCGAATGAAGTGCCCCTGGTTGTCACGGTATTGGATGTCGGACAGGGTACCGCGGTTGTGGTGAATGCGGGGTCGCGAAGCTTGATCTACGATACAGGGGGTGGCGACCCGGGCGGATCAAATATGGCCACCGCCGTCATACTACCGTTTTTGCGCCACAGCAATATCACAAGTATCGATACGCTGATCGTAAGCCATCAGGATAACGACCACAGTGCGGGCGTTGGCAGTCTGTTGAAGGCAGTGCCTACCCGTCGTGTGTTGTACGGTGGCGATGGATCTGCCACACCCCTAGGGGAAGAGTGTCTGGCGGGACAGGCCTGGCGCTGGCCCGATGGTTCGTCGTTTCAATTTCTTAGCCCTGCCAGTCCCGAGGGCTTGTCCAGCAACGATAGCTCTTGCGTGTTACTGATCGAATCAAAAGGGCATCGATTGCTACTGTTAGGTGATATTGAGACTAAGGTCGAGCAAGACCTGGTGCGTTATTGGCGCAACCGGCTGCAGAGTGACTGGCTGCTGGTGGCACATCACGGTAGTCTTACCTCGTCCTCGTATGCACTGTTGAAGCAAGTAAGCCCCGCCATCGCGGTCATCAGCAGCGGCTACGCCAATCGATTTGGTCATCCGCACCCCACTGTGTTGATGCGTCTCGAACAGCTTGGTGCATCGATTTATAACACCTCAGCTAGCGGTGCGCTGCAGTTCGTGTTTACCAAAGATGCGCCTGTGCAGGTCAAACGGTATCGGCAACAAGTTGTGCGTTTCTGGATGTAATGACTTCTTACCCCTCTAACGCCTGGGTATAATGCCGACAATAAAAGAACAGGGGGATAGCGCTAGTGCTTGAATTGGTAACCACAGGCGGTTGGGTCATGGTGTTGATCCTACTGTGCTCAGTTGTTGGCCTTGCCATCTGTGTGGAGCGCCTCTACACATTGAATCCAAAAAAGATTGCGCCGCCGCATTTACTAGCCACCGTATGGAAGCAGTTAAAGGCAGGCGAGTTGGATGCCGAGCGATTGAAAAATTTAAAAAAGGCCTCCCCACTGGGTCGCATTCTGGCGGCGGGTCTTGGCAACGCCTATCACGGCAGAGATGTCATGAAAGAGAGTATTCAAGAAGCGGCGGGACACGTCGTCCACGATCTGGAGCGCTATCTGAATACTCTCGGAACCATCGCTGCGGTAACACCCTTACTCGGACTATTGGGTACGGTGTTTGGCATGATCAAAGTCTTTGCCGAGATCATGGCGCAGGGTACCGGTAACGCAAGCGCCTTGGCCGGGGGCATTTCGCAAGCGTTGATTACGACCGCCGCGGGCCTGGCGGTGGCTATTCCGGCGCTGGTGATGCATCGCTATTTTGTCGGGCGTATCGATGGCATCGTAGTCGAGCTGGAGCAGGAGACCATCAAACTGGTCGATGCACTCCACAGTGAAGAAAGCTCGGATTCTCAGTCTTGAAATTTCGCCGCCAGCAAAATGAAGAGGTGGGGATTAATCTGACCCCGCTGATTGATGTGGTGTTTCTGCTGCTCATCTTTTTCATGGTGTCCACCACGTTTACCCGCGAGACGCAGTTGAGTATTGATTTGCCCGAGGCAGAGGGCACTGCCAAGGAGACGGTGGAGGAGCAAATCGAAATCCTGGTCGATGAAGCGGGGAACTATCGCGTCAATGGTCAGGGTCTGGTCGACAACCGGATGCGCACCTTGCAGGCCGCAATCTACAAGGTCTCTTCGGGCGATACCGCCTTACCCATGGTGATTACCGCGGATGCCGATGCCGCACACCAACATGTGGTGCGAGCGATGGATGCAGCCGGCCAGATGGGGTTCGTGCACCTCAGCATTACAACCAGGCAACCTCCCGGAACGGAATCGGGTGGCTAGATTTCGCGATATGCCGCAGCAGCCAACTGGCGCTCGCGGCATGAGCGATTGGCAAGTCTACCGCAGGCTACTCGCTTACATTGGGCCGCACTGGCCGATATTTTGCCTCAGTTTACTGGGTTATATGCTATACGCGGCGGGCAATGTACTGTTGGCTGATCTCATGCAGTTCTTGCTCAATGCGTTGGATGAAGGTAGCGCCGCCGATGCGGGAATTGTAGCCAGTTTTGCCTACGCGTTGGCCGGGAATAGTCAAGTCAGCCCCGTTGAATTCGCGCGCATTGCCGTGCCTCTGGCTCTGGTGACGATTGCCAGTGGCCGCGCTATCGGATTTTTTCTCGGTAACTACTGTATGAACTACGTAGCACGCAGCCTCATACATACCCTACGCTGTCAGGTTTTCGACCGCATGCTGGTAGCACCTGCTGCCTATTTCGATAGCGTCAGTCAAGGGACCGTGATTTCACGCATCACGTTTAACGTGGAGCAGGTGTCCGGCGCTGTGACCAAGTCGCTAAAGGTGGTCGTGCGCGAAGGCATTACAGTGCTCGCACTGGTGGCTTATATGCTGCACTTGAACTGGCGCTTGTGTTTGGTATTTATGGCAGTCACTCCCTTGGTCGCCATTGTCGTGAATCAGGTGGGGAAGCGCTTTCGACGCTACAGTCGCCACATTCAGTCTTCGATGGGCGATGTCACGCAGGTTTCTACAGAAAGCGTTAAAGGGTATCGCGAGATTCGCGTGTTTGGTGGTCAACAGCGTCAGCGCGAGCGTTTTCGAAGCGCCAGTGCCTACAATCGAAATCAGAATCTCAAGCTCGCGTTTGCTGAGGGTTTAAGCACGCCAGTGATTCAGACACTGCTGGCCTTTGCTCTTGCGTTATTGGTGTGGTTTGCCTTGAGCCCAGACGTGTTGCATGGCCTTACAGGACCTTCGCTGGCAGCTTTTTTAACGGCAGCGACGCAACTGAGTAAGCCGATTCGTCAGCTCAGCGAGGTGCAAAGTGATTTTCAGAGAGGGCTCGCCGCCTCAGAAGATATTTTTGCTCAGCTGGACAGGGAGACGGAGGCGGATACCGGTCAAATATCAGTTGGGCGAGTTCGTGGCGATATTAAAATCCGCGACCTAACTTTTGCGTATCCAGGTACCGATAAGTCGGTTCTGCACAATGTGTCCTTTGATATCCCTAAAGGAAACACGGTCGCTCTGGTGGGCCCTTCAGGCAGTGGCAAAACGACTTTGTTACAACTTCTCACCCGCTTTTATGATCCAGTAAAGGGTGACATCCTTCTCGATGATGTGCCAATCACTGACTATCAGCTCGACAGTCTGCGAGCCCAGCTTGCCATAGTGTCGCAACGCGTGGCCTTGTTTCATGACAGTGTCTATAACAATATCGCATACGGCTCTCTGGCTAAGGCAGGTCGTGAGGCGGTGAACGCAGCGCTCGATGCGGCCTTTGCCCGTGAATTCGTGGAGAGCTTGCCCGAGGGTTTGGAAACACGTTTGGGCGACGACGGTGGCGGCCTGAGCGGTGGTCAGCAGCAGCGAATCGCCATCGCACGCGCTATTCTAAAAAATGCGCCGGTGCTTATTTTGGATGAGGCGACATCGTCATTGGATACGGAGTCCGAGCAGCGAATACAGCGAGCCTTAGATAATGTCATGGTGAATAGGACCACCTTGGTGGTAGCTCACCGTTTAAGTACCGTGGAGCATGCCGATAATATTATCGTGATGGACAAGGGCAGGGTGGTCTCATCGGGCACGCACACGGAGCTGCTGGAAGAGAATGGTTTATACGCACAGCTCTATAGGCGCCTCTTTAATGATTAGCGGCGCATTTCAGCAATGGTTGGTTAAGAGCTGGTACCAGCGTGCCTGGTGGCTCATTCTCTTGCGACCCTTAGAAGTATTCTACCGCCTCGCGACGGCACAGCGGCGCGGGCTCTATAAAAAAGACATTCGCAAGGCCTATCGCGCCTCCGTGCCGGTTGTTGTCGTTGGCAATATCACCGTGGGTGGTACCGGTAAGACGGCAGTCGTCATCAGTCTCATTGAGGAGCTGCGAGAACGCGGTCTCACGGTTGGTGTTGTCAGTCGCGGCTATGGAGCGGTCTCGGCACTGCGACCGAGACGCTTGGATCAATACTCAACCGTGGAACAAGTGGGCGACGAGCCACTCCAGATCTTTAGACGGACGGCTGCTCCCTGTGCGGTGGCAGCATCACGGGCAGAGGCGGCGCGCTTGTTACTAAAACAGTGCGAGCTGGATCTGATTATCAGCGATGATGGCCTACAGCATCCTACCTTGCATCGGGATCTCGAAATTGCGCTACTAGACAATAGACGCGGCATTGGCAACGGCTTTTGTCTGCCGGCCGGTCCCTTGCGAGAGCCCGTCGATAGGCTGTGGACGGTAGATTTTCTGCTGTATCGACACGGCGAGAACGAGGAAACGGCTGTTCGTTACATTCCGCAGGCCCTCATCAACGTCGCAAGTTCAGAGCAGCGAACGCCAGAGGCAGCATCCTTACAGGCGAGCGTGCATGCGGTTGCCGGCTTAGGGCAACCTGATCAGTATTTTGACTTTTTGCGCAGTCTTGGTTTTCACCCCATCGAACACGCGTTTCCGGATCATCATAAATACGAGGCGAAGGACCTGGCCCACCTGGACGACCTGCCGGTTCTCATGACGGAAAAGGACGCGGTAAAATGCAAAGACTTTGCAGGTGCGAATGTCTGGTACCTGAAAATTCATGCGCAGCTCCCCCCGGCCGTACTTGATGCGGTGGTGACACTGGCGAGGCGTTAGGAGGAACATGTCATATATTGTCGTTATCCCTGCCCGCTTTGGTTCCAGTCGTCTGCCGGGGAAGCCACTGCTGGATATTGGCGGTAAGCCGATGGTGCAGCGCGTCTGGGAGCAGGCCAATGCCAGCGGCGCAAGCCAGGTTTACATTGCCACTGATGATGAACGGATCGCAGATGCCGCGAACACCTTCGGTGCAAATGTGTGCATGACCTCTGCTGATCATCCCTCGGGCACCGATCGCCTGCAGGAAGTGGCCACGCAGCTGGGCTGGAAGGACAATCAAATTGTAGTGAATGTTCAGGGCGATGAGCCTCTGATACCGCCGGCGGTGATTGATCAGGTTGCGTTGAATCTGGCCGCGCAGGGCGATGCGGCTATGGCGACACTGTGTGAGGCCATAACCGATGTGACTGAACTGACTGAGCCCAATGCAGTCAAGGTGGTGTTTGATGCCAGAGGCATGGCCCTTTACTTCAGCCGGGCCACCATACCCTGGCCCAGAGAGGCGTTTCAGACCAGGCAGCGCTCAGTACCTAGCGAGGGGAGCTGGTATCGCCATATTGGTCTGTATGCCTATCGGACCGGTTTTTTACATCAATACGTCACCTGGGAACCAGCGCCGCTTGAAGAGTTGGAACAGCTGGAACAGCTTCGCGCCCTGTATAACGGCGCTGCCATCCATGTAGCGCTGTCACGTGAACAGGTACCGGCGGGGGTAGATACAGAGTCTGATCTGGAGACGGTACGGCAGTTGTTTGATGATAGCTAGCCGAAAACCTTTTCCTCACTTCACTGCGGTAGCATCGTGCTGAAGGCCTTGTTCCTCGATATGGATCAAACCCTGTGTGATACCGCGGGTGCAAATCGCCGTGCTACGCAGCTGATGGTGCAGGCTTTACAGCAGATGTTCGGTGAACGAGTTGATGCAGTCGTCCTGGCGGACGATTATGTTGAAGGCATATACAGGCGCTGGACTGATGAGCAACGCAAACGCTATCTACCGATGATCGAAGCGCGGGGAGAGAATGGCTTTCGGCTGCAGCTGATACGTGATCTGCTTGCAGCGCAAGGTATTGCAAAGGTCAGCCATGACGATGTGCTTGAGCTGCAGGATGGTTTTGATAGCAATCGTCTGGCCGCTTTCGATTTTTATCCGGGCATTAGGGAGTTTTTGGCGGAGGCTCGAAAGCTGTTCACCCTGGTAGTGATCACCAACGGCCCTGAGTATTCACAGATTCCGAAAGTAGAGGCGGTACAGCTTAAGGACCATGTCGATCATATTATTATTGGCGGGCAGGAGCCCGAGCAAAAGCCCGCGCGCTCCATATTCGAGAAAGCGCTAAACCTGGCTCAATGCGAAGCGCACGAGGCAATACACGTTGGCGACTCGCTGGCTGCAGACATTGCCGGCGCACATAATAGCGCCATCACGTCGGTGTGGATTCAACATCAGCAGCCGCTGGATGCCGAGTTGGGAATCAACCCGCACCACACGGTGATGCATCCCAGCGAGATTCCTGCATTGATCCGTGAGTTACATTCAGAATAGGGCCTACTCACATTATTTGAATGCATCCTGTTGCGCCTCTAACGGCGAGGACTTAGTCAGCGGGCGAATACCAGATAGGCGAGGAATAGGCGCGTTCTTGAATGGTGGCGGGGCCCTCGTGCGGCGTCGCAATTCCCAGCGCAATCGCATCCATTTGAGAGTGGCGCACCGTCGGTATCTCCAGCACCCTCACGTAGTAAAATGCGTTTTCAGAGGAATCGAACATTGGGTCCACCCACATTACGGCCAGTTCTGTCGAACCAATACTGTTGTCGGTTTTGCCCGTTGTGATATCGGCCGTGTTGCCTACCGCTGGAAGCTTGCCGTCGGCGCCCAGCTGTCGATCCCCTGACCAGGCCACGTTGTACACCCGTTCCTGGGCCTCACCGTTACTATCAGTCCACCCCTTGATAATCTGAATACGATCCAGATTATGGTCATTGGGCCCGCGGCTTGCGCTTACCAAAAAACGCGGAGCAACACCGTCGGGGGGTTTGCTCAAGTTGCCGCCCATAGGAACACCTGACGCATAACCTGTCGCGGCGAGGTCGGCAGAGCGCAAGTCTTGCTCACTGAACTGCCAACCTCCGAAAAAGCGCAGCTGTATTCTGGGACCGGTAGTAGCATAGGTTTCGCGCCGCTTCATCGCGGCCAGGATAGACTCTCTGGTATTGTCTTCGCTCCAAACTGCGGCGAGTCCTCCGGCGGACATGTTCCAGCCATTGAAACTCTGAATGCCGTCACCATAGCCATTGTCTACATCCGCAGGAGGGCGTTTGGTCGATGGCATGGAATCAATCGCCACCTTACCCCAAAAGTTTGGCTCTTCAGCTGAAGACATACTGGTGTGCGAATCGGTGGAGCCGATCATACCCACCTGGAACGGGTTGGTGCCCAGCTCATTCTCGAGCTCCAGGCCGCTTTTAAGCGCGGATCGCAACGTGTCGCCGGGCTGAATGCGATAGCCCAGCCCCTGAGGGAAGGCCTGCAAATAGAAATTGAACTGCTCAAAATCGGCAAAAGGATCTTCCGGCGACAGGTCAGGATGGGTCTCACTATCACCTTTGATCTGCGTGACCTCTGCAATAGGTTCCCACTTCATGCGTGTCGCAGCGTAGCTGGCATCAAATGGCTTTCCTCGCACCGTGCGTTTCGCAAACATATAGCCTTTGGATAAATTCGGGTTATGTGGGATTGAGATAAATGTCGCGCCCGTGGCCTGCTCAAGCTCGGCCAGGGCGTTCCAGAGATCCTCGGGGTAGGGTGCTTCATCGGATCCAACAGGATCGATGGCCTTCGCCTGCTTGCCGCCAATGTCGGAGACTATGATACGGTGCAAGTTGGCACCGCTGGCGGTTTGCGTCCACTCCCAGCCGGCGAGAGTCGTAAACTCACCCGGCTTGTAATACGCCTCTGCTATATCCATGGAAGCCGACCAGGCGGAAGCGCCAATGTCTGCGGCGGTTGCTGTATCCACTAGCCCCAGGCTCGCCAGCGAACCGTCCGTACCGTGTTCTACCGCTGTGGCTATCGGATCGCGCGTATCGCCTGCCTTGATATCAGGCGGAGGCAATAGGGTGGTAAAACGTCTGGCGCCCTCTTGCGGGTCCTCGACGAAGTAGGCAAGTACATTGATTAACAGCCAGGATTTCACGCGGTCGTACCAGCCCGCCTCGGGTTGTGAAAAATCCTCCGCCATCACGATTGGCATCACGCCGAGGTATTCGGCGTGGTCTGACACCACCAGAAAATCCAGGGGTTCGATGATTTGGATTCGAGTGCGAGTGTAGGGGTGCACGACCGGTAGGCCCGTCGCATAGCGATAGGCTACGTCAGGACCCGCGGACCGATTACCGGCCAAATAAGCGTCCACTGAATTTGATGTGTGCAGGTGGGTATCGCCCCAGAGCAGTTGTGTTTGGCTATGTGCGAGCTGGCATGCAAATACGAGAGTGAGGATGAATAGGCATCGCTTGATGCTTGCCTGGCAAGCTTGTACAAGCGCACGATGAAAACACTCTAGAGAAAGGTACACTCGATCGCCTCTTGTTAGAATAGTATGGCCAGGCCGCGCTGGGTAAGATCTCCAGTAGACGCCAATATGTTGGCATAAGCTATGCCATAAAGCAATTTATGCCTGAGGGAGGTATCATAGAGTACGGCACTCGCACGTTATGTTGAGTGTAATCTGTCATCGATGAAACAAGCTTGTCGATGATTGCAGTCATAGTTAGGTAGGAGTTATTCATGGAATTTTCATCCTCTGTATTGTCCATTGAGCTAGAGGGCGAGGTCGCAACGTTATGGTTAGATCGACCTGAAAAGCGCAACGCCATGTCCAGCGAAGTGGTCTCTGATTTACCCCGCGCGATGCGGGTCATCTCTGAGATAGAGGGGCTGCGCGCCGTTATTATTGCGGGCAGGGGCAAGAGCTTTTGCGTCGGCATTGATTTGGGCAGCCTTGCTGAGACACCTGCGGCAGCCGACGGCCAACCGCTATCCGGTGCAGCGGCGAGCCTGAGCCAGATACGCGTGACCCAGACTTTTCAGGATGCCATCAGCTCTGTAGCCGCTTGCCCAGTGCCGGTGATCGCAGCCATACACTCACACTGTTTAGGAGCGGGCGTTGATCTTATCACCGCATGTGATGTTCGCCTGGCAGCCGCAGATGCAACCTTTGGCGTGAGAGAAACCAAGATCGGGATTGTGGCAGACGTTGGGACACTTCAGCGTTTACCTGCTATTGTCGGAGCGGGACACGTGGCTGAGCTGGCCTACACGGGCAAAGATATCAGCGCGGCCCGAGCAGTAAAGATCGGGTTGATTAACGAGGTTTATGACGATGCCGAAGCGGTTTACGCCGCTGCGATGGCAATGGCCCAGGAGATCGCCGAAAATGCGCCGCTTGCGGTACGCGGCACCAAGTTCATTCTGCAGCAGAGTGAGGACCTGACAACTGAGCAAAGTCTCCTTTTGAACGGACTTTGGACGATGACGACCACGCTCAATTCAAACGACTTGAAAGAAGCGATGCACGCATTCATGGAGAAGAGAGCACCCAGATTTACGGGAACGTAGTTCAGTGCCCTCGCTTTTTTATAGAGGAGACCAATATGACAATCGGAGTGGTTGCAACGCTCACTATTCAAGAGGGTAAAAACGCAGGTTTCGAACAGGCTTTTTTGGCTTTAGCAGAACAGGTGCGCGCCAACGAGCCTGGTAATCTTTTCTATCTACTGCACCGCAGTCGAGAGAACCCCCAGGAATACAAGGTGCTAGAGCAATATACCAGTGACGCGGACTTACAGGCGCACCGGGAGTCCGATCATTTTAAAGCGGCGAACGCTACGCTTGCGCCCTTTATGGCTGCCATGCCGGCCGTCGAGGTGCTGGACGCTCTCTAGCACTTGCGCCCGCAGCTTGGTGTCACCCGTTAATTGCATCAGATACAATTAAGCCAAGGGCTGTTTGCGTTGAACGAAAGACGCAGACCGGACACAAGTGCGAGTTGCTATGAGTGATATTCTGCCGACCAAAGTGTTATTCGTTTGCCTGGGGAACATCTGCCGGTCTCCCACTGCACACGGGGTTTTTGAACACATGGTCGCTGAGCAGGGCTTAAGCGATCGAATTGAAGTTGACTCTTGTGGCACGGGCCACTGGCATGTTGGCAAAGCACCGGACAGGCGCTCGACAGCGAAAGCATCGAAACGCGGCTATCGAATGGACCATTTGCGTGCCAGGCAGTTTGAACCTGCAGATTATGATCGGTTCGACTACATTCTCGCGATGGACAAGCAAAATCTGGCGGATATCCTTGGGCACCGCCCAAGCCACTATGCGGGCAAACTCGGTTTGTTTCTCGACTATGCCGAAGGCGTTACTCACGATGAAGTTCCCGACCCCTATTACGGTGGTGCCAACGGCTTCAATCATGTACTCGATCTGGTGGAGTGGGCCTGCGAAGGCCTGCTTGCAGATATTGTAAATGCACGTCCTGCGCAATGAGCCACTGGCGCCTCTGAACACATTGGCGCTTACGAGTTCTGCCGACTATCTGATACATGCAATAAGCGATGATGTGGTGGCAGCGGCCATTGCATTTGCGAAGGATCATGAGCTGCCTATCATGCCGCTCGGTTCCGGTAGCAACATCGTCTTTGCAGGAGATATAGAGCGCGTGGTGCTACATATGGCCACCCGTGGCATTCAGATTATCGAAGACGGGGATTCGTCGGTCGTGCTGCGAATAGCGGCGGGCGAAAACTGGCATAAATTGGTAGCCAGTTCAATACAACAGGGATGGTATGGCCTTGAAAACCTCGCTCTCATACCAGGGACAGTCGGGGCCGCTCCAATTCAAAATATTGGCGCTTACGGTGTCGAACTGGCGCCGATGGTAGAACGAGTCCACTGTCTGACCCTTGAGAGTGGTCGTCCGCGCAGCTTTGATCGCAAGCAGTGCGAGTTTGCCTATCGCGACAGCGTGTTCAAAAACGCTCTCAAAGACCAGTTCGTCATTACCGCTGTGGATTTGCGGCTGCAGCGCGAAGCAAGGGTCAAGACTGACTATCCGGCCCTGGCTGATCACTTGCAGCAAGGCCAACTGACGGACGTTACACCGCAACAAGTGTTTGATGCCGTCGTAGCGATACGTCGCAGCAAGCTGCCCGATCCTGCAGAGGAGCCCAACGCGGGCAGTTTTTTTAAAAACCCGGTTGTTAATGCGAGCCGAGCAGACGTGTTGATACGGGATTTTGAAGGCCTTCCTCACTACCCTCAGGCAGACGGCGATGTGAAGTTGCCCGCGGCCTGGCTGATAGAGCGCTGCGGCTGGAAGGGTTACCGACGCGACGACCTGGGCGTTCATCCTGAGCATGCACTCGTCTTGGTGAACTATGGGTGTAATCAGGGCAAGTCATTATTGCAGCTAGCCCGCGAGATTGCCGATTCAGTGTTGGATGTTTTTGATATAGCGCTAGAGATCGAACCCCGAGTGTATGGTAGCTGATCGTGAACGAGTTTGATCATAAAGCCTACCTGAAAACGCTGACCACGCGGCCCGGCGTGTATCAGATGTACGACGGCGAAAACAAGCTGCTTTATGTAGGCAAGGCACGCAATTTAAAGAATCGCGTGGGAAGCTATTTCCGGGCTAGCGGACTTACCGAAAAAACCATGGCGCTGGTGGCTCGTATCAAGGATATCCAGGTCACGGTGACCTCTACCGAAGTGGATGCGCTGCTGCTGGAACACAATCTGATCAAGAGCTATCAGCCGCCATACAATATTCTGCTGCGCGATGATAAATCCTTTCCCTATATCTATCTGTCCAGCAACGATGAGTTTCCGCGCCTTAGCCTGCATCGGGGAGCGAAGCGCCGCAAAGGCCAGTACTTTGGCCCGTACCCCAGCGCCGGTGCCGTGCGTGAATCACTGCACTTTTTGCAGAAAGTATTCAAAGTGCGCCAGTGTGAAGACAGTTACTTCAGTAATCGCTCTCGGCCCTGTCTGCAGTATCAGATTGACCGTTGCACGGCACCCTGCGTTGGCCTGGTAACGGAGGAAGAATATACGCAGCAGGTGGAAAACACGACGCTGTTCCTGCGCGGTAAATCACAGGAGCTAATGGTGAGGCTCGCCGATGATATGGAGCAGGCAGCGGCAACGCTCGAATATGAACGCGCGGCCACCTTGCGCGATCAGCTGAGCCAGCTACAACATGTGCAGGCGAGTCAGGGCATAGAGGGCGTGGCGGGCGATCTGGATATTGTTGCCGCCGCGACCGAGGGCGGCAGCGCCTGTGTGCAGGTACTGTTTGTGCGCGGGGCGCGCGTACTGGGCAGTAAAACCTATTACCCACCACTGCGATTGCAGGAGTCGCCGGCGCAAGTGCTCAGTGCGTTTATTCCACAGTACTACCTAAACGGAGCCAGAGCGATACCCGCGGAATTGATCGTCAATGAAGCCCCTGAAGATTCAGACACTCTGGCCGAGGCCCTCACGGTTGCTGCCGAGCGTAAGGTGAGCCTACGGTCCAGAGTACGGGATGCCCGGGCAAAATGGCTGCAGCTCGCTGTGCAGACGGCGCAAACGAATTTGGCATCGCATCTCAGTGGGCGTCAGTCGATGCTGGATCGCATGCAGGCACTGCAAACGCTGTTAGAGTTGTCTGAAGTACCCGAGCGCATGGAGTGCTTTGATATCAGCCACAGCTCGGGGGAGGCGACCGTAGCCTCCTGCGTCGTCTTTGATCAGAACGGCCCCCGCAAATCCGACTATCGACGATTCAATATCGAAGGCATTACCGGTGGCGATGATTATGCCGCCATGCAGCAAGCCCTGGAGCGGCGCTATAAACGGCTGAAATCCGGTGAGGCACCACTGCCTGATGTGCTATTTATCGACGGTGGTAAAGGCCAGGTGAGCCAGGCTATGTCAGTATTGGAAGATCTGCAGATCAGCGACGTGGAGGTGATTGGGGTTGCCAAAGGCACCACGCGAAAGGCGGGTTTTGAAACGCTTTTACATGGCCTAACGGGTCGAGAACGTCAGCTATCGAGTGATAATCCCGCCCTGCATATGATCCAGCAAATTCGCGATGAGGCGCATCGCTTTGCAATTACGGGTCACCGGGCCCGCCGCGACAAAGCGCGACAGCGTTCCAGTTTGGAGGATATCGCCGGTGTAGGTGCAAAACGCAGGCGCGAATTGTTGCGCCATTTTGGCAGTGCCCAGGGCGTAGAGAATGCCAATATAGAAGAGCTTAAAAAAGTCGCGGGCATCAGCGCTGCGATGGCGCAGCAGATATACGATCATTTGCATAATATCGCGGAGTAAATCAGAGCCTGGCAGTAAGCGTGGAGCTACGCGTTTTTTTACAGTGGGTTTTTGTCTGAGCGCGCAGGGCTCTGATCTGCGCAAGATTCATTAGCTGTTCCCTAACATGGACAGTATCGACCGATGTTGCGCACCCTTTTCAATGCTCACGCTGAGCGGCTCGAGGCGCCTCGCTTACCTTGCTTGCCATGGGAGCTGTGTGTCTGGCGTTAGCGCCAGACTTTGCAGGGTGGGAGAAAGTTGAGACGATTAGTGCCACAATGACAGCGTACCTCTAATGAGCCAGGGATGGCGGATGAGCAGGACCGGTAGGGACGGGGCAGTTTGGCAATAAACATACCTAATGCGTTAACCATGCTGCGGATTTTCTTAATCCCAGTGCTGGTGATCGTTTTTTATCTACCTTTCAAGAATCACCTGCTTGTCGCCGCCGCTATTTTTGCGTTTGCAGCAATCACAGACTGGGTAGATGGATATCTGGCAAGACGCTTAGATCAGATGACCACCTTCGGTGCTTTTCTCGATCCCGTCGCAGATAAGCTCATGGTGGCCATTGCCTTGGTACTGCTGGTGGAACGTCACGATACGCTGCTCTTCACGCTGGCTGCCTGCGTGATCATTGGCCGCGAAATCGTGATATCCGCTCTTCGGGAGTGGATGGCGGAACTGGGAGAGCGCACGTCTGTAGCGGTATCCTACATTGGTAAGGTGAAAACCGGCTTCCAGATGGTTGCGATTACGGGCTTGTTGGCGATTGATCCAGCTCGCGATGAAAACTGGTTACTGGCGGCATGCTATTTAGTGCTGTACACCGCCGCTGTCCTTACGCTCTGGTCTATGGTGATTTATTTGAGAGCCGCCTGGGCGGTGATCAAAGATAGCGATAAAGCTATATGATTCAGAGCCTTACAAGCTTTATTTTGGATAAAACTTGACTCTGAAAGCCGCGTGCATACAATAGCGCGTTCGCTAGATACCTGCGGGAATAGCTCAGTTGGTAGAGCGCAACCTTGCCATGGTTGGGCCGGGGGGCGCAGCTGGGGCGCGCAGCCTCGACGGTTCCGGCGACCACGGCGGTGGATAAGCGCAGATGTAAGCGGGAATAGCTCAGTTGGTAGAGCGCAACCTTGCCAAGGTTGAGGTCGCCGGTTCGAACCCGGTTTCCCGCTCCAAGTTAAGGACTTTCAGTTGATAATGCACTGAAGGTTGAGGAGTTCGAAGTGGCTCGCCACCCCGGCCATTTCCCGCTCCAATCCCCCAAATAAGGCTCGGTGGCAGAGTGGTGATGCAGCGGATTGCAAATCCGTCTACGCCGGTTCGATTCCGACCCGAGCCTCCATTATTCAACAACTCCGGGTCATTCTGTGCCGCGATTAGGCTCGAAACGCTTGGAGATCCCCGCGACGAAGATGAAGAAGAATCAACCGCATATCTTCTCACCATTGAACCAACTACTGGAGGTTCTAAGATGCCTAGAGCAGATCACTGCCTATCGAAGCAAGCATGCCTTCCCCAGCGCCAAAGGTGCCAGTCGCCCACTCAGTGATGAGGGGTTAGAACAGCACTTCGGACGATTTGTTATGACAAGGAGACGATGACAGCTCACGGCTTTAGAGCAATGGCCCGCACGATACTGTATGAGGTCCTACACCATCGGGTGGACTATATTGAGTATCAATTAGCTCAGGCCGTGAAAGATCCCAATGGGCGAGCTTATAACCGTACAGCGCACCTCAAGGAACGGGTGAAGATGGTGCAATCATGGGCGGACTACCTGGATGACCTTAGGGTAGCATCGACCATAGATAGTGTCGTGACAGCCAGGTGTGGAGGCGAGAAATGAGCTGGAGCGTTCGGAGTAAATGCAGTCTTGCACTGTGTCTTTTCCTTGGCTTTAAGCAGTCTGCTGCCGAAGAGCTAGCCTACTTTGACGACGTGAAAGCTGGGATGTCTCGTGAAGAAATTGTAGAGATGATTGGTGAGCCCGATCGAAACGCGGCTGCTTCAGACATCGAGATCATGATTTATTATTTGCCTGGTGGCGGCAGGCAAGTAGATCCCAAGTGTCTGGAGGGCCCCGGTCCAGGCCCAAGCGCTTATGTGCAGCCGCAAGAGTGTGACAAGTATGCTGATATTCTCGTGGTTCGTCTTGAGGGTGGTACGGCAGTAGTCGCGGCGAAAATGTTAGACACTATCGATCTTGAACTTTCTATACGTACCGCGATCAGAGTGCGAGAAGAGCAGCGTATTGAATAATCTCCCATGATCGGCGCGATAAGTCCGTGGATCTGTTCGGGGAGAGCAAGACAAGGCACCAATTCTAAATATGCTTCGTATTTTCCTGGAGCTGAATCGAACTTTCGATTACGAAATCGATACACGGGCGAACGTTCTCAAAGTAACAGAATCAGATCAGCCTGGCGGTTGTGCGATCACATTGCACACGGGACAGATCAGCGGCGTTTCGACGACAGCGCATAGTAACCGAAGACTAGTGCACTGTATGTGCGTGCAGTAGGCTTTTTTAGTTTACTGCTATTTGATCGCCTTAAGAAGAAAACGGAATTTCAGGCACTTTCGACATTGAAGGCCCGTTGCACTCAATATTTTTGAAGGCGCTTTTAGAGGACAAGACCCGTACACAAGATTATTTGCATCGCAGAAACCCTCACCGCTATCGATGAACCAGTCAATTGCTCAGTTCGGGCTTTGATGTGGACAATGTTATTCGCGCCGCTTAAGCGGCTTGGTGGCCATGGCGCGGTCCGATTGGGAAAAGACGAGCATGGCAGGCTTTGATCCAGGGCGGCAGAGTTCAGTTTACGTTGCGCTCACGCAGCGCTTACGCCCAAGGTGCTTTATCCTCGTTTCTCCCAGTAGATTGACCTTTTTACCGGCCATGTCCTCAAGGGCGTCTAGAGTGCTGATGATCGTGGCATAGTCCGCATTTTCAGCCTTGTTCTGTGGAAAGTCTGCGAACCGGCCTCAAAAACTGGTCGTGATCGTTACTTGGCGGGACAGTTGGCTACTGAGTTACCAAACCGCTTCACTAACTTCGTAATCCGACAGGATGGCATACCCATCTCCGTCTAGCTCCAAGAAGTAGCCTAAGGACGTACCCAGATCCCCCGCTTTCGCATACAGCGGGGGACGAATTATCGGCACGACCCGTACAATATTGACGCCTGCCGTGTTGAGCGCTGCTTCTATGACTGGAAGAATCTTTTCCAAGTGTGTACCGGTGTAATCTGTGAAGCCATAGCTAAGGAGGTCGATGACGAGACCTGTGGTGTCTTGGTATGACGCCACGCGGATAATCCGACCGTCCTCGCTAGACGCAAAAACAAACAGATATCCATCGATCTCTGCAGGCATTTGCGGACCCTTCCGGTCCCACTCTTCACCGCAATCCCGAGTCGTTGGATAAGGCTCGCTGCACGACACGGACCAAAGTGAGAGAGATTTATCGACCTTGGGGTGATCAACAATATTGGCCGCACATGCCGCTAAAACTGGAAGTAGACTGACCGCGAGAAGTATGAATTTCATTACCTTGTGGTCCTTCAAAAAGATCAACTGAAGCGTACTTGGTGTTTGCCGAACAGGTTACGCGCCTGTTTTATTGACAATGATACTTGGGGGCAAGTTACCACCTGGTTCACTGATAGAATCAAGCTTACTCTCTTTTTCGTGGCTAAGCGTTCACACGAATACTAAATGAGTCTACCGTTGTTCGTAGTATGAGAATGCGGGTTGCGTTGTAGATGAAGTTACGTTGTGCATACATTGGAGGAAGTGCTAATGCCGTTTCAGTCACCAGGCACTAAAAACTTTTTTCTGATGCTCATAATCGCATTCTGCCAATACTCGCTTGCGCAAGAGAAAATGAAAAGCGGGGTAGGTGCCGCCAATTCTGCAGCTCTTAGCGAGGCGGGAACAAGGACACCTTGGTTCGCCTTGCCAGCGAAGACTGTTGAGGCGTCTCGCAAAAGCGTCACTCATTACTCAAAAGGCATTCACTTCGGTCTGGACTTAGACACGAAACTGGGGTTCAACATATCCTCCCCAGTTGAGATGGACCGAACACAAGATATTGTTGATGCGTTGGTATCAGAAATCGAGGGGCACACAGGGTCATTAGATCGCTATAGGCTGGAACCGGGTCCTATCGCGCAAATTCCGGAGGAAAAGACGACTTTTGATCTCAAACTAACCCAAAGGGTGCATGGCAATGTGGTAGGCGGAGTAAGAATAACCTATGACAGCCTCGACGATGAGGGTGGACACTTAAGGGCAACCGGCATGTTAATCGACCCCGAACTGCCAGAGTTGAACCCAGATAACTGGATCTCGACAGAGGTCGTTCTAGAAACCGCAATACCCAGGCTTGCAGCACTGATTACAGATGATCGTGATGGTAGGTGGTATGGTAGGAGGACTCCTGGGAGTGAAGTGGTTATTTTTGTCGATAGGCTGCCGGGCGAAATTATCGTGATCCCAACTCTTCGCGTGTACACAGACTGGCAGAGAGCAGAGATCAACCTATCAACTGGCGAGACGATCAGGGTTTTATCTATCCGTCCGAAAGACCTAATGAAAGGTGTAGACGCAAAGGTAACCAAGTCTGATCAAGAGCTGTGTACCACTCGAGTTGAGGCGTAACCGCAACGTAAAGTGCATCCTTCCGCGCCACCCTGGAAACTGCCATGCTCGTGTTTTCCCAACCGGAGCACACCAGGGCTACCAAGCCCATCATCGAACGCCAGCAATACCGGCTCGACCACCTTAAGCGCGCCGTGGCCAATGGTGATTCGCTGGTCGCCTACGCCGAGAAGCACGAGCTCAAGGCCAAAGATCTTTATGCTTGGAAGACGCGCCTAATCGAACTCGGCTCGATTGCTAGGTAGGTCAACACCAGCAGTAAACAGGGTACCGCCTCTGGGAGGTGAGTTTCCATCACCAAATAAAGGCTTAGCGGCATACGCAGGCTCAGCAGCCATTGACGGGGATCTACTCATGCGATCTCTGCCAGAGTACAAAGGAAAAGTACTCTAGAACTAATTCTTCGGTAGCGGCATCAAATGGTATATGGGTTTTCTGTGAGTCGGACTTTAGCAACTCGTGAAAGGGATCGTAACTTAGATTGAGATAGCGTTTCGCGATGTATCGGTTTGATGCTTCAAATTTGCTATAAAACTCCTGTGCCTCGAGATTCGAGAGCGATCTACCAGCTTCGGCATTGGCGAAACGAGTTTCTAACTTTCTAAGGATGTGCTGATGCTGCGGTGAGCTTAGCGCTAGCTTGTTTAATCTCGCGAGGTAGGGAAGCGCTGCAGCTGGGAGACTTACATTGATGTTCGATGATCGTCTCGCGTCAACATAATCCGAAACATGCTCGGGAGAAACGATGCTCAGTAGGTCTTCACATACGTCTTTGGCCACGTTGGTTGTTCCGTAATGTCGAACAAGAATGTTTTCACGGCCAAAAACCTTTTCCCAGCGTTCCAACTTTATCCGATAGTTTAATCGATTGAAAAAGTTGTACTTGAACGCAAATTGATAGATCCCGCCTGAGAAGCGTAGGTCATATTGCCGAAGGTGTTGGTTGTAAGCCGACTCCAACATGTGATCTTGCTTTCTGACGTAGACCACTACTTTGACGTCGAACTCCTTCGTCAACGACTCTAGGTAAGGAATTTCATGACTGGATTCAAATTCTTCCGAACTAACGATGACGTTTTCTACAGAAGAGGCGGAAGCCTCCTTTCTAAGCTGCTCGACATAGCGATTAACGAGTTCTGGTTTCTTTGCGTGCCGCCCGGTTCCGCATGCCCAGGCGATGCGATGATGAGCGCTGTGTTCGAGCCCGGTAGTGGGATAGAGTAATCCTGATCTACCTAAAACCTTCCTATTCCGAAAGAGATACGTCTGAATTGAAGTGCTGCCGGTCTTATGAAATCCCACATGCAGATATAGCTTCTTGCGCAGATCCTGCGAGTTGAACTGTGGCAGGGGTTTTCTCATATGTGGTGGTCTATTTACTCCTTCCTGCGTCGAAACAGCATTTTTCGAGCATTGCTGCAGTGCCTCGGTCTTTTTCCATTCAAGGTGTTTGCCGATCGCTATTGGATCACAAGGAGTCTGAATAAAAACTGAATGGAATTCTGTGCTTTAAGGGTAGGTAGATAGAATAACGCGCACACAACACAGGATTTCGACCAGTCCAAGCGGAACTGGAACAAGGGTTCATGAGACGAACTAGTTCTTCACGGCCACGTTCTGATTGATTTACCTTTGGAAACCGTGCGCGCTGTCAGCTGATCAAGAACGGGCCTCAACTAGCAGTGAGCAATCCGACTACGTTGCTGAAAGCCAAGAATCGCGATATCGCGAGAAAGAGTAAGACCCTCTTGAACCCCAGTCTTGTTCAAATCAAGGGTCTACCGCATCCACCAACGATTAAATAAAACAGGTAAACGTAGTCAAGTGGCCTCGCCGATTCAGGTCGGCCTAGCAGTTAACGCTGCGCTTACGTTGAGGCGTGGGAATATCAATGCGCTGCATCAATAGCCGATGTTCATCGAAGAGGCTGTAGCGAAGAACGCTGAAGCGGGTCGCCAGATCTAGTGATCAGGGATAAATAGCTTTCATAGTGAGCTGAGGCAAGAAGGGGCTTGCCTTGACCATCCGGCTACCTTAGGGTCTGTTTAATCCGCTCAGTTGTTTAGTGGCGGTAATGATCCGTTCCTCGCCACCGCCGAAAAGCCCAACATAGTAAAGCTGGTTATCCTTTTCTTGTATGTAAATTGTGGAGTGTTCAGTATATGGGTCCATGTCCTCTTCATGCTCTAACACAAGTAATATTACTTTCTGATCCGAATCGATTTCTAACTTCATTATTGTCTCGCCTTCGCTGAAGAAATTATAACCATAGAGTCGGTAGGCCAGCACATCGATGAGTTGATCATAAGTTGCATTGGAACAATCCACAGCTGCAACATCACTGCCGCGTTTAAGCGCGCGAACGTATAGATCCCATTTGGTCAGCTTGGGGTCTAGCATTAACCTAAGTAGTTTTGCTTTCCGAAAATCAAACTTGTCGAGCGCTGAAGCGAAGATACCAATATGATGTCTCCCCTGCTTGCTATAGAGCTGAGGAATCTTAATCCCATCAATTTCCTCATATTCTGTGAGGGGAGGTATGTCGCTATCGATTTCATCAATGTCTGCAATATCCTCCAAGGCCACAGCGTAGTGCCTTGCATGTTTGATGGTATCTTCACAAAGCATTGTCGCCCCCCTTACTGAAAAAACCTCATAGACGACAGCAGCGACCACGGCCAGAATGGGTAGTGCGGCGAGTGCCCACCAAATGCGCTTCATGTTTGTCCTGTTATCTATTCGACCTGGAGAACCGTCAACGTCCTATACCAGGACTTAGCGCTTAAGCCAACAGTGAATCAATGTGAAATGAGGTACGTGCGGTTTGCGCGTCCTGCCTCTGTTACTGCGCAAAAACTTGAGCGCCAGACTCACTCTACCGTGATCCAATAGAAGGTGGGTAGCTCCGTTTGAACGTGCTATCAGTTAGGGGAACCTAGGGGTCAAGAAAATGATGGCAACGTACGATCACTCACTTTATCTTCATCGGCGTCCGGGGCGCTGCAGCGGCGGCTTAGACGTCCGATCGCAACGCGCAAGTATCTGGCGCCACTGCCAGTGCCCTTAGCAAGCTACCGGGTGAGTGATCTACCTGGTTCAATAGAGGCAACAGCAGGCGCGGATAGTATATCGTCGAAGCGGTAGACGACGTGTTCAGAGCGTTCTGCGATAAATGAAGACTCGATTCGATAGATCTCTGATGCACCTGAGACGCTAAATGACATTATCACACGTATCGTTTGACCATCGATAAACGGGACGATGGGGTCCAGTGGTACGGTGAACACGGCCTGACTGTATCCAGACTCGTCATCGAATAGCGGCAACACCAGCAAGTCCATTTTTGATTGTTCAACCACGACACGCCGCGATAGACCAGTTGCGGATACTTCGAGCCGATCAATCTGAAACTCAGTTCCCGTATTGCCTTTCCATTGCGCGGTGATGGATAGCGTGTGAGGTGATCCAGCAACTTCGTAGGCGTCTTTGCTAAAGAAACCGAATAGGCCTTCACCAGCGCGGTAGGGTGTGCTGGCGATGTCAAACGCAATGCGAGGAAGTGGGCTGGAAAGAGTATCGGCCGGTTGCGGTGTGGTTTTGATCTGGACGTATTCTTCAACGAGACCAGTGCGTGTGGTCGAAAAGACATAGGCTGCGCAAGCGACGACCAGGCCGCTGCACACGATTAGTGGCGCGATCATTGAGAATCGTTTAGTCATCGATCGATTGGCGTCGTTTGGTCTGCGTGCCCTTTTTCACGTGTATATGGCGGCGAAGACTACGCCTGGTGATAAACGCTGTAAACGCGTGTAGACAAGACTGTGACGATAGTCACACATTAAACCCGATATACACAGGACCATGTTCTTACAGTCCATCGAGGCTGCTTTGCCGTTTTGCCGCCTTACTTAAAAGTGGTGGTTCGGTCTTGTTGAGTGCGAGTAACCTCTTACACAAAAGCTGTTTTTTTCGTTGCTGTCTGGGGGTAGGGCTATGCTGTTTAGCGAATCCTGCATATTGCTGGATGAAAGCCTGATATTTATGTGAGCCAAGCCTAGCCAGGCTTCAAAATGACTCAGCCATCTCTCTAATGGTGAATTGCCTCTCTGCTATCCTAAGTCTGGGTTAAACAGTGGTGTTCACCCAATGAGGCTGAAGGCGATAACCGAAAACTTTTCCAGCAATAACTGGATAGAAATGCTCCTGATGAGGCCTGTGCTCTTGGCATTGATGTCTAGTGTTATTTGGGGGCTAGGATCTTTATTTTTTACGGGTGCCGATCCGGCGCATTTCAATGTTTACTTGCTTGCGACTGTTGTTGTATTTGCATTTGTCGACTACGGTCTTGAGTACCAGATGTCTTCAAAAGTGCAAGTGTATCGACCCTCAAGGGGCAAGACTGTTGATTTGGACAAAGCGCTGGATGAGTTACACACGGGGCTTCATAGGCATTGGCATATCTCGGAAATTGGCAGGAAAAACGGCATCGTCATAGCAAAGTATCGCATAAAAGCAGGCGATGTGATCGTGAAGGTACAAAAAACCCCGATAGGTTTATCTGTCAATATGGTTTCCACATTCGGATTGCCAGCAAATCTCTACTACCGCAGTCTCTGTAGCGATCAAGTGACAACAGATTTGAGGTCTTCGGGACTATTTTTCGTAACCGCTTAATTGTGGCGCTAGATCAACAAAACCGGAGTGAATAGAAATTGTACATAGTCCATCGATGACGAATCTCTGTATGCAGTCTAAGCGATAGTGGCGAGGTGTTAATGGCCTCAGAAGGTCGACGCTGCCTATCTAGCAATCCACTTTGATCTCTTTCACAGCGATGCCATCCTCAACGAACGTTACCGGCATCCTCTTGAGAATTTCAGGGTTGTTTTCACAGGCCCATTCAAGCAGTCTGGGATCAAAGACCACATTTACACTCGCCTCTTCGATGCCTTTATCAACCACCAATAAGCCAACGTAGACGATAGAATCTTCCAGGGCTTCGAATTTCAGCTTGTCGGATCGGAAATAGATGGCCCTTCCCATGCTTACGGTGCCAAAGTCGACGTGGCGTAATCGATAAGTGCCAGTATCGACCGGAATGAGGCTTTGTCGCGCTGGATAATGATAAAGTCGTGATCCTTTCCCCAAAGCAATAAACGTTGGTTGCGGTGACGACTCTGGATCAACTACTGAGGCCATCAGAAAGTAAGACTCGGCGAGAAGCTTACTGCTAAATACGAAAGCGATTGAGACTAATAGGCACTTGATCATTTTCTGGCGCCGCTATTCTGACACAGAGATTAATAGCTAAGTGAAGCAGTTTTTTACTACACGTCCAACATATGCAGTAGAGCAATGAGTAACCCACAGTCCTTAAACTCGGAAGACAATATCGCGCCTAATGCGATTGTGATCTCAACGCCCACCTTCAAACATACTGCGGCTAGCTTGTTGCCTGTATCCAAGTTCGCCCTTGACCTCAACCTTGGTTGAGGTAATACAACCTGCCATAGCCAAAACAACAGGGTACTTCGTGAACGATCAATCAGACCACATTCGTTGGAGTGAAATCCTAAATAGGCAGTTTGGGTTGACGCTATTTATTATCTGCTTTGGCGTCACTCTCCATGCGTTGGACGAACTCGTGGTCGCTACCATGCTTCCCGCCATGGTAAAGGAACTTGGCGGCCTCGATCTGGTGTCTTGGACAGTTGGTGTTTATGAGGTCGGTACGGTGATATTCAGTGCGATGTCGGGCCTTGTCACCGTGCGCTATGGCGTGCGCTTTCCCATGCTGTGTTCGTCAATCTGCTTTGGCCTTGGATGCACAATCAGTGCCCTCGCAGAGAGCATGGAGCTTGTGTTACTCGGGCGACTTCTGCAGGGCTTTGGTGGGGGAGGGCTTCTGGCCGTATCGTTTGTCGCATCCGCCGTGCTGTTTCCAGAGCGGACCCTTGCCAGGGTGATGGGTTTACTCTCGGTTTTCTGGGGTGCGGCCGGATTTCTTGGCCCCATGCTCGGGAGCCTATTTGTCGAACTGTACTCCTGGCGCGTCGGTTTCTGGGGCTTTGGCGTGTCTGCGTTTCTACTAACTGTGCTCATTTTCTTTAAGATCGAGGATAAGCGTATGCTGGAGACGGAAACAATGCCAGACAGCTATCCGATTAAAAGACTGCTTGCGCTGACCCTAGGCATTTTTCTGATCGCCGCGGCGAGCATGAAGATCACGTCCTTCTTCGCCCCTCTTTTTGTAGCTGGCGGCATTTTTTGCATCGCGGTCTTCCTGGCTCTGGACGCACGAGAAGACAAAAACCGGATGCTGCCTTTGCGGCCACTGAACTTGATGGAACCCATGGGCTCTGCGGTGACGATGATATTTTGTCTATCTGCGGCCACCGTTGCCTTGCCGATCTACGGTGTGCTCATTCTAACGTCCATGCACGACACCTCGGTACTTGTTGCGGGGTATGTGATTGCCTGTTCCGCCATTGGATGGTCTCTAACGACGTTCCTAGTATCTGGCTTGCCAGAAAGGCTCGATCGTCCTCTCATCTATTGGGGGATGTATATCGCGGTGATCGGTGTTGCCGGTTACGTCTACGCGGTTCCAAATGGCCCCGTCTCCTTGGTGGCTTTCTTTGCGTTTATTGAAGGCATTGGGTTTGGAATCGCCTGGGCGTTTATTCCCCGCTATGTTCTGCACATTTCTGAGCCAGCGGAAATCGAGCGCAACACGGCGGCCCTGCCAACGGCGCAGTCCATTGGCTATGCGGTTGGTGCAGCGTTTGTTGGCATCGTCGCGAATTGGTCGGGCGTCGCCGATGGACAAACGGAAGGGATTTCTTATTTCTCTGCGACCATCATTTTTCTAGCCTGCGTACCCGTTTACCTGTTTGGACTCTTTGCAATACGGGTGTTCGTTCGATAATCAGCCATGTGCGTGGTACAGGCCCCGCTGAGCACAACTCATATCAACATGGGTGATGGACAGATACGGACAGTGCTAACTGCAGTGTGTTTAATGATTCACGTCTTGCAAGACATCTGGGCCCCGAGTCTGACGTAGCGAGGAAAGGCGATGGGGGTGTAAGGTTGCACCTGATCCTGTCATTGCACCGTAGCGGTCGCGCCAGTTTCAGAAGTGACGATCGCTTCAGTTTTTTGGATTCAAGGCGGTAGCTGCCTTATTGAGGTAGTGGTATATACTGTTGCTGACGCGCGTGAAAACGAAGCCGGGGAAAGAAGCCAGATGGCAAAGCCTGATGAAATGGGACTGACTCCCGAAGCGGCGAAGGGGTATGAGGAGTTTTTTGTTCCCGCTATTTTTAATCAATGGCCTCCCGTCATGATGAAAGCTGCCGCAGTCGCCGAAGGCCAAGACATACTGGACGTGGGTTGTGGTACCGGCGTTCTGACTCGGGAATTGGCTCAGCGCGTACGCCGGAGCGGCAGCGTAACTGGATTCGATTTGAGCCAAAGCATGCTAGATGTTGCCAAGGTGCGATGTCCCGAAGCGACGTTCAAGCAGGGAGACGTGATGAAGATGCCCTTTGGCGATCGGCGTTTCCATGTAGTGATAAGCGCTTTCATGCTGATGTTTGTGCCTGATCCGGTGAAAGCTCTTCGGGAAATGAGACGTGTGCTGAAGGTCGACGGTTGTCTGGTGGTCAGTGTGTGGGAAGGACTGGAAAATAATGTCGTCTATAGGAGCCTGGTTGAGGCGACGCAGGAGGTGCTCGGTTCCGACTCGGCAAAGTCGATGGCATGGCCGTTTACGATGGGCGAAGAAGGCAGATTGAAGTCGATTTTCGAGTCTGCGGGAATGGCAGACGTCGCCACCAGTCACCACCTTGGAAACGCACACTTTCCATCGGTGGACGATTTCGTGGCGACCGAGATTCAGGCGTGGCTTCTGGCCGACAGCACGGACCAAAGGGAGATTGATGAGATAGTGAGGTTGCTGCGAACCCGATATCCGCCGTTCGAAAACGCAGCCGGCGAGGTCTCCTTTCCGCTCAATGCCCTCATTGGCAGAGTCAACGCCTTCGAGTAGCTTTAGTGTTTCGACATCGCGCCTTCGTGAACCACACTTCTTCTCTTTGCAATATACGTTTGCATGCGGCCTCTACAGTGCCGATACAATGAGCCACCTCCTTAATATTAGAACGAGCGCGCGTTGACTCGATCCTTTGTTATTCCTGGTGCTCTTTGTTCGTGGAGCTTCGTATCAGGCTAAATTGTCGCAACCGTAAAGACGCTGACGTAGTGAAATGACGCGTTTTTCTTCTAACGAGGGCTAGGCTTCGGCACTGCGAGAGGTGGTCAGGAAGCTTCCCGTGCTAGTCGTATTAGTGGTCATCTCTGCCGGCTCGTTTGTGGCCGACAGGTCGCTATTTGGCACTGCGGTGCGCTAAGCGTGTTCGACTACGCAAGCCATCAAATTTGACGAAACTAGCCCTGTACTTTGCATCCTTACTAGCCTGACGATGTTAGTTACGAAGGATTGGTTTTGGATATCCATAACTGATTCGAGTTCTTGAGGGATACCACACCGCACCCTGAGCTAAATCGTGTTAGATTCTGCCTGCCTTAAACGCGGGTACTCCGCTTCGACAATAAATTTGTGAGCCTTAGGAGAGCACAAAGTGGCGGAATTTGCGGGAAACCTCCCGGTTGTTATCGCTCTAGTTGGCGTATTTGCCGGTGCCTTTGTCGCGGGTTTCGCAGGTTTCGGATTATCGGCCGCAGCCGGCGCTTTTCTGCTGCACGTGCTGCCCGCACCGACTGCTGTTCCATTGATGATGTTGTGCTCTGTGGTTGTGCAGGTCATTTGCCTTGTGTACTTGCGAAAGACCATGGATTTCCGCGGTTGCGCGCCGTTTTTAATCTGCGGTGCACCGGCGGTGCCTATTTCAGTCTGGATACTCACCAATGCCCATCCTGAACTGCTGCGACGGAGCTTTGGTGCGTTCCTGGTGTTGTACTGCGGCTATATGCTGTGGCGATCGCTCAGTAAGTCCGTTGGTCGGGGGAAGCAGGGCATGGAAAGTCCCGGGTCCCAAAAGCCAGTACGCCCTAGCGCGCTCGGCAACGCGGCCTTCGGTTTTGCGGGTGGCCTGATCGGTGGTTTGACCGCCATGCCTGGAGCGACTATCAGCATCTGGGCTGATATCCGAGGAGGCAGTAAAACGGACCGCAGAGCCATTGTTCAGCCATTTATATTAGTTATGCAAATTGTTGCACTTACTATCATGGCGGTCTCCGGGCATCTGTTCCAACCTGAATTACTGCATCTTTTTGTGATTTCTATCCCCGGGATGCTGATCGGTGTGGCGTTGGGGCTGTTTTTGTTTGATCGCGTTGCAAGCGAGAGTTTTCGCGTTTGGGTGCTCGCGCTGATTCTGTTTTCGGGTGCCTTTATGGCGTTGCGCTAAGTGAGTTTTAGTAGATTGAACAAAGGTCGATTTGAGTAGAGTAATCGGCCTAAATTGGTTGACTCGAACCCTGGCCATCCTATGCTTGTGGGAGAACGATCAGCGCCCGTGACGAGCGAGGGAAAACTAAAACGTTTACGTGCACTAATTTTTAGCCGGCTAGCGTGCCAAGGCATCAATTCTATATCCCCGGCTCTGGGCGTTTGTTTGGCGTAATCGAATGTAATTGGGCGCAGTGAGACAACGAGATAAGCTATGGTAAGTCAAAGCAAGGAGAAGAAAATGGCGTTCCAGGTTCCTCAGGGCGGTAGCAACATCGTACATATTGACGTCTATCCTGTGCCGCCTGAAAAAGGCATCGCGCAGAACTGGAAGATGGTACAGACCTCGCCGGGGGATGAGGAAGAGATAACGACTCTCGATGTTCATTTTCAAAAGCGTTCTACACGAAATCAGCGTCAATCGGAGCGGATGATTTTTGTGTTTTCCATCGCAGAAGACGCGCAAACCGAATCCCACAGCTGGCGCTTTGTTCACACCGGTTTAATCTACTGTGAAAATGAGGCGGATGATTTAGATAGATTAAGCTTTGAGCTACGCGGTGATGGCAAGATTACAGTTGGCACTGTGAAGTGCTTGTCAGATCTGGAGGAGACTTTTAACTTCAGTTTCTTGGCACTGTGTCGGGATAATAAGTCAGGGGAATGCAGGATTTTTTCTTCTGCGGACCCAAGAGGCGTCACAAAGCGC
The DNA here is from genome assembly GCA_039025905.1 of Pseudomonadota bacterium. Lineage (GTDB taxonomy): Bacteria > Pseudomonadota > Gammaproteobacteria > Pseudomonadales > Halieaceae > JARRPM01. The sequence continues at coordinate 17,138 of JBCCNJ010000021.1, read as the reverse complement.
GTCTAAGTACCGGAAGTAATCAACGGAGTATTCTTACACCGATCCCTATCGCCAGCATTTTCTAAGAGAATTGAGAATTTGTCGTGAGCACAAAGGCTGTTGAACCAGGGTAGACGAAACCAAACAGCACCAAATCCAGTGGATAAAGCTCGATCTATCTCAACGAGGGCGGCTATGTCCTGCCCTGCCAGTGTATACACTAGTGCTGCGTCGAAGGCCGGTATCCCGTCCTGGCCTTCAATCTCACCCAGCATAGCAATTGCTGCTTCGAAATCCCCCATCTGGGCGTAAGCTTGTGCCAGGGCGCCGAAATTAGCAGGGTTATCGGTCTCTTGATAGATAGATATGATGTTGGCATAGAGGGCGACTGCTTGCTCAGTATTACCCATCAGCATTTCTGCATCCGCGATGTTTAGCAGGATGTTCGCCTCACGTCTGCCACTGTCGTATACAAGTTGAAGTTCTCTAACTGCCTCCTGGTATTCACCCGCGAGTGTGTAAGCTAGTCCTAGATTGATTCGATGAGCGGCGTGAGGGTCTAGTTTTATAGTTTCTTGTAGAACTTCAATTGCACTGGATAGGTCGCCTTGCTCGATCATAATCAACCCGAGCAGCCCCAATAGTGTCGCATCGGATGGGTAGATTTCCAGTGCGCGCTGCGTAAACACTCTCGCGATATCGAGTTTCCCCCAATAGTAGTAGTTGTGCGCTATTTTCCAATAGAGGCGTTGGGATGGCTGCATATCAAGTGCGCGCGAATAGTGCTCAGACGCCTGGCTAAAGTCGCCCAGGTAACGATATCGATCTCCCTTTATCTTCTGAATCAGCGCTTCGTCTGCGCCCAGGGATTCGATGCTGTCGATGATGGACGCCGCCGTCGCATGGTCCTGCCTCTGCAGCGCAAGACTGAAACGGCTCTGCTGTAGAAAGATTGAATCTCCTGCCCACGTTTCAGCAGACCTAAGGACACGATCAAGCCTGTCTAGGTACTCTGTATTTCCTGTCTCAACATAGGCGTTCATTGCCGTTTCAGCGTATAGCCAGTAAAGCGGACCAAAACGATTGGCATCAACCAATAGCGCTTCCAGGTCTTCAAGTGTTTCACGCAAATCGACCGAGCCTGCCAGCGAAGCCTCATTAATCGCCAGAAACTTTAGATAGTCCTCATCAGAGATCAGCGTCGTTACGTCAGTCGCGCTCGCCACCTCTGGATACAGCTGCGGCCATTGCCGCTGTACAATCGCGTAAGACTCTAGGGTCAAGTCTACTAGCAGGGCAGTGTTTCGCTGTTTGATCACATCGAGATCAGGCCCACCCAGGCGCTCTATGGTAACTTCACAATTACGCGTGTTGATACAGTCCACGCGCGACCGAATCACCTCGTCTGCACCTAGCGCGGTGCGCAACTCTTGGATGCTGCGTGATTCGCGCCCCAGATCTTGATCGCTCACCAGGGCGAGCCGTTTTGCGTCAATCACACTTTCTCTGATCGCCTGCTGTACGCTGGATCTCAAAAACTGCTGCTGTTCGGTCAACTCACCATCGAACGACTCGATCGTGGTCGGAAGGACAGCAACGTAGGTGCGTTTCTTGGCCATTCCATACTGTTGCAGTAAGAACAGCCCAGTGACCGCTAAGATCACCAGGCCGACCGCCCCGATGGCGATTTTGGGCTTTTGAGATTTTGGAGTTGCCTCCTCCGGTAGAGGCGTCTCTGATTGCGTGCTTTCTAGCCACGCATGTCTGAGGCGGGTCGCTGCGTCCTCCGCGGTGGGCCGTTGCGACGGTTTCTTGTGAGTTAGTTCAGCCAGTAACTCTGACAATGAGGGCGCTAACGGCTGTTCGTTGGCGAGCATTTCGGTGGCCAGATTCCCCAGGGCCAAGACATCTTCGCTTGGTTCCTGCTGTGCGCCCGCGATGCCAAAATCAGATACTTTGGCGACATTGTCCTGCCCGATGAGGACATTCTCTGCCTTCAGATCATTGTGGACCACGCCCACAGAGTGGGCGCTGGCCAGACCGCTGGCGATTTCGCTTAACCAGTGCAGCAGCTGGGGAAGTGGCGGCCTTTGCTCTCGCAAACAGATGTGCAGGTTCTGACCGTCGATATATTCCATGATCAGCGCAGTTTTGTCATTGAGCTCGGTAATATCGTAAATCTGCACAACGTTGGGGCTGTTGAGCTTCGCCAAAAATTGCGCTTCTTGCGCGAGTTGGGCGCGCCACTTTTCCTGATCCAGATCAGTGCGCAGATATTTGACGGCTACCAGACGATCCAGGCGGAGATCACGAGCAAGATACACCTCGCCCATGCCACCCCTGCCCAGGGCTTTGACGATTTCGAATTTGTTTTGGCTGGTGTCGGTACTGCTGGTAGTCATGTGTCCTGGGCTGACGCGGCTTCGGCCAGCGGGAGACGATAGGTGAGTTCCTCGCCTTTATAGATTCTAAAGCGCGGGAAACCGCAACGGACGCGTCCGCGCCCTCGCTCGACAAGGAATTCAGAATTGACTTTGCCCACGAGAGCCTGAGCAATCTGTTTGCGCGCTCTGAAGATCATTATGTTGATGTGCGTCATTTCCACGCCTAGGTCTTTGGCGAGTTGTTCGGTATCCAGCCAGCCCTGATTTTTAGCATCCAGCCCGTCCATAGCTTCCAATGCCCTTTGCCTAGCGAGATGAAGTAACAAGTAGTGATGCGATCGTTCCCCTAAATTGACGCTGCGCGAATCGTGATTCAATTTTAACGCTGTATTTTCTTCATCCAGACTCAAATCAAAGACGAACTCAAGATCCTCGAGGCCACCCTCATCCACGTCGACCACCTCTGTGACGTCGGTGGAGTCTGCCAGGAATACGCGCCAGCGTGTATCGCCGCATGTGATAATCTCGCCGTGTTTTAAGACCGACTCAGATGCTGGCTGCAGGCGCTCGTCCAACTCTTGGCACATCCAGCACGCCTGTTGCGCCTGAAACGATATGATGTGCGTTGGCTCATCCTCGTTAGGCAATATCAGGAATGAAGAGAGCTCCATATCTTCCGTTTGCGAAGACAACCCGAGCAGAAGCGACTGCGGCGGCGCATCGTCCACGAAACGCCATACACCGTCATCACTGCCACCAAAGCGGAGCTCATCACCTGCACTAATAGGTAAACTGGCACCGGATGGCATGCGTTTACCGCGCAGCCAGGTGCCGTTGCGGCTCAGGTCTTTGATCATCCACCGCTGGTCGGCCCAAATGAAGGACGCGTGCAATCGCGACGCCCGCTGCGAGGGCAGGGCGGTATCGACACTGTTTATGTCGCGCCCAACGACGTGATGAACTCGGATGGGGTGAGTTTGACTGCGAGCAGTGTCTAGCAGGAGCGCCATGGATGTGTTGTTGCCCTGTAATCAACACCAAGGTGCGTTTGGTTCGCGCACACTGGGGGTTATCTACGGCTGAGCCCTGAAAATAATGGAAAACCCAAGTCAGCGCAATATATGGGTGTAATGTCGTGTAATGTTAATGGTATTGGGAAGCTGCAAGAATCTTCCCCATGCAGACCTCAGAGCTAAACAGTCCGAATCGGCTTTCAGAGCGCCTTCTTCACATGGCAGATACGCAATGGCGCGGGGAGGGCAGAGAGCATCTTCCCGGTGCCGAGCGCTCGGAGACCTCTACCTACGAGGTGACCTTATCCATTGGCTCCTGTGTCAGGATGAGCGTTGAAGGAGAGGCGGGTAGTGAACGTATTTGCATGCAGTACTCAAGCCAGACCCGGTGCCTGGCTTCCCAGGAGCTGACACGGCAGGAAACGGGCTATTGGATCTTTGATTTAGCGAGCAATGTATTTTGCAAATCGATCTCAATGCCCTGCAGCAGGGTCATTCTTGCAGGCGGTGCTTTCACCTATAGCCCCGAAAACGGTTTGGTTATGGTTGCCAGTGCGAAGGCAGGAGATAACAAGTACGGCATCTGCAGTGAACCCACCCAAGATGCCGCGATTCCTATTCTAAGTTTCACCAGCAATATGATGCAGTCGCTCACTACCTTCAATTTCAGCGAAATGATCGTGAAGCGCCATCATGGGCGCGAAATCTGCGTCACCAATGAAGCGACGCTGCAAATGCGCTCTGCAATCTAGACCATGCGAACCCGGATTTTCACATTGCAAAGCGCTCAATCGCGATGGAGCTGGAAGTGGCCCAGTACCGATGCTGAGCCTATTCGTGTGCTGCTTGATCGTAGAGCATGCCTACCGGATGCAAGTGGATTAGCAGCGCCATTGGCTAGCGCGCATCGCATGTCTAAAGGCAAGCGGTTTGATGGTGATCCCGAGAGCGAGAACTGAGTGAGAGCCATGTTAGACCAACAAGTTAAGAGCACTACCACCGTAGGCCTGCTTATCCTGATGTTGGCGGCTCTCTATTTTTGGCAGCCCTCGGAAGTACCGGTAGTTGCCCCCTCGCATCCCATCCAAGTGAGCTATTTTGAGCGATTACTAGAAGAACACGCCGTGCCTTACGAAGTCGTCGCGCGCATGTACGTGACTCACGGCGAGGCCAACTGGGAAAATTTGAAAGACCTTCGACTAAGAGCGCAAGAAGAGGGCCTGCCCGTCCACTTCAGCGTGAGTAACTCCTGCGAGGGTAAAGTGCTCGTGGATTTCCTGACAAACCGTGATGCGCTGTTTGAAGCAAACCAGATGCCTAGGTCTGTCAAATTCACCGTGCTAGAAAAAGATCATACAGAGCTGAAGCTGGTACTTGTCCGGTCGGATATCAGGCAGTGGTGTACAATGCGTGCGGGCTCGCTTGATCATTTCAGCCGATACGGCTGACTGGACACCTCCCAGCAAACCGCCATAAGGCGGCTGCAAAGCCCGCGAATTGCCGTTAAAGGGTAGCTAAGACCCCTGGTTTTACTCATCCAGCTCTAAATAACCTGTTCATCGACTGATCGCCCAGCCCAAATTTTGCTGTCCTTTGTAGAGGCTGCGGTGAGTTGATTATGTGTCGTTTCTCCTCGAAAATCTGGGACAAGCACTCTGCCCGCCCAGATAAGAGGCCAGTATGTCCGTTATCGCAGCTCGGCACCTCAGCAAACGCTTCCCGGATGCGCCCGAGGAAGCGGTTTCCGGTCTGAGTTTCACCCTGTCTGCAAATGAGTGCCTTTCGATTTTGGGCCCCTCTGGCTGCGGCAAAACAACACTGTTGCGCATTTTGATGGGTCTAGAGGATCCGACGGACGGATCAATTGAAATATCGCAGGAGTTGATGGGAGGTATGAGCTACGTGTTCCAAGAGCCGCGACTCGTCCCATGGCGCAATTGCGTGGAGAATGTGCGACTACCCTTGGAGTTGACGGGCACTGACAGCACACAAAACTGCGAGAGGATAGAGCCACTACTGCAACAGCTCGGCCTGGCGAATCGATTGCATCACTTTCCTAGCGAGCTGAGTGGTGGCATGCAAATGCGTGTCGCCCTGGCGCGCGCACTGATTACCACGCCAAAGGTATTGCTGCTAGACGAGCCCTTTGCCGCACTGGATGAACGCACGCGCTTTCATATGCAGGATCTGCTGCAGAGCTTAAAGGCAGAGCTGGGTTTACAGTACGTGTTTGTCACCCACTCGATTGTTGAGGCGGTCTATTTGGGAGATCGAATTCTTCTGATGGACGAGCGGGGTACAGCTCGCGATTGGCGGGAAGTTCCTTTTACGGACAGAGAGCATTCGTTGAAGCACACGGCGCCTTTTAACGAATTGGTTTCGCTTTACTCTAACCTTTTTGCAGAAATGGAGTCCGCGACGTTAGCAAACTCGTCGGCAGCGGTGCAGTCCCAATGAGTGGGCTAAAGGCGTGGCTCGCGAATAAGCTTCCACCCTGGCTATTCCTTGTTGCAGTGCTGGCAATCTGGCAGTGGGTGGTTGCACAAGGTTGGGTGGCGTCCTATCTGTTGGCTTCACCCTGGCAGGTTTTTGTAACAACAGTAAAACTCTGGCCTGAAATATGGGCGGCGACAGTGTCTACAGCCGGTTCCATTGTTTGGGGACTAAGCCTTAGCGTTGTCATTGGGGTATCAATGGCTCTAATTTTCTTTACCATCCCCTTCCTTCGGCGCGCGGTTTTACCATTTTGCATTTTCTTTCAGACCGTACCCATTATCGCTATCGCGCCGCTGTTGGTAATCTGGTTTGGATTTGGCGATCCTACGGTGCGTGCATCGGCTTTTATTGTGTCCTTGTTCCCCATACTTGCGAACACGCTGACCGGCCTGCAGGAAACTGACCGCGAACTGCAGGAGCTATTCAATCTGTACAAACCATCCCGATGGCAGCTCGTCACCAAACTGCAAATCCCCGGGTCACTACCCTATATGCTCACTGGAATACGCATAGCGACGGGACTGGCTGTAATTGGTGCGATAACGGGGGAGTTTATGGCCGGCGGAGGTCTGGGTGCGTTGATCGATTCTGCGCGTACGCAACAGCGAGTTGATCTGGTGTTCTCTGGGGTATTGATGTCGAGCATACTCGCGCTCGCGCTGGTGATGGTAATCGAACTGGTAAGCCGTTTACTACTCGGTCGCAGACCCTATCTAAGGAGTGTCTGATGCGACTACTACTCGGCTTGCTGCTGCCCCTCTTAATCTCTGCTTCCACCGAGGCGGATCCCTTGAGACTGGCTTTGGATTGGAAGCCAGGAGCGGAATTTGGCGGTTTTTATGCGGCCCAGGAGTTGGGTTATTTCAAGGAAGGCGGATTAGAAGTCGAGATTCTCGAGGGTGGCTCCAGCAAACCAAACCCACAAATGGTGTCTGCAGGGGAGGTCGAATATGCGCTATCGACGGCCGACCAGGTTGCGATTGCCCACGACCGGGGTATGCGAGATATTGTTGCACTGTTTGCCACGTTCCAAACCAACCCTCAAGGTATGATGAGTCACGCCGCACGCGGTTTTACCTCCGTTGAAGAGGTGCTCCATAGCGATGGAGTTTTGCTATGGCAATCAGGGATGCCTTACACGCTGTTTCTCACGAGAAAGTATGGACCCGTGAAGCCTACTATCGCACCATATCTGGGCGGTATTGGCGACTTTCAGCACGACGCCATGCTCTCACAACAGTGCTATGTCACTGATGAACCGATACTGGCGAAGGCTGCCGGTTTGAAAATCGATACATTCCTCATCGCTGATACCGGTTTCAATCCCTATAGCACTATGCTGATTACTAGTCGTCAACGCCTAGAGTCGGCACCGCAAGAGGTTAAGGCCATGGTGACCGCTGTGCGCAAAGGCTGGCAGAGCTACTTAGACGATCCCGTTGCCACCAATAAGGCTATGGCGAAACTCAATCCCGCTATATCAATGCAGACCCTGGCTGCCAGCACAGCCGCGCAAACTGTATTTATTCAAATGAGCGATGATCAGCCGTTGGGGAAGATGACGGCGTCACGCTGGGAAACACTGGTAGCACAGCTGCTGGATGTGGGTGCGATCTCAAAGACCATCGATACAGAACAACTGTTCGTGAACCAATAAAGCCGTCGCGGATGATGGCGCGAGCCCACGATTACCCGGTTCTTCGCCTGATTCCTACCTTGCTTGCGACAGAATCTACTGGCTTGAAGATCAGAAAATGTCATTGTCACATTCGCAAGTAAATCGATCTCCCAATCACCAACCAAAGTACGACGCACAAGCCACTGATCAATATCCCAAACACCAATACAATAAGTTCGGCACTAGGTAGCTCAGCGGAGATAAGGAGAGTGGTCGAGCCGAAGAATACCGCGAAAATGAGTAGCAGCAGAGCAGTAATCCGCTTCGAATAGCGGAGTTTCTGCTCTCGACGTGCGGCTTCTTCTTGCTGTATCTTTTTGGCGGAGCGCTCATATTCCACTGCCTCTTCCAGTGGCAGATACTTGTCGCGTACGTATGATTGAGCACTGCTATCCCGATATCGGCGTCTAGCCACTGAAGAGAGAATGAGAAGCAGGACCATGGGCGTCCAAACGATCAATAGAGTTTTAACGAGCCATACGCTGAATAACAGCTCATAATTGGTGCTTGGCGAGCCCCCACCTGTAGGGGAGAAAAAAACAACGATCCCGAAAATTACCGCAAAAGTCACACAGCGTGATTCCACGCGGCGGCGCTGCACTTGATCTTCGATCCTCGACAGCAGCAAATACCAAACCGGCAACGCGATCGAAACGGAAATCGCCCCCGCCAGGAACACAACAAATAGAATTATTGTCATGTGACTAAGGGTGCTCCCATTCACCTGCCCGCATGTCGAACGGTATACAAGCTGAAGACCCGCGGCGGCGGTTCATCCTTGAGATGCGCTAGGCGTCACGGCGATCGAGGCAGCTTTCTGATTCAAAACCATATGTACAACTATGGTAAACCGCTTGCGACAGGAGCACTCCTCACTATTGCGTCAGGCTCCATTCTCGCAATTGGTTCTGAGTAGGTGCGGACGCTTCACCTGCCTTTGATCCGATGCTCCAAACTGTCCCTTCTGCCAAAGCTTGTGCTTGCACTATGACTTGGTGTGATCCGAAGATTCGAGATTTTGCGGCAGGCAGTTTACGGCAACCAGCGACATGCCTTTGTCGGCTTTGCCATCGCAATCAAATCCGTCGGTCACGCCTGCTGGCGGATCGATGTTTAGCACGGCGTGTCCCGGATCATCGGCCGGCTCGCTCATACGGATCGTGCTGGTGCCAGAGGGGCAGACCAGATCGCCGCCCTCGGTGAATACAGACATAGGGAGCACAAAAATGTGTTGCACCGTGCGATCCGAGGTACAAAAGGCGTCCGTAAACGCTGCTTTTGTACTGGATGTGCTTACCAGAGAATCAATAGCCAGTGCTGCAGAAGACGCCAGGGTAAGTGAAAGTGCGAGAAGTGTGGGCTTAATCATATGTGCCTCCATGCGATTGAGTGATCAGGGCTGTGATTGCGTCTATTTGCAGCTAACGGCAAACAACGCTGCCACTAGCCGACTTAAACTCGGATTTAGTCTAGGCGAGTTCTTCACACTTTAGAAGATTTCTCGACTGTGAAAAGCGATAAAGGTCGATATTTTGACGCGCGCTGGAAGCGCATTCTCGCCTGCAAAGGTGGCACCCCAGGTCAGGTCTTCAGTTCCTCCCGATTCTTGAAGTAGTCCAAGGCGTCTGGGTTAGCGAGCGAAGCCAGATTAGAAACATCGCGGCCGTTTATCGTGTCTCTCACGGCGAGTTCTACGATTTTTCCACTCATCGTGCGGGGAATGTCCGGCACCTGGAGGACCTTTGCTGGCACATGACGGGGAGTCGTGTTGCTGCGTATGGCGTGTTTAATTTTGGAGATTAGCGCTTCATCGAGCTCGTGGTTGGGCGCAAGCACGACAAAGAGCACCACGCGCTCATCGCCCTCCCAGGATTGACCCACCACGATGCCCTCGATCACTTCATGTAGGGCTTCTATCTGTCGGTAAATTTCGGCGGTACCGATGCGTACCCCAGACGGATTAAGCGTTGCATCACTGCGACCATGAATAATGATCCCCCCGGATTGAGTGACCTCACCGAAATCGCCGTGAGTCCAGATGCCCGGTCGCTGGTCGAAGTAGGCTGCTTTAAACCTTGAGTCATCGCTATCGTTCCAAAAACCGACAGGTGTGCACGGGAAGGGTTGGGTGCAAACCAACTCGCCTTGTACACCCACAGGTGCAGGTGTGTCTTCGAGATAGAATGCCACTGCCATGCCCAGCCCGGCACACTGCAGTTCACCGGTGCGAACAGGCAGGTTGGGGTTGCCCAATGCAAAGCAGGAAATAATATCTGTGCCACCTGAAATCGAAGCCAGATGCACATCTTGTTTGAAATCTCGGTACACATACTCAAAGGAACTGTGGTTCAGCGGCGACCCGGTAGACAGAATGGTTCGAAGTGAGGTGAGTTGATGGCTATGGGTCGGCGTTTTATCGATCTTTTCAAGCTGCGCAATGTACTTGGCGCTGGTGCCAAACACGGTGATGCCCTCGCTGTCGATGGCATCCAGCAGAATATTGCCGTCGTTTGCGAACGGTGAGCCATCGAACAGTACCAGGGTGCAGCCGCTGGCAAGCCCGCTCACTAGCCAGTTCCACATCATCCAGCCACAGGTGGTGAAGTAAAAGAACACGTCTTTCCGGTTAAGGTCGAGATGCAGGCGCTGCTCTTTAACATGCTGTAGCAAGGTGCCTCCTGCGCCGTGCACGATGCACTTAGGCGTTCCTGTCGTGCCTGAGGAGTACATAATGTAGAGAGGGTGGTTGAATGGCAGCTGTGCAAACTCGAGTGGCTGTGCCGGAGAAGAAGACGTGAACGCCGCCAGCGATACCATTCCCTGTGGTACTGAAGGTACTCCATCCAACAGAGGTATGACAATCACGGACTCGATGGATTCGATACTGCGCGCGATGTCAGCCACTTTCTCGAACAGCGCAATGCGCTTGCCGCCATACACATAGCCATCTGTGGTAAACAATAGCTTGGGTTCTATCTGCCGAAATCGATCTATAGCGCCCTTTGCGCCGAAATCTGGTGAGCAGGAGGACCAGATAGCGCCGATGCTGGTGGTCGCCAACATGGCGATTACAGTTTCGGGAATATTCGGTAACAATCCGACTACGCGGTCGCCGGGTTGAACGCCATGTCCCCGCATGGCCGATGCCAGAGAGGCTACTGCCTCAAACAGCGCCTCATAGGTCCAACTGCTGCGCTGCCCCGTCTCTAGTAGGCCAATAAGTGCAGTTTGCTGGTCTCTGAAGCGCAGCAAGTTTTCGGCAAAATTGAGCTTGGCTTCGGGAAACCAGTGCACGCCCCAGGGATTATCTGATTCGCTTGTTGTTGGCCCCGTCTTTTGGCCCTGAATATCGCAGAACGTCCAGATCGTGTCCCATAACAGTGCCGGATTATCGAGCCCCCACTGATGCAGTTCGTGGTAGCCATTCAATGTTGTGTTGTATTGCACTTCCAACTGTCGCGCAAAGGTCGTCATTTGCGACTGCGCTATCATTTCGTCTGATGGCTGCCAAAGAACGTTGCTGCTGTGGTTTTGGTCTGGTTTCATAATGGTCCAATTGAAAGAATTCCTCGGCTAGCGGTGGCCTATCGGTGTGTGCGTATAGTACCTGTCTTTTGTCGTGTCTGCAGTTCGTCGCAGTTAGCAACGAATCTGGGTGATGAGGTCTTGAAGCCGCAGGAGTCGGTCTGTGATCGACGTCCGCATTTGCATATTCTGATGGCAGCAAGCACGATCTGTATTAGGATCGAAGACAGCCAGGAGCGAGTGTAGCGATGAGCAATCCGGATAGTGCAGGTCATGAGCATTTTCGAGCGGGCGTCGAGGTGGAGATACAAGATACCGCGTTCTGGATGGCCGGTTGTCGCGCATCGATGGAGGAGATCAGTCAGGATACCTACGCCAAAACATGGTTGAACGACGCGTCCAGAGAGCGCCATCGTATTTACATTGAAGAGATGGGCGTTAACGAAAATCTGATTCTGTGTTTACGTAATCGCTACTTTCTGGAGAGCATGCGAGACTTTTTTACACGTTTTCCTGGTGCAGCCCTGGTTAATATTGGTGCGGGATTCAGCTCTTATCCATGGCTGCTGCCAGAGTCTGTGTTGTGTATTGAAGTAGATGCGCCGGATATTGGTGCAGCCAAAGCCGCTCTGAGCAACCAGTTCCAACAGGAAGGTACTTTTCCACACCGCGATGTCATACACCTGTCTGCGAATCTCAACAAGGATAAGGACATCGAAAAGATGTTAAAGGAGGTGTCTTCGCAACTGGCAGCTAGGCCCAGTTTTTTCCTGATTGAGGGTGTCATTTACTATTTGGAGACCATGCGAGCCCAGCAGCTGCTCTCAGGGATCAGGCGAATACAGAGCAAGCAAGATCAGCTCGGGTTAGTGGCCTGGGCGCCAACCGCTACGCAGCGTCCGGCATACGATAACTTTGAGAACTTTATCCACACGCGACTGGGCGAGGAGCTTGCCGATTTTATTTTTCATACCGCAGACGATATCGCGAGTCTCCCCGGTTATCAGATGGCCGAACATAGGGATTACGTTCAGCTATCGGAGCGTTTTCGACCTGCAAATCCGCTTGCGCCTGATGACCACTTTTTCTGGGAAGATCTGTATTTGTTGGAGGCCATTTGATCACCGCAACGTGATCTGGTTCTGAGCTTGCAAGGATGGCACACGACCCCGCATGAATTGAGAGATTTCAGGCGCGAAGTTAGTCCTGCTTTGCAAATACCCTGCGTACTCTATTTGGACCTTAGCGGCTGGAAGAACCGCAGATTGCTTAGCGCTGTTGCAGCGCCACGACACTCCTAGCGAGCATTCAGCCAGTTTCACGCAGAACTGTCATAGAGGTCGACTGAGGTATACTATCTCGATCATTTGATGGCACGCGCATTTTAGCAATCGACTAGTGTTATACAGGAATATGCAACCCATTCACCGATCCAAGTTCAGTTTTCCCAAGCCTCTTACTGGTGTAGTCAACCCGTTTAAGGAGGTTCAGGATAGGCCGCGCTTTCGAGCCAAGCTGGAAGCAAAAGAACTGCCTACTAACCGGTACGTGATTTTTTTCACTCCAAGAAGCGGTAGCTCGAGACTGACAGATATCGTTGCCGCGGCAGATGGTCTCGGCAAACCGGGAGAGTGTTTCAACCTAAAACATATTCGAAAGATGATTGAATTTTTTGGTGCACAATCCATGCCGGATTATGTAAACCTGCTTATGCGCTATCGCAATGATGCGGGTACGTTTGGTAGCGAAATTACGGTGGGGCAAATGCGTACATTCTTTGCAAGCCCAGATGCTTTCTTTGATGTCTATCAACCTACCGCATTCCTGTTCCTGATTCGCGAGAATATCATTCAGCAAGCTGTCTCTATGTCTCGTAAGAGCCAGACGGGTGTGGCCCACAATACGCTGCGCTCTGTGACGGACACCAGTGGTGCAGAGTTTAAGTACGACGCGGGCGAGATCGCGAAGGCAATAAAGAGACTGGCCAAGCAGGAGGTGTTGATTGAGGAACTGTTGGCGAAGCGTGGTATAGCACCGCTGCGGCTGAGCTATGAGACGCTACTTGATAAGACTGCTGCACAATTCTTGCCCGTCATAGCCGAGTTTGTGGATGCTGAGCTTACTAACACTGAAGCTGCGCGATCAGATCATCAAAAATTGGGAGACGAGAAGAATCTCGCTTTTGCGAAACGCTTTGCCGAAGAGCGATCGCGGCTTGTGGAATCAATAGAAGGGCGAAGAGCGGGCACACTAGCTGCGCTGAGGCGTCAGAATGCGTATTACTTCGACTAGGCATCGACGTTCAGCGAGCAGGTGATAGTCTTCACCGGCGCGGCCCGTGAAGTAGGGTACTCAACGCGACCGGCCATTCTGTGTGAGAGTAAGCTTATCTGGAGAAAACAGCAGAGCTGGTTTAAAGTGCAGCCATCATAAATCCACTCTTCACGACTCTCAGACACTGTCATGCGCTATCACTTTACGCCGTTCACGCTCAACGTAGAAACGTTTGAGCTCAGTTGTGATGGAACGCTTCTGCATGCAGAGCCCCAGGTCATTGAGCTGCTCGTGCTGCTGGTATCGAATCACGAGCGCACGGTAACGAAAGAAGAAATACTAGAGAAAATTTGGTCCGGCCGTGTGGTCTCCGAGGCGGCCCTCAGCAGTCGTATCAAAATGCTGCGTCAGCTACTCGGTGACGATGGCCGTAAGCAGCAGTACATTCGTACCGTACACAAGCGTGGTTTCCGCTGGGCAAGCGAAGTGCAGGTAGAAAAAACGGATTCTTCGTCTGCTATCGAGCGAGCAGTGGATTCACAATCTAAAGGTAAAGGCAATACAGGATTAGGGAGTCGCTCTCAAGCCAATGCGGGGAAAGACTCAGAGCAATCTGCGGAGAACAACCCAGCCGTTGTCGTTTTGCCGTTCTCTAATCTCTCCAGTGAACCCGGTCAAGACTATCTCTCCGACGGCCTGACGACGGATATCACTGCCCATCTTGCCAAGCATAAGTGGATCGATGTAGTGGCAAGAAACACTGCCTTTGGCTACCGCGACAAGGCGGTGGATGTCAGTCAAATCGGTAAAGACCTAGGCGTTAGCTATGTGGTTGAGGGCAGTGTGCAACGCGCTGCGAATCGAGTGCGAATTACGGTGAACCTGATTCACAGTGAAACCAGGCACAGTGTCTGGACCGAACGCTTCGATAGGGAAATTGAGGATATTTTTGCACTACAAGATGAGATAACGGAAATGATTGCTGCCAGGCTAGAGCCCGAGATCGGCTATGCAGAGCGCAATCGCGTGGTGCAGTCTCGACCTAGTAATCTCAGATCGTGGGATCGCTTTCACCTAGGGGTGTACCACTTCTACAAGTTCACGGCGGATGACAATCGGGAAGCACAGCGCCTGCTGCAAGACAGCTTTGAGATGGACCCACACTTCGCCGACGCCCATGTTTGGTGGGCCTACGCCACGGTCGTGGGGATGGTCTATTGGGACACGCCCCCTACGACTGAGCTGTTAGATGCCGCCCTGGTGGCCTGTGATAAGGCCATTTCTCAGGACCGCCAGAATGCCACTTTTCATGCCTTGCGTGGGCGGGTTCTGCTGGCGCGAGGTGAATACGATCTTGCCATTGCCGAAAACACTAAAGCGATTACGCTGAACCCAACGCTGGCGGTCGCGCACTGCGCACTGGGTGATTCGCTCGCCTATGAGGGTCGGTATGAAGAGGCGATCAAGTGCTTTGAAAAGTCCATAGCACTGAGTCCCAACGACCCCCAGCTTTGGGCCTTTTATACCTACGGTGCGCTGGCGCTGATCTTCAAACAAGATTACGACAAGGCCCTTGCCTGGGTAGATTTGGCGCGCGGGATACCCAACTACCAGTACTGGACTAACGCCCACCGTATCGTGGCATTGAGCTATTTAGGGCGATTGCAGGATACCCCCAAAGTGATCGAGTCGCTGTATCGGGATGTGCCCGGTTTTTCTTTGTCCTTTGTGCGCGAGAAGTTTTTCTTCCTTAAGGATCAACAGCAGGTGGATCACTACCTGCACGGCCTGTCCTTAGCTGGCATTAAGCCCTGATCTTTATCAGATACGCTCTCGGCTCAGCTATCTGTCCAATGGGGCAGAACGGGCTTTGCCTGGGGGACGAGCTTTTCATCCTGAGGTCTTCGAAAGCACTCGGCAACCAAAATACCATCCGGTGCGGCTAGCTTCTTATCCTGACCACATCTAAAGCGCTAGCAACAACACGGAGGCGCAGTAATTCACGAAAACGGTAATCTGTGTTTGAGCGGCACCCAGTGTCCTGCATGTGTTCCAGATTTGCAGTTGTGCAATAACAATGCGATCTACTGTAGGCATTCTATTCGTATATTCGCTGCACGTTGTGTGATTGCATAAATATCCTCAGACCGCATGTTCAAACACGATCACGTGTAACCTGATTGCGGCTGGCATTCGCTGATAGCAGAATGTGATCTCGAGACTGCAATGACAGCGCAACTGGTGAAGAGGGCAGGCGTTAGTGTCGGTACCTTGTATCACTACTTTGATTAGGAAGAAGATAGCTACCTTGCGATCATTGAAACCAAAACGGAGCGAAGAGAGCACAGTGTTTATGCTTGTTAGAGGCACAGTTTTATGACCACAAGCAACCCACAGGGTAAGGGGCTGGTACCCGTGCTGAGTGATTGGCAGGGTATGCAACCTGCCATGATTCGTCGCAGATCCGCGCAGCAAGTGTTACGAGACTATTTTGTAGGTTTGCTTGTCATTTCGGCGGAATGTGCGTTTCAACCCCGGCGCGGCGTAGTGTATTTCATGTATCGGGTGAAAGATGGCTGGCGTCTGTCTCTGCTGTCACCGCAGGATTGGTCGATACGACAACCAGGGCCACTGCTGGGTGAGTGTCACCTGTTAGAAGATATGACCTGGTCACTGACGCCAGCAGCGGATCTCGCTGAGCAACCAGACTTAGTGGCGGCGCTGGAGGCCTTTCAGCAGGGCTTTGTCGAATGGCTGGATACCGACGGAACGCTAGAAGATCATTTACCCTTTCACGTGCGAGAACTGCCATACTACCGCCGCCTGGTGGCCGCAGGCCTTGCGCGCTCGCTCAAGAGCTCTATGGCCGAATCTGGCTTGGACGCCAAAGCGAGCCGCGTCTGGCTGCAAACGAGTGATCTGCCCAGGCTCACCAGCTAGCGCTCTAGCACCAAACGACCCACCGTGGCTGCGCGCCGACGCAGACCCGGCTGCGGTGCCAGCATATAAAGATCGCCATTGCGGCCATTCAGCGTTGTCGGGACGCCCATCTGCTTCGTCAGCGCGGCGTGTGCATCGAGATGGTGGCTCTCGCCATGCACCGGCACTGCGATGCTTGGCTTGATCCATTGATACATATCGCGCAGTTCCTCGCGCGCCGGATGTCCGGAGGCATGAATGGGGGCCTCGCTATCTTGCTCATGAATAACGTTGACACCCATATCGGTGAGGCGGCTATGCAACGACTCCAACGCTTGTTCATTACCGGGAATAATCCGAGAGCTAAAGATGACGGTATCGCCTGGTTCTAGATCCATATCGGGGTGGTTGTTCGCCGCTAATCTACTCAGCGCTGCGCCGGGCTCTCCCTGACTCCCAGTCGCAATAGCGAACACCTCCTCCCGGGGCAGATAGCCAAGGTGCGCAGCGGGTATTAAAGTCTGTTCAAGTGTCCACAAACCGGCGCGACGCGCCGCCCGGTAGTAGTTCGCCAGGGATCGCCCCAACATGCCCGGGTAGCGGTTGGAAGCCAGTGCGACACGCGTCAGGGTGGTCAAGCGCGCCACATTGCTGCCAAAACAGGCGACGACCACGCGCCCGGTTGCCGATTTTACTTTCTGTAATAGCCCGGGATAGAGCGCACCTTCACTGGGGGAGCGGCCCTCGACGGTGGCATTGGTTGAGTCACACACCATTGCGGTGATCCCTTGTTCGCCTATGGCCCGGTAATAGTCAGCATCGACGGGTTCTCCAACAACCGGGTCCGGGTCCAGTTTCCAGTCACCGGTG
>JBCCNJ010000020.1:0-46075 GCA_039025905.1 Pseudomonadota bacterium | reverse complement strand
TCTAGCGCCACTGGCGGACTCAAAATGCAGTTTTGTGAACAATAGGTTTTGGAACCCTCGGCTACCAATCATAATTGAGCCGGTTGGCGCTCGTCGGCTATCGACGCGCCAGGCGCCATTGAACTCGCTTAAGAAAGATTCAACTTCAGAATCAGGACGGTTACGAGGAAGCGAGCTTTCAGTCCAATGGGTTGAACGTGTCTGGTACATTGCTTGATCACTTAAGGTCGTATGATCTGAGGCCGTTCTCGCTGAGCTTGCTTCTCACTCGCGATCCGATTCCCTCAATCTGGCACGATCTTCTCCTCTTATTGTTAACCCTGCAATTCCTAAGGAAAATCTGTCAGTTGTCAAGACTTTTCCACTGCCGCCAATGACCTATGGCGCAGTGCCCCAGCGCATTCTAGCCTTGCCTAGCCTCCAATAGCGGTAGAAAAACTCGCCTGTGCATGCGTAAAAAATTGCACTCAAACATAACTCAATTTGCGCCAACCCCCATGTGACGGATTCTCTGTGTCGCTAACCTGCATAGGGCCGGTTAGGACAATAATAGATGGTAGCCATTGCAAGTGGCTTACTGAAGGTGATGAGTATGGGAAAGTCTGAGACAACTAGGCAGCGTAATTCACGTCAAAAGCATTACGAAAATCTGCGAGCGGTGATGAAGCACGACAAGCTCGCACCGCCGCCTGGCGTGCTCGATGAGTCCTTTGATCAAATCGAGGGCACGGCAGTCCCAACTGCCCGGTATACCTCAGAAGCCTTTTATCAGCTTGAAGTGGAAAATCTTTGGCCAAAAGTTTGGCAAGTAGCGGGTTGGGCCCAGGATATCCCCAATCCCGGTGACGTACTGACGTACGACGTTGCAAATCTTGCGGCGCTGATCGTGCGTCAGCGTGATGGAAGCCTGAAAGCGTTTCACAATAGCTGTCTTCATCGTGGTATGCGGATTTGCGACAGCTCTAGCAAGACCGACGGTCTTGCCTCATTGCGGTGTCCATTCCATGGCTTCACGTGGAAGTTGGACGGATCATGCAAGATCATCACAGAGAAATGGGACTTTTCAAATTTGGCTGAGGAGAACCTGAATCTACCCGAGTTCCAGGTGGCCGAGTGGCAGGGCTACGTCTTTATTAATGCCGATCTTTCGGCAGCGCCACTTGAAGCGTATCTGGGGGATTTGCCGCGGCAGTGGGAGGCGGCGGGTTGGGATCTAACTGGTCGCCACAAAGCGGTGCATGTCCGCAAGCATATTCGCGCAAACTGGAAAGTTGCTCAGGAGGCGTTTCTCGAGTTCTTGCATGGGAATTACGTGCATAACAAGTCGATCACTCCTGCTGCACCCGCTGAGGCAATGCGGCAGGACGTTTTTCCAGGAGAACCAAACTTTGCGCGTGGCATAGGCGTTGTGGGGGTGCTCGATGAGGCTGATGTTGCAGTGCAATCGCGCGAGCAGCGAGCCATGGACCACTTCATCAACTATTACGCGCCAGAGTTCCAGGACTGGGAAGAACTTAAGGTCAAGCCTGGGGGTACCGCGCGCGAGAATGTCGTGAAGCTTTTGGTTGAAAAATTCAAACAAGATACCGGAGCTGATCTTTCGGGCATGAACCCTTTCGATGTTACCGATTACGTCTGGTACAACGTGTTTCCTAACTTTATGCCCTGGCCAACCTTAGGCTACCCCTTGGGCTACTGGTTTCTACCGGATGGAGGCCCGTCCAGGTGCACCATGGATATTATTCTGCTGCTGCCATTTAGTGGTGACAGACCTCCATCAGCGAAGCGTATCGATATTATGGCCGATGAACCTACGGGTCCTGTGCTGGGACCTGTCGGCGACATCTTGGACGAGGATATGGCTAACATGGAGCGCGTCCAGCGCGGGTTGGAATCCTCCGCCACAGGCGTTGTTAATTTTTCGGATTACAATGAAGTTCGAATTCGGCACTTCCATCAGACGCTTGGCAAGTACACGGACTAGAACGCACGGCCGTGGGCCGCTCTGCAACTACAGTAACGACTTTTCGCATGTAGCCCTTTACTCAGGGCTTAAAAAACGTATTTCAGGCGCCTTTGACGGGATGCTTGTTAGTCGTTCGGGCGGCGACGATGTCAGCACGGGTGATCAGCCTATCCGGCCTGATTTTTGTGGGCGGCCTGAAAACGCTTTTTCGACGTCTATGCGTCATTAATCAGGCGCGAACGACCGTAAAGTACCAGCGCCAGACCGAATGAGAATTGAAGTGATGCGTACACAGCGCTTGGAATAGACATCGTACTGGAGTGTAAAAGTGTGAGTGTCACCATCAGGCCCATGGTCGCGTTTTTATTGCCGGCTTCGATTGCGATAGCTAGTGCATCGCTATGGGCCAGCCCAGCCAGTTTTCCTGAAATCAAACCCACTGCAATGCCGACTAAAATTAATGCCGCTGCCGCCGGCCCACCTTGCACAAGTAGCGGCATAATCTGATCTCGAATCTCGTAGAGAATCACGATAAGCAGGACAAGCAGTACACCTACACCCAACACGCCCACATATTTTCGTAACCGACTCGCGATGGCGGGCTTTGCGTGCCTAAACCACATACCTAGAAGTACGGGCAACACCGAGACAGCAAACAATTCACCAATCGTCGATGCCAGGGGGAGATGGACGGGTTGCACGACTTTCTCTGATGCAAAAACCGCCACCGCATAGTTGCCCAGTAGTGGCACGGTTATCACTGCGATTAGACCGCAAATGACCGTCAGAGTAATTGATAGCGCTACATTTGCGTGTGCCAGAAGAGTGAATATGTTTGAGTTGGTACCGCTTGCACAGGATGCGAGTATCACCAGGCCGATCGCCATCTCAGGAGAAAGGTTTAGCGCAAAAGCGATAGCAAAAGCCGCAGCAGGGACGACAAAAATCTGTACAAAGATGCCAATCGCCGCCGCTTTCGGTCGAGCTAAGATCTCACGAAAATCTGATATTCGCAGGCCCAAACCCATTCCTGCCATTATCAATATCACCACTAGAGGCAGTACTATGTGTGCAAGCAAGGAGTTCTGGAGCGCATCCACAGTGTTAGATTATAGAATAGCCGGGTCTTAAGTTCAGAAGAGATTTGCACTCCATCCTGGCCCCCCAGAGTAGTGACGCTGGCTTCACCCAAGTGGCCGTAGGCCTTTACTCAACCAAATGAGCTCTGGCAGAGCGCGATCGGCAGCAGCTAAGGGAGATGTTGGGCAGCGTGGCGATGTTGTGAGGAGTCTATACTGCCTGCATTTCTTGGGATCAAAACCGTGACCATTGTAATTTGCAGCCTATCTAGACGAAAATCGTTGCCGAACGATTTCCTGGACTCAAACGCATGCGCGTCTATATCCATATCGGATATCCAAAAACAGGCTCAAGCGCGATTCAATCGCACATCTTTACCAATCGGGCTTGGTTTGAGACACAGGGTGTTTATATACCAAGAACGGGCTATGCATCGGGCATGGGTCATTCAAAGCTCATAAACGCCGACCTGCCCAATCTTGTTCTGCCTTCCCAAAAAAATATTCCCGCCGAAGTGCAGCTCGAAATACTTGCGAAAGAGCTCGCGAACCCCGCGGTCGATGGTTGCCAGAAGGCGTTGATTTCCTGGGAAGGTTTTGTAGGCATAGAGCCCAAAACGATCGCGAAGCTAGCTCACGCGCTAGGCGACCAACCGGTGACCGTGCTCGCTTACCTACGCGACCAGGTTTCTCTCTATCAGGCAGCCGCCTTAAAAACTCTTGAAATGCACGGTTTCGTGACCGATAGCGTTTTTTTCGGATCCGGAGAGATCAGTGCCCATGAGCGCGAGCTTTATGATTTCAACGCAACCCTATCAAAATGGAAAGACGCCTTTCGAGGCCGCGCGGAGATTCGTACGCGGTGGTTCGACCGCGCTCTACTCAAAGAGAGCGATGTGGTCACCGATTTTTTGAGCTGGCTTGATTTGGCTCCGGATGCTGAATTCGTACTGGAAACGCGCACTATCAACCGTACCATCGATAGCAACGCAGCTGCACTGATTCTACTCGCCAGGTCGCTGAGACTGCCGCAGAAGGAATTAACACGATTAACCGGTGCACTACTGCAACTCAATGGCGGCGGTGGTCAGAAAACGTTTCTGAGTTTCGATGCGCAACAGCGGATCTACCAGATATTTAAGGACAGCAATGAGCGGCTCCTGCGCGACTATCGGCCAGAGAATCTGCCGGAGCAGCATGCGGTGCTGCTGCCGCCCAATGACTCGCAATCCTCGAACTCCCCGGTGTTTGAGTACATTGCCAAGCTCAGAGTAAAGCTCGCGCAGCCTGAAATACAGGTGTGGGACGGCGGCGTGCTGCACAGCAAAGTGTTACAACAACTCACGCGGCCACCGGGTAGGGGCTGGCGAGCCGTAGGCACAGATGGAGTATGGTCGCTGGGACCGCATTCGCAGCTGAGCTTCAAGTTACCGAAATTGAACCAGCTCAAAGGTCCGAGTCACCTGCGTATTGGTTTCAGGGGAGAATACGCACAGGGACACGTCAGCACGCTTGTGGTTGTGAACGAAAAGCAGAAGAGTCTGTTGGCTTTACGCGAAGCGGAGCTTGAGCTAGCTGTAACAGAAGAGCTCATAGAGAATGGTGTGCACCTCAGGCTGGACCATCAATTCCCAGCGAAACAGGCGCAAGATAAACAGGCTCAAGCCTATCAACTGCAGGAGATTTTCTACTACTTTCTCTGGGAGTAGCACAACAGCCACAAGACGAAAACGCTATAGACGAAGCTTGGAGCCGTATCTGTGATAACTGCCCGATAGAATATCGATATCGAAAAACTATGGCCGAGCTATTCTGTCTTGGTAGTCTCAAAGTTGACGATGTGTAAAGCTTTGCGATGACCTGCCAGCGATCAGTTTGGCCATGCGAAATTAACCGGCTTGTCGAAAAGTGAGAGAGCGCTATGAATCCAGCTATTATCCACCCGAATCTAGCAAACGAATATTGGACTGAAGAGCTGTGCTATATCGTGGAGCTCTCTGACTCTGCAACTGACCCCGATCTTTCGATAGCGCAAGCGAGAGTGGAGCCAGGTGTTACCACGCGCTGGCATCGGCTGCACGATACTGCGGAGAGGTATTATATCCTGCAGGGCTCGGGCAGGGTTGAGATTGGAGACCAACAGCCTGAGGACGTTAGCGCTGGCGATGTCGTGTTGATTCCAGCCATGTGCCCGCAACGGATCGCGAATACAGGCTCTACCGACCTGATATTCTTGGCGTTATGCACGCCTGCTTTTAAGGACACAGTCTATGAGGACATAGAGGATCGCCGAGGTGTTTGAGATGCCGCAGTATCCCAGGGAAAGGTTAGATGCCAACAAGCGCAATGCCATCGGGTACTACCGCACAGCGTATCTAGGCGATCCCTCCTCTGCAGTTGCCAACTATGTCGGCGAAAACTATATCCAGCACAATCCGTTAGTATGTGATGGCAAACAGGCTTTTATCGAATACTTTCAGCAGATGGCAGAGGCCTACCCTGAAAAAGACATCACCTTTCTGCGAGCTGTCGCAGAGGGCGATCTGGTGGCATTGCATACGCATCAGATCTGGCCGGGCGGCGAGGAGTACGTGACGATGGATTTTTTTCGCTTCGATGATCAGGGCAAAATAGTTGAGCACTGGGATGCTATTCAGGAAATACCTGATACTTCCCGCAATGGCAATACAATGTACTGAGTGCGCGCTTGAGAAGGCATGCAAAATGCTTTGTAGGTCCGCACGGGGTGGATTATCAGCTTGCTGCAATTTGCAAGAATAATCCCGAAAGCCGCAACTAATCAAAATATGTGACAAGTAGGTAATAACAATGCCAATAAATATGAGTGTTGAAATACTGCAGCCGGTCGTGGTGCTGGTGGGCTGGTCCATGGTGATGTGGATATGGATGTATGTCACACGCCTACCGGCTGTTCAGGCGGCCGGTATGCAGCTGGATTCTAGCCGGCCGCGAGGCGAACAGATGGCCACGCTACCGCCGCGAGTGCGTTGGAAGGCGGATAATTACAACCACTTAATGGAACAGCCGACAATCTTCTACCCGCTTGTTATTGTCATTGCGCTGCTAGGTCAGGGCGAGGGACTGAATTTATATATGGCCTGGGCATATGTCATCTTGCGTATTGTCCACAGTCTGTTTCAAGCGCTAAATAATACGATTATGGTGCGATTCGTTCTTCACGTCTTGTCTAGTATTCCCTTGTTCGTGATGATCTGGAGCGCTTTCATGGCTTTCTAGGAAAGATGTCGTTTTATTCTGGTGCACGTTTCGGGCGCGGCTCGGTTCAAGCAACATGCTAAGGCGCGGCGTGGATGGATGTTACAGGCTCTTCCTAGGGCAGGGGTGGTCGCGGCGTCTAACTCGTAGCCTTCGCCATCAATCATTGCGCTCATCACCGCGGAAATGAGTCTCGAGCGGCCCGCGTGATTGAGCTCCTTAAGCTGGTGCATGTTAGCTGCGCGTTCCTGTCTCTGGGCGGGTTCACGTTGCGAGGGGTTTGGGCAATGAGGGGGAGTGCGTTAATGAATAAACCCGCGACCAAAATCCTGCCTCATATCGTAGATACGATATTATTGGCCTCGGCCGTAGCGATATTGCTGATATGGCAACTTAATCCCTTCACGGTGAACTGGCTGACCGCAAAGATTATCGCCCTACTGCTTTACATCTTGCTTGGTATGGTGGCTTTTCGTTTTGGCCGCAATCGCATGCAGAGGGCCTGCGCGTTCGTGCTGGCCCTATTCGCTGGTGCCTATATCTTGGTGGTGGCCTACTCTAAGACACCGTACGTCTTTTCTTCTATTTGGTAGCAACAGTAACGGCAACGGCCTCAAAATCCGAGGCCGTTTGATTGCAGCAGTTAAGCGATAGGTTTATCAGCCGGGATTTGCAGCTTTGTAATCGCGTATCTCGGTATTGAATTTTTCTGCAACCGCTTCTTCACGGGATACAGCATCGTTATAGCTTTGCTGAATTGAGGTATAGCGCTCCACCGCAGTTTCGTCACCCTCTTTGGCCGCCATCTCTGCGGCATCGAGCTGAGGAGCAAGGCAGTCCATGTAGGCAAGATTGGCAGTTTGGAATGCTTTAACGGCTTTTTGCGCTTCCAGCATTTGCTCCATGCTGGACTCTTCTCCTTCGATGAGAGTGGGCGCTTCGGGCGCGACACAATCCTCAGCCCAACTGGCGGTGGACTGCAGGGCAATCAGTACACTGGCTGCGGTAATGAGTAATGGTTTCATAGCGGCATCCTTATTCGGGTTAAAGAAAATCTATACAAGGGCAGTACACTCAAAAAAAGACGGGCTTGCCGTTCATTCAGACCCGACCCATAGCGGCGGCAACTTGTATTCTGTCTGCAGTTGTTCCGCCACTTTTCGAGCTTCTGCTCGGTCGGCCAGTCCTACGATTCTGACGCGATACAGTGTCCGACCATCGCGATCATTGGCAGCTACTATAGCCTGTCCAGCGAGGGGCTCAAGTTTGTTCGCCCAATCGTCTGCCACGCTGCGCTGGCTGTAGGAACTGAAGTTGACGAACCACTTCCCTTGCGGAACGGGTTGAGCGGTGGCAGGCGGTGCGGTCTGCGGCGGCTCTGGTGCGGTCGTCGGAGTGGGATTCTGCGCCACTTGGGGCTGCGATTCTGGATAAAGGTCCGAAACCTGTTGAGCCAACTGATTTTCTAAACTTGCTATAGTATCTCCGAGTCGTCGATTTTCATCGCTGAGTCGCTGTACGGTCGCTCTGAGCTTCTCATTTTGCGATTCTGCGTCCGCTAACTCCTGTCGACTCGATTCCACCTCCGCCGGGTTGGCTGCTGTAGCAAGGGTGGCGCGCAGCTGCCGAATTTCTTCCTGCGTTTCTGCGCGCTGCTGAATAACGCCGTACCCGCCTGCAGCCAATAGCGCCAGGGCGACTACCCCCACAATTATCATGCCGAGTGGCCAGCTTTGAGTCTCGGCCTCTACATTTTGCTCGCTGCCGTTAAAGCTAGCGTCGTAGTCGTCGTTTCGACTCCATTGCGCGCCTGCGCCACCAGCGTCGCTCGCCAATCCCGCCAATGCCGTGGTTGTAGCGAAGCGCTCACCCGGTTTTTCTTCTTCCTCTAGATTCTTTTCTTCAAAGACCTGTTCTTCAAAGCTCTGTTCATCTAAGCCTTCTTCCTCGTCATAGAACTCGTCTTCGCCGAGATCGTCATCGTATTCCTCTATTTCTTCATCGTCATACGGCTCTTCATCGTCTTCATCCCAGGGTTCAGTCAGCTCGTTCTCGGCGTTGTCGGCTGTGTGGGCGCTGTTTCCCAATACCTGCCAATCATCATCCAGCTCCTCTGCATCGCCGTCTTCCGGTGAGTCCTCATACTCTTCTTCGTCGAAGTCCTCGTCGTAGGCAGCGACTAAATCCGTGTCTCTGTCGGCGGCTTCGTAGTCTTCGTCTTCATCGAAATCGTTGAACACAGGCTCTTGCCTTCGTCCTGATAGCTGGTCTTGGTTTTCTTGGCTGGATTTTATGCGGTTGGGCTCGCTGTGGGCATCGCGGCTGGAATCGTCGTTCATTTGGCAGCGCAACCTGTTTGGGAAAATCTGCGGAGATAGTAGCAGACCCAAGTGCCAATTTCCTCAGGAGCAGAATATTCCCTGGAGGCTTATTGCAGTCGTGTTGCGCGCCGTGTAATTAGTTAGAATGCAGCGATGGATGTGTCCGATATTCTCTCTCCGCTAAACGATGCTCAACGCGATGCCGTGGTCGCCGAAAATCAGAATATGCTGGTCCTGGCGGGAGCAGGTAGCGGCAAGACGCGAGTATTGGTGCACCGAATAGCCTGGTTAATTCGGGCAGAGGGCTTCTCACCGTGGTCGATATTGGCCGTCACATTCACCAACAAGGCTGCCCGCGAAATGCGCGGCCGTATCGAGCAGATGCTGCATAGCCCCTCACAGGGCATGTGGGTTGGCACCTTCCACGGCCTTGCGCATCGGCTGCTGAAAGCGCATTGGAAAGAGGCAGGCTTGCCACAAAACTTTCAGATCCTCGATAGCGATGACCAGTTGAGATTGGTAAAGCGAGTTTGTCGGGAGCTGGAACTGGATGAGTCTCGCTGGCCACCGAAGCAGGCACAATGGTACATAAACGGTCAAAAGGACGAAGGCCTGCGGGCGGCTCACATTGAGCCCCTCCCGGGTGATCTTTTCGCGCACACCATGCTGCAAGTTTATCGCGCCTACGAAGAGGCCTGCGAGCGGGCGGGGATGGTTGATTTTGCCGAGCTGTTGTTACGCGCGCACGAAATCTGGCTGAAAAGCCCTGAGGTCTTGCATCACTATCAGGGCCGTTTTCGTCGGATACTCGTCGATGAGTTTCAGGACACAAATACCATCCAATATGCCTGGCTGCGGGTGCTTGCGGGCTCATCGATACCCGTGGTGGCAGTCGGTGATGACGACCAATCTATCTATGGTTGGCGCGGTGCGAAGATCGAAAACATCCAGCGATTTACTCAGGATTTTGCCGGCACGCGTACTGTACGACTGGAGCAAAACTACCGGTCCACAGGAACGATACTGCACGCCGCCAATGGCGTCATTGCCTATAACCAGGGGCGCCTTGGAAAAGAGCTGTGGACCGAGGGGCATACTGGAGAGCCTATATCCCTGTATGCAGGGTTTAATGAGCAGGACGAGGCCCGCTTCATTGTCGAGCGCGTGGAGCAGTGGATCGCAGACGGCAATACCCGACGCTCCATTGCCATCCTCTACCGCTCCAACGCTCAGTCCAGGGTCTTGGAGGAGGGTCTGATTCGTGCCCAACTACCCTACCGCATTTATGGTGGTCAACGCTTCTATGAGCGCATGGAGATTCGGAATGCACTGGCCTATTTGCGACTACTGGTCAGCAGAGGCGATGATGCAGCGCTCGAGAGAGTCATCAATACCCCGACTCGAGGCATTGGTGGCAAGACGCTGGAAGCCATTAGAGAGTGCGCTCGCGAACGGGATGTGACGCTGTGGCAGGGGATTGCCCTGGTTTGTGAGGAAAAGCTACTTCCCGGGCGAGCAATAGGAGCGCTCACTGCTTTCACCGGCCTTATCAATGAGCTGGACTCCGGTAGCGACGAAATGTTGCTAGAAGAGCTGGTGGATCATGTTATTCGCGGTGCCGGCCTGATCGATTTCCACAAACAGGAAAAAGGTGAGAAAGGACAGGCTCGCGTTGAGAACCTGGAAGAGCTGGTAAGCGCCGCCAAGCAATTTGTTGCGGAAGATGACGCGCTGTCCCCGCTGCAACAGTTTCTGGACAATGCAGCGCTGGATGCAGGAGATGCCCAAGCTGACGAACACGAAGATAGTGTTCAGCTTATGACCTTGCATTCCGCTAAGGGTCTGGAGTTCCCGTTGGTCATTATGGCCGGCGTGGAGGAAAACCTTTTCCCGCACCGCATGTCTGTAGAAGAACCCGGCAGATTGGAAGAAGAGCGCCGCCTGTGCTACGTCGGCATCACGCGAGCAATGGAAAAGCTGATTATTACCTATGCTGAAAGCCGCAGGATGCACGGCAGCGAGACATTCAACACGCCGTCGCGGTTCATTCGAGAAATACCGGCCGAGTTGATACAGGAAGTGCGTTTGCATAGCGCCGTCGCACGCCCGGTTAGCAACATGACGCAGGCGCAAGTCCCCGAGACAGAGCTGAGCCTGGGGCAACAGGTGTACCATCAGATATTTGGCGAAGGTGTCGTTTTAAACTTTGAGGGTCGGGGCGCTAGCGCCCGAGTACAGGTAAATTTTGACACCGATGGCAGTAAGTGGCTGGTGCTGCAGTACGCAAACCTGCAGCTGATGTAGTGCCTGCCTGGAATCCAACAATGTGGGCGGGAAAGCCATGAATACAGAGTCCCTTGAGCGGCGCTACTCACCACTGATTATTCTTCTACTCATTGCCTCGCTGGTTGTAGTAGTGGGACTGTGGGCGAGCAGTGAGGCGGGGAACGATACAACCGCGGTCACGGGTACCGCAACTGACTCCAAGGTTTACGAATGGAAACTTGTCACTACCTGGCCAAAGAACTTTCCGGGACTTGGCTCTGCGGCCCAAAACTTTTCGAACTACGTCAATGATATGAGCGGCGGTCGGCTAAAAGTACGCGTTTACGGCGCCGGAGAGATTGTGCCTGCATTTGAAGTTTTCGACGCAGTATCTCAAGGCGTGGCTGACGCCGGCCACGGTGCCGCCTACTACTGGAAGGGTAAGATTCCTTCCTCGGTGTTCTTCACCGCAATTCCCTTTGGCATGACCGCTCAGGAGATGAACGGTTGGTTCCATCACGGTGGAGGTCTTGAGTTGTGGCGTGAAGCTTATGCGCCGTTCAACGTATTGCCTTTCGTTGGTGGCAGTACAGGTGTGCAGATGGCGGGATGGTTCAATCGAGAGATTAATTCCGTGAGCGACCTAACTGGCCTAAAAATGCGAATACCGGGGCTCGCAGGAGAAGTTTTTGCTGAAACCGGTGGTACCGCAGTGCGAATCTCTGGCAGCGAACTTTACACCTCATTGCAAACGGGCGTCATTGATGCAACAGAGTGGGTGGGACCATATAACGATCTGGCTTTAGGCTTACACCAGGCCGCGGGATACTATTACTTTCCCGGCTGGCATGAGCCCGGTGCCATGCTTGAGCTGATCATAAATCAGGGCTCTTTCGATGCCTTACCCGAAGACCTGCAGGCCATAGTGACCTACGCGGCTCGAGCAGCCAGTCAAGATATGCTGGACGAATTTACCGCCAGGAATAATGCGGCGCTGCAGGAATTGATCACCGAACATGGGGCCCAATTGCGACGCTTGCCGGATGACGTACTGATCGCACTCTACGAGAGTACGCAAATCGTGTTGGAGGATTTGGTAGCAGGTGACCCGATGGCGGCCAAGGTCTATGAGTCCTACCAGCAGTTTTACGATAGCGTCCGACAATACCACCAGATTTCTGAGCAGGCGTTTATCAACGCCAGAGACGAAGTGATCGACAAACCGGTCCGGCAGTCTCCCGATAGCGGCTAGCTTCTAATTTGGCGCGTCCGACCTTTCTCATCAATGGCAACGAAGACAAATTCGCCCTCTGTCACTTTTATTGGCTCACCATCAATGGGCGAATTTATCCACACCTCCACCATGATGCGGATCGAGCTGCGTCCGATTTCTAGTACGTCACAGTAGCAGGAGACTACTGCGCCGACGTGTACCGGGGTCAAAAAAGCCATGCCATCGATGGCGACGGTAGCGGCGCGACCGCCGGCGACTTCCATCGCGGTGATGAGGCCTGCCAGATCCATTTGAGATAGAAGCCAGCCGCCAAAGATGTCCCCTGTTGCATTGGTGTCCTTGGGCATCGCTACTGTTTGTAGTGCGAGTTCTCCTTGGGGAGTTGGCGCGGCATCTATATCGTTCATCAGATCATTCCATGGAGTGACAGCGCTGGTTGTTGTATGCGTAGCAGGGCACTACCTGGAGAGCACTGAGGGTAGCCAGGTTGCCATAGAAGGCCAGTACCATATCGCAGCCATAGCCACGACCTGAATGATTATAAAGGGTACAACCCCACGGTAGATAGCACTGGTTTTGAGCGCTTCAGTTGCCACCCCTCGCAGATAGAACAGCGCGAAACCAAATGGGGGTGTCAAGAAAGAGGTTTGAAGATTCAGGGCGATCATGATGCCTAACCAAATGGGGTCGACACCCATGGCCAACAGTATGGGGCCAACGATTGGCACCACGACGAAGGTAATCTCGATAAAATCGAGAATAAAACCAAGCAGAAAAATGACAACCATCACAACGAGAGTGGCACCGACGACCCCTCCTGGCAGACCAAGAAAGAACTCATGAATCAGCTCTTCACCGCCGAAGCCACGAAACACCAGGGAGAACACTGCAGCACCAATCAGTATCATGAATACCATTGCAGTGATTTCCATGGTGTTGATCACGACCTCACGCATGCGCTGGATTGTCATTTCCCGTCGTAAGAGCGCGAGAATCAGCGCGCCCATAGCCCCTATCCCAGCGGCTTCTGTGGGTGTAGCTGCGCCAGAAATAATGGAACCGAGAACAACCAGTATCAGTACAAGCGGCGGGGCCAGGCCATGCAACAGTTCAAAGCTACTGGTTGGTTCAACTTTTGCTGGCGGGGCGGCCTCGGGTTTCAATCGCGAATAGGTCAACAAATAGAGTGTGTACAAAGCAACCAGCAACAGACCCGGCACCAGTGCGCCTACAAATAGATCGCCCACCGAAACCGTCTTCGGATTGAAAATATTCAAGCTCAGCTGGGCCTGTTGATAGGCATTAGAGAGAATGTCGCCGAGCAACACGAGTGCGATCGATGGTGGAATAATTTGCCCCAGTGTGCCGGTAGCGCAAATCGTGCCTGCGGCAAGTGAGGGGCGATAACCGGCCTTAAGCATAGAAGGTAGCGAGAGCAGCCCCATGGTGACGACGGTTGCACCGACAATACCAGTACTAGCCGCCAGCA
Organism: Pseudomonadota bacterium; assembly: GCA_039025905.1. Classification (GTDB taxonomy): domain Bacteria; phylum Pseudomonadota; class Gammaproteobacteria; order Pseudomonadales; family Halieaceae; genus JARRPM01. The sequence goes on along the minus strand of JBCCNJ010000020.1, from coordinate 32,484 downwards.
ACATGCCCACTACCACCACGGAAATACCCAAGCCTCCTCTGACGGAGCCAAATAGCTTAGACATGCTAATTAGCAGTTCTTCTGCCACCTTGGACTTTTCCAAGATGATGCCCATCAAGATAAACAGGGGCACCGCAATCAGCGTGGTGTTGCTGATGGTGCCGAAGATGCGTGCGGGTAATGCGGACAGAAAACCTGCATCAAATACGCCGGCGAGAATACCAACCGCGGCGAAGGCGAGCGAGGTCCCCGCCAGTGTGAACGCCACCGGGTAACCCAGCATAAGCAGTAGGCAAACGGCCAGAAACAGATACAGTGACAGAAACTCCATTAAGAGTCGCGGCCCTCGACCAGCGTGTTAGCGTTGCGTAGAGTGTCGGCAAATCCCTGCAGGAACAGATTGAACGCCATCAGCAGGATTACGCTTTTCAGTAAAAATACCGCAGGTATGCCGCCCGGCTCCGGTGATGTTTCATAAATCGCCCAGGATTCAGAGACGTAGTTCCAGCTGGCAAACGCGATAAAAACACACAGCGGCAATAAAAAGACGATCCCACCAATAGCATTTACCCAGGCGCGCGCGCGAGGGCTGAATGATCGGTAAAAAATATCAACGCGTACGTGGGCGCCACTCTTGAGCGCGTAGGCTGCCCCCAGCATGAAAAAACAGCCGTGCATGTAAGTCACGGCCTCCTGTGCCATGATAGAACCGACGTCGAAACCGTAGCGCATGACAACAACAACGGTTGTTAACAGTGCCATCGCCAGCGCTAACCAGGCCACGGTGCGACCTGTCCAATCTATATATAGGTCGATGTAGTACACCAGGGAGCGCAATAGAGGCATCGAGAGATCTGATCGGGGTTAATCTATAAGTCGGTATTTGCGTATACCCACTGTCAGGCGGATATGGCGCTGTGATAGAGCTTTTTGATTATTGAGTCGCAGAGTATCATAGGGCCTTCCCCGACGTGAAAACTTATTCCACCTGGCTTCAAAACTAGGAACAACAACTATGTTAACTGTCATTTCTCCCGCAAAAACACTGGATTTTGAAACCCCCCCAATAACGCGCCGCGCAACACAGCCACGCCTGGCCGATAGCGCTGCGCACCTAGTAAAGGACGCACGCAAACTTAACGCAAAGAAGATACGTTCGCTGATGGGGGTCAGCGAGGCCATAGCGGAGCTCAATCATCAACGCTTCAAACAGTGGAGTCTTCCGTTCACGCTAGATAATGCGAAACAAGCGCTGTTCGCCTTTAGAGGGGATGTTTACACTGGGCTTGACGCCGATACGCTGTCCGCCCCGGCACGGCAATTTGCACAACATCATTTGCGTATTCTCTCCGGCCTGTATGGTGTCTTGCGCCCACTGGATCTGATCCAGCCCTATAGGCTGGAAATGGGTTTAAAGTTTAGTAACCAAGGTGGCAAGGATTTGTACGAATTTTGGGGCGATGCCATCGCGAAGGAAGTCAACCAGGACCTAAAGAAGTCTGGCAGCCGAGTACTCGTTAATCTGGCGTCCAATGAGTATTTCCGAGCCATTAATGTGGCGACGCTAAAGGCCGATGTTCTGACGCCAGTTTTTAAGGATCTAAAAGGCGACAAATATAAAGTGATCAGCTTCTTTGCGAAGAAGGCGCGTGGACAAATGGCTCGCTTTATTGTTGAGAACGAGATAAACGATGCATCGGCAATAAAGAAGTTTCGCATTGCGGGCTATCGATACAGCGCTGCTGCTTCCAAAGACGGGGAGTTGGTATTTACCCGGGATAAGCCACCCGCTTAAACAACAAGTTGGGCCCCACTTTGGATCCTCTGCCATTCTCCCAGGCCTGTGAAAATAACAAGGGTCCGATTCTCGGCGTCTTGGAGAATGCGTTTGAGCAGCGACAAAAAGTACTTGAGATTGCCAGCGGCACAGGTCAGCACGCGTGCTTTTTTGCTAATCACCTGCCCTGGCTGCAGTGGCAACCCAGCGAACTGGAGGAATCCCTAGAGCGTTTACGCCCGCGCTGCAACACGCATCGGGGTAGAAACCTGTTAGATCCGGTGGCTTTGGATGTGTGTGATGCTCGCTGGCCAGCAACTCATGCCGATGCCGTGTTCACGGCGAATAGTCTACATATCATGCCCGAGTCGGCTGTAAGACTTTTTTTCAGTGGGCTAGCTGCGAATCTACCGCAGGATGTTGTGCTCGCAATCTATGGCCCATTCAACTACGGCGGACAATACACCAGCCAAAGCAACGCTCAGTTCGACCGGTGGTTGGCTGCGCAGAACCCAGCGAGCGCCATAAGAGATTTCGAGACTGTGGATGAGTTGGCGTCGCAAGCGGATTTTACATTGCTCAAGGACGCCGAAATGCCAGCGAATAATCGATTGCTCATATGGGGCCGAAATTAGATGCGATATACAGGTGGATGCCACTGTGGCGCGGTGCGCTTCGCCGTTGAGGCAGCGCAAAAGCTGGAAGTGGAACGCTGCAACTGCTCTATCTGCACTAAGACCGGCTTTTTACACTTGATTGTCCCCGCGCCACATTTTGAGCTCTTGAGCGGAGAGGACGTGCTGACTGAGTATCGGTTCAACACCGGCGTGGCGCGGCATTACTTCTGCTCAAAATGTGGGGTAAAGGCCTTCTATACTCCGCGATCCAACCCAGACGGGGTCGATATCAACGTCAACTGCCTGGATACCTTGCCAGCTGACATGACCATCGTTGAGTTTGACGGCCAGAACTGGGAGGCGAATGCGCATCGATTGGCTCACAAGAGCCAGATTACCGATTAGTCTGCCTTTTTAAGGCCCTCGTCTTGTTGCTTGAAGGGTAGCAGGCTGGCCGCGCTAGATAGATAAGACTGGTTGTGTGACTCCTCACTGCGGGTAAACGCTTCGACCGCTGACGATAAACCCTCGTCTGCTATCCAGTGATTTGAATATGTTGTGATGGGTTTAAAACCGCGTTGGATTTTATGCTCGCCTTGGGCTCCTGGGTCAAAACGCTGTAGCCCTTTTGCAATACAGTACTCTATGCCCTGGTAATAGCAGGCCTCGAAATGCAAGCAGTCGTACTCGCGTTCACAGCCCCAATAGCGACCATAGAGCGTATCCGTAGAACGAAAATACAATGCACCCGCGACGGCAGCGCCTGCTTTTTTCGCAAGCACCATGATTACCTGGTCTCCCAGAGTTGCGGCGGTTTCGGTAAAGAACTCGCGACTGAGGTAGCCCCCATGGCCACTTCGTTTGGCGTAGGTCATCTGATAGAAGCGATGGAACTGTAGCCAGTCTCCTGGGGTAATCTCATTGCCTTGAAGCGTGGTCAGCTCAAGCCCCTGCTGGGCCACGCGTGTGCGCTCCCGCCTGAGGTTCTTACGCTTGCGGCTAGTAAAGCCATCTAGAAAGTCATCGAAGCTATGATAGCCTTCGTTAAACCAGTGGAACTGCGTCGCCGATCGCCTGTGTAATCCCTGAGAGAGCAACCCAGAGGCAATTTCCTCATCGGGGAATAAGACATGCCAGCTAGAGATGCTTTGCTTTCCTGCCAGATGGCGGATGGCTTCAAGAGCGATGAGCCATATTTCCGTTGAATTCGCTTCTTTGCGTGTGAATAGCCGTGGCCCGGTCGCGGGAGTGAAGGGTATCGCGGTCAGTAGTTTGGGATAGTATTCCAAGCCGCTGCGCCGCCAGGCATCAGCCCAGGACCAGTCAAAAACGTACTCGCCGTAGGAGTGCGACTTCAGATAGAGCGGCATTACGGCCATGATGCCCTGCTTATCTTTGAGGACCAGATGGCAGGGCTGCCACCCAGTTTCTGCATTAGCGCAGCCGGTTTGTTCCAGGCCGTATAAAAATTCGTGCCGGCCGAAGGGGTAATCCTCGCCGGTGATAGCGTTCCAATCTGTGGCGCTAATTTTTCCGAGACTGGTTAAAAACTCGACCTGGATCGACATAGTTGGGGGTACTCAAACCACGTAGCTAATAAACACGCCAATAAAAATTGCCATACCCACCCAGTTGTTGTGCAAAAACGCTTGAAAGCACGCATCTCGGTTTCGATCGCGAATCAAATACTGTTGATAGACGAACATTATGGCAGCTACCAGCAAAGATAGATTAAACACGGCACCCAAAGAGAAGGCGTTACCGGCAACGTATAAGCTTAACAAAGATAGGGCCTGGCAAGCGGCTACCGCCAGACGATCGTAGCGACCAAAAAAAATCGCAGTGGATTTTATGCCCGCAGGAATATCGTCGTCGCGATCTACCATAGCGTATTGCGTATCGTAGGCTATGATCCACCAGAGATTGCCCAAAAACAGCCACCACAGTGCCGGCGTTAAATGCGCGAGCTCTGCGGCAAAGGCCATAGGTATGCCCCAGGAAAACGCCAGGCCAAGCACTACCTGCGGGAAATGGGTGTAGCGTTTCATAAACGGATAGGTAGCGGCGAGCAGAACGGCTACACACGACAGCGAGATGGTTAAGGGGTTGGTTGTGAGCACCAAAGCAAAGGCCATCAGCATCAAAACAAGGAACAATATCAGGGCTTCGCTGTTTGATACGGCGCCTGTAACCAGTGGCCTTTTGCTTGTGCGCGCTACTGCCCCATCGACCTTTCGATCCGCCCAGTCATTGATAATGCAACCGGCTGAGCGAGTTAGGAAAGTCCCCGCTACAAAAACAACTAAGAGTTTGATGCTGGGGGTACCATCGGATGCTATCCAAAGCGCCCACAGGGTCGGCCAGAGCAGCAGGAGAGTGCCAATAGGTTTATCAAATCGGATCAGCTGTAGTAGCGCCTGAGCTTTTGCAGTGTCGGCCATGTGCGATTCTGTGTTTAGCGTGACCCTAAGCTTACTGGCTAGGCCGCTAGATTGCAGCGCTTACCGTGCCGCGCTGTGCTCGGTGTACCGGTAGCGACGCTTCCCAGGGCGTGAAACCCTCCAGAAACACCTCGCTAACCATAAGGCTGCGGCCCTTGATCACGAAGCGCGATCTGCGACCCCAAGCTGTTGCTTTTTGTCTGAGGTGTGCTGGTAGATAGTTACTGTATCCGGGTATGCGGGCCAGCTCGAAGGGGCTGCGATGCATCCCTGGATATTTGAACAAGATTGCACCTAAGGATTGGTTTTTCAGGTAGCGTAAATGGGCGAGATCACCTACCAGGCTGGTGATTGGGAAAACACTTCTAGCGAATACGACGACGCTGTCTCCCAGTAACAGGCCGACCTCTCTGATCAGTGCCCGCTGCCGCGTGGCTACTCGCAGTAAGCGGCACTCGGACAGTCTTGGTAGCTGCCACCCTTGGTAGAGGCGCTGTACTTGAAACTCGCCGCGCTGAAGCTCAATAAGGCGAACTGTAAGCGAGCCATCATCCAATAGCCAGGGGCGTACGGCCGCCGGCAGTTCTGCGCGAGTAAACTGGGCTAAGGGACGCCATTGCGGTTCGCTTTTTGCGCGATATGGCGGGATGGGATAGGGTGCCTGGATACTCAGCTCTCAGTCTTTTCGAACTCGCAGAGGATGCTTGATAGCCCCCGCGCTTGCAAGCCCGCGCGTAAGTCTAGACTGGCGTTTCCCGCGTACTTCTCTGACGTCAAAATTGGGACAAAGGTCTTGCACATTTTTTACACAACCCTATAGTGATGCGACCCGAAACTGAGCAGAATTTTAGTCGTCCTGTCAGTCTTCTCTATTATGAATATCTATTGAAAACTCGTGATGTGTTGAAGAGAGAGCGTGAATGAGTAAGTACGAATGCATTGTATGTGGCCTGGTTTATGACGAGAAAGAAGGCTGGCCCGATGATGGCATTGCGCCAGGCACAAAATGGGAAGACGTACCGGAAGATTGGCTATGCCCGGACTGCGGAGTTGGCAAGGAAGACTTCGAGCTATTAGAAGAGGAGGCCTTAGAGGACACGCCGCACCATGAAGAACCGGGCGCAGACGAGGTTACTAGCCCTCTCGTCATTATAGGCACGGGATTGGCGGGCTATGGGGTCGCCAAAGAGTTTCGCAAGCACGACAGTGAAACGCCCGTGGTTCTTATCACATCGGATGATGGTCGCTCCTATTCAAAACCCATGTTGTCGACCGGCTACACGAAAGACCAAAGCGCTGACGACCTGGCCCAATTAGATGCGGGCAGTATGGGCAAAATGCTCAATGCCAGCGTCATGACTATGACCAAGGTCCATGAGATTGACACGGCCAATCAGCTGATCAAAGTGGGTGATCCGCACACGGCAATTCATTATGCAAAGCTGGTTCTGGCAATGGGTGCGCAGGTTATCCAGCCACCAATTGAAGGTGATGCGCTGGCAAGGGTTTACTCCGTCAATGACCTGTTGGATTACGATGACTTTCGCAAAGCCGTTGCGCGCAACGATGTGAAGAAGTTCTGCATTATTGGTGGCGGTCTTATAGGTTGTGAGTTCACCAATGACCTGATCAACGGCGGTTTCGATGTTGAGGTAGTCGATCCATTAACGCACTGCCTGCCCACCTTGTTGCCTGAACAGGCCGGCAGAGCGGTGCAATCGGCCCTGGAAGAAAAGGGCGCGAAGTTCCACTTTGGGCCTCTTGTGACGGCTGTGAACGCTAGCGATAACGGCGTCAGAGTAAGCCTCAACAATGGAGAAAGTATCGACGCCGATCTGGTGGTGTCTGCTGTGGGTGTAAAACCCCGTATTGATCTGGCCAAGGACTCAGGTATTGGTACCAACCGCGGCATCGTGACAAATCGGCTTCTGGAGACCAGCGCGCCCAATGTCTATGCCATGGGAGACTGTGCCGAGGTCGAGGGACATGTGCTGGTGTATGTCGCGCCGCTAATGGCCGCCGCGCGAGCGCTTGGAAAGACCCTGGCAGGTGAGCCAACGCAGGTAAACTATCCCGCCATGCCAGTTACTATTAAAACACCGGCCTGTCCGGTAGTTGTCTCGCCGCCCGCTAAAGACGCTCAAGGAGAGTGGTCCATCACTGCCGATGGCAATAATGTGAAATGCGAGTACCGAGACACGGCGGGCTCGCTACTGGGCTTCGCGTTAACGGGCGAGGCGATCAAAGAAAAAATGGCGCTGCAGAAAGAGCTTCCTGCCATTTTGGGCTAGTTTTTAGGCCAGCCTCCAGGCTTGAGATGACACCTGTGCGCGACTAGACGTTGCCAAAATTCTGTCGAGAGCCCGCCCAGCGATCGACCAGGGCTTGCACCAGGTTCGGATGCCGCGCCCGGATTTCTTCTGACAAGGACTGCACCTGCTCCAGCAGGTGCTCGTGGGCGGGCAGCTGAGCAATTCGAAACTCCATCAATCCGGTTTGGCGCGTCCCAAGTACCTCACCAGGGCCTCTTAGCGCCAGGTCTTGTTCTGCGATATAGAACCCATCAGAGCTATCCCTCAGCGCGCCAAGCCGAGTTCGCCCCGATTGTGACAGGGGCGTTTGATAAAGCAACACGCAGTGGCTCGCCTCCCTACCACGGCCCACTCTACCGCGCAGCTGATGCAGCTGCGCCAGGCCCAGGCGCTCCGGGTTTTCTATTATCATTAAGCTTGCATTGGGTACGTCAACACCGACTTCGATAACGGTAGTTGCTACTAAAAGTGCGAGCTCACCTGACTTAAAGGCGCTCATGACTGCTTCCTTGTCGGCAGGCTTCATTCTGCCGTGAATAAGGCCTATGCCCAGCTCCGGTAGTGCTGCTCTCAGTTCCTCGGCGGTTGCCTCCGCCGCCTGGGCCTGGAGTGTGTCGCTGTCCTCTATCAAAGTGCAGACCCAGTAGGCTTGCCTGCCAGCTGTGCAGGCAGCAGCCACGCGCCCTACAACGCTTTCTCGACGCTTATTATCGATTAAAACGGTGCTAACCGGCTGCCGCCCTGGTGGTAATTCATCGATGACTGAACAGTCCAAATCTGCATATGCCACCATGGAAAGTGTTCGCGGGATAGGCGTCGCCGTCATGACTAGCTGATGCGGCTTGCCGTGGTCTGGCACTGCTTTGTTTGTTAGTGCTAGCCTTTGATGGACGCCAAAACGATGCTGTTCATCAACAACAACCAAACCCAGCTGGTGGAATGCCACATCGTTTTGAAATAGAGCGTGTGTTCCGATAATCAACTTGGCGTCGCCGCTGCTGATTCGCTCCAGTGCCAAGGCCCTTTTTTGCCCCTTGGAGCGACCGCTCAACCACTCCATGGATATGGACAGGGGTTGGAACCAGGCGCTGAAACTTGCCCAGTGTTGTTCGGCTAATATTTCGGTGGGTGCCATGATGGCCACTTGAAAGCCACTGGCGATCGCCTGCAGTGCAGCGCCTGCTGCGACTAGAGTCTTGCCGGATCCCACGTCCCCTTGTACCAGTCTCAACATGGGAACTGGCCGAGCGAGGTCACTAGCGATCTCGCCCAGGACGCGGCTTTGAGCTGACGTGGGCTGGAACGGTAGCGAAGACAGAAAAGCGCTCAAAAGCTCGAAATCTCCAGGCAAGGGTGGAGCGCCGCATGACTGCTGTGATTCCCGCAATTGGTAAAGAGATAGGTTGTGAGCAACCAACTCTTCTATAGCGAGGCGCTGTTGTGCCGGGTGTTGGCCCTCTCGCAACTGATCCTGAGGCGCATCCGGTGGAGGTGAGTGCAGATAGGTTAAAGCCTGACTCAGATTATAGGGATTTGTGGTTTCCGGTAGTAAATCCGTGGGTGGCGCTTTATGTAGCCGAGACAGTGCTTGAGCGCACAGGTTGCGCCACTGGTTTTGCCCAATGCCTGTGGTAGTAGGGTAGATGGGCGTGAGCGCTGTCTCCTCAACGCTGTCCCCTTCGGCAATGGAGCGATATTCGGGGTGAAACATCTCAAGCCCGCTGCTGCCCCGCCTCACCTGACCAAAGCAGCGCAGGCGTGTTCCTGTGGATAGACCTGCTTTCTGGGCCGCGGAGAAATGAAAAAACCTTAGGGTGATGGTGCCGGTACCATCCTGCAGCCTGGCTACGAGGCTACGCCGACGCCCAAATACGACGTCGCTAGCTCGTACTTCTCCTTCGATAACAAGGTCAAAGCCCTCTCTTGCCATGGCGATGGGTGTGACCCGCGTACGATCTTGGTAGCGCAATGGTAGGTGAAAAAGCAGATCTTCCACTTCAACGATACCGTACTCGGCAAGCTTAGCGGATAATTTCGGACCTACGCCGCGCAGCTCTCGAACGGGGGTTTTGGCGATACCTGTCATGGCTGTGGGAAGGGAAGGCTTGGTTTGCGCAAGGCTGTATGGATGACGACTATGTCGAGCCATAGCCTGGTATGGTGGCTTGAAATTAAGGGGATCATGCCGAGATATCTCGTACACTATCGCGACGGATTTTTGCTCGCAAGCGCTGCTCCGATGAGCCATTAATACAGTCAGTCACCTTACTCGCGAGGTAAGATATTATGAAGAGCAAATCCATTCTATTTGTCGGCTGCGGCGACATAGGCGTGCGCCTGGGCGGTCGACTGCATGCGAGCGGATGGTCGGTGACAGGTCTTCGCCGGGATGTCAGTCGGCTGCCGACCAGCTTTAAAGCCATCGCCGCTGACTATTCGCGCGCAGGCGAATTGAAGTCTATCGCGCCGCCGGCACCTGACTATCTCGTGGCTACCTGCAACCCCACAGAGCGCTCGGTGGCTGGATATGAGCAGGGCTTCACAGAGGGTGCGAGAAACATCTTAGAAGCGTTGGGCTCGCATCGACCGAAGGCCCTATTTTGGGTTTCCAGTACCCGTGTCTACGCCGAGCGAGACGGCGGATGGGTGAATGAGGACAGCCCTCTGAGCAAAGACGATCCCAGGGCCGATGCCATGATACGGGCCGAACAGCTGATGCTGAACTCCAGCCACAATGTCAGCGTCATTCGATTTGCGGGTATTTATGGCGGTGTTGGCGGGCGGCTGCTCGATCGTATTCGTCGTGGCGAATTGAACCCTGAGCTCCCCGTGCGCTACAGCAACCGCATTCACCGTGAGGACTGCGCCGGCTTTCTCTTGCATCTTATTGAGCGGGTAGAATCAGGACAGTCGATTGCGCCTATCTACAATGGCGTGGATGCCGAGCCGAGCCCGCAAGGGGAGGTGGATCGCTGGTTAGCGGCACAGATAGGACTGCCAGCTGAGGCTGCGAATGTAAACGCTGACTCTGGCCAACGTACTGGGGCAGGCGCACCGGTGGGGCACAAGCGCTGTAGTAACCGCTTACTCACCGAATCTGGATATGAACTGACGTATCCGGATTATCGTGTTGGCTACGCGGCGGCACTCGCCGCTAAAGCGCCAGAATAGCCTCCACCTCAATATCAACGCCCTTCGGTAAAGCCGCGACCTGAACACAGGCGCGAGCGGGGAAGGGCTCCTCAAAAAAGCTCGCCATGACTTCGTTTACGGTGGCGAAGTCGTCCAAATTGGTGAGCGAAATATTGATCTTTACAGCGCTATTCAAGCTACCCCCGGCAGCTTGAGCAACTGCCGCCAGATTGGTAAAGACTTGCTCAGCCTGCTCCTTAATGCCGTCGGTTATCACCTCCATGGTGCTGGGCACCAGCGGGATCTGACCGGATAGCCAGACGGTGTTGCCGACTTTGATTGCCTGGGAATAAGGGCCTATTGCCTGCGGTGCATCTGGGGTGGAAATGACGGCGCGGTTGCTCACAGCAAGCCTCCTGGAAGTAGTTAAAGCCGATGTTTTAGTTTTTGACCCGGCTGACCTTGCGCACCGAGTTGATGGAGCGTAGACGTTTCATGATACGGGCGAGATGGACTCGATTCTGGACCAGCATTTCTAAATGCACATAAGTGAACTGATGGTCCTTATCTTCCGTCGAAATTTTCTCGATGTTTACCCCCATACTGTTGATGCGGGTTGCGATCACCGCGATCATACCACGGCGATTTTCGACCTCGATTCTCAATTCCACCAGGTATTCTCCGGTGACCAGGTCATCCCACCTTAATGCCAACAGCCGCTCGGATTTATCGCGCATATCAGCAAGATTCTTGCAGCGCTCGCGGTGAACAACGACGCCTTTTTCTGAACTGAGGTAGCCCGCGATCGGATCTCCGGGGATGGGGTGGCAGCAACGGCCATAGGTGACCATGAAGCCTTCGGTCCCTCTGATCGCAACGGGTAGTACTTCCCCTTCTTTGACCTCGGAGTCGCTATCCGGCGCTTCGAGCATTTGTTGTGCTGTGATGGCTGGAAGGCGATTACCTCTAGCAATCTGTTCCAAGAGATCGTCTAGATGCTTGTAGTGATGTTTGCTCAGATAATCTTCAATCTGCTCTGCGGGCAACTCTTCCAGACTTTGTTCGAATGCCGCCAGCGCTTTTTCCAGCAGTTGCCGGCCCAGGGCAATGGAGTCCTCTCTTGTCTGGTTCTTTAGGAAGTGTCGAATATTTGTTCTGGCTTTCGCAGATACCGCGTAGTTGAACCAAGAAGGGTTTGGTCTGGCCCCCGCTGCAGTCAGAATCTCTACCGTCTCGCCGCTTTGCAGTGGCTCTGACAGAGGAGCCAGGCGACGGTTGATACGACAGGCGACGCAGCTGTTGCCAACATCGGTATGTACTGCATAGGCGAAATCGACAGCGGTGGCACCTCGTGGCAAGGCCAAAATTCGACCCTTGGGGGTGAAGACGTAAATTTCGTCTGGAAACAGATCGATTTTAACGCTCTCGATAAACTCTAGGGAGTCACCCGCTCGCTGTTGCATCTCGAGCAGTCCCTGCACCCACTCCCGGGCGCGTGTATGGCTGCCGTTGGTGGTCTGACTGTCTGTTTTGTAGAGCCAGTGTGCGGCGATGCCATTGTTCGCCATGGCCTCCATTTCGCGCGTGCGAATCTGAATTTCTATTGGCACACCGTGCATTCCCATCATGACGGTATGCAGTGACTGATAACCATTAGCCTTGGGAATTGCGATGTAGTCCTTGAATTCGCCCGGTACAGGCTTGTATAGACTGTGAATACAGCCCAATACGCGGTAACAGGTATCGACCGAATCTACGATGATTCGAAAAGCGTAGATGTCCATGATTTCGGAGAAGGACTTACGCTTGGACTTCATTTTCTTGTAGATGCTGTACAGGTGTTTCTCGCGTCCGACGACCTCTACGTCGTGGCCCTCCTGTTCCAGCGTGGTTTCTATCTGATAGCGAATTTTATCTACCAGTTCTTTACGGTGACCACGAGCGTTTCGCAGTGCAGCATCGATCCTGCGAGCACGCATGGGATAGAGTGCGTTGAACCCTAAGTCCTCGAACTCCATCCGCACGGTGTTCATGCCCAGCCGCATGGCGATTGGCGCATAAATGTCTAGCGTTTCCCGTGCGATCCGGCGCGCCTTCTCTGGCTGCAAAACGCTAAGCGTGCGCATATTGTGCAGCCTGTCTGCCAGCTTGACTAAAATCACCCGGATATCCCTGGCCATGGCCAGGGCCATTTTCTGGAAGTTCTCGGCCTGCTTTTCCTCCAGCGTCTCGAATTCCATCTGTGTCAGCTTACTGACACCGTCTACCAGCTCTGCGACAGTCGGCCCGAACTGTTTGCCGATAGCGGTTTTGGGAATGCCCGTATCTTCTATGACGTCATGCAGCATTGCCGCCATCAGGCTTTGATGGTCCATGTGCATATCTGCGAGGATGCCTGCTACAGCCAGGGGGTGGGTGACGTAATCCTCACCGCTTCGCCGACGCTGTCCAAAATGGGCCTGCTCGGCAAAGTAGTATGCGCGCTTGACGTGATTCGTTTGGTCGGGGTTGAGGTAGCTTCTAAGAGTGGAGTCTAATACATCGAGTGTCTGCATTGCTCATCAGCGGCCCTGGCCACGGATGCCCGTGGCAGATCAGAGAGCCTCGCTGGCCTCCATCACTTCCGCCAGTTCCTGCTCGGCTTCGATCTCTTCCTCTCGTACAAGAATATCTGGCGTGATGTGTCCGTCGGCGATCTCGCGCAGCGCGATCACGGTGGGTTTATCAGACTCCTCCTGAACCAAAGGGTCTTTTCCGCCGGTAGCCATTTGCCTTGCACGCTTGCTGGCAACCATCACCAGCTCAAAGCGGTTTTGTACATGCTCTAAACAATCTTCAACTGTAATTCGTGCCATGATTAGGTAGTTCCTATGATAAACAGGCCTGCAGGTGCACCGAGTTAAGGGCTTTAGCGATATACCGTGCGGCTATCGGTAGTGCGGGGCATTCGGTACCAGCACCAGTTCTGACAGCGCCGCGATGCAAGCGTAACTGGGAATTATACCGCTATCTGAGGATGTCAGGCCAGAGGGCAATAATACCGTCTTTTGGGCTCAGCTGAGGAGCTCGGACAACAGTGGCGCCAGATCTATTTGTTGGCGGCTGGCTCGCAGACGGTGACTCAGGATGATGGACTGTAGTTGCGATAGTGCGGTGTCGAAGTCGTGGTTCACAATGAGGTAGTCACCTTCAACATAGTGCGACATCTCCTCAACCGCCTTTGCCATCCGGGCCGCGATTGTATCGCCATCATCTTGTCCACGTGCAGTGAGACGTTGACTGAGAGCAGCTTTCGAAGGCGGCAGGATAAAAATACAGCGAGTGTCGGTTATGAGCCTTTTTACCTGCTGCGCGCCCTGCCAGTCGATTTCGAGGATGACGTCTATACCTTGCTGTAATTGTTCATTAACCCAACTTTGAGAGGTTCCGTAGAGATTTCCAAACACTTGTGCGTATTCCAAAAACTCGCTCTTATCCAGCATTTGCCGGAAACGCTGCTCCTCTACAAAATGATAGTTCGTACCGTCCAGCTCGCCAGGGCGCATTGGTCGTGTGGTATGCGAGATAGACACTTTCAGCTGGTCGACTTGCTCTACCAGAGCATTGACCAGGCTTGTTTTCCCCGCCCCCGAAGGCGCCGATACTGTAAAAAGTGTTCCGGTGTTACTCATGTGCACCCTTGGGGGTTGTGATCAATCGCCGTCACTCGATGTTCTGGATTTGTTCGCGCATCTGTTCTATCAACACCTTCAACTCTACGGCGCTCTGCGTAACGCTGCTCGCGATTGACTTAGACGATAAGGTGTTTGCTTCTCTATTAAGCTCCTGCATCAGGAAGTCGAGGCGTCTACCGCAGGGCCCGCCTTTTTCCAATGTATGGCGCACCTCACCGATGTGGGCGTCAAGTCGATCCAGCTCTTCATCGATGTCGGCTTTTTGTGCGATATAGACCAATTCTTGTTCGAGGCGGTTGTTATCAGGCTCAAGGTCAAGGTCCTCGATTTTAGAGACTATGCGCTCGCGCTGCTGTTGCAGCAGCTGTGGCAACATCTTGCGTGCAGCATCTACTGTTGTCTTTACCTGATCCAGACGCGCTAGCAGTAGCGTTTTGAGTTTCTGCCCTTCTCGCGACCGGTTTTCTACAAGACTTTTGACGGCAACTTTGAACGCTTCCCGCGTGGCTTCAAGAATGTGTTCCTCCGAGCCTGGCTCCACACCACACACGCCTGGGAATTGCAGAATGTCGAGAACGGTTGGTTGTCGGGCTTCCGGCATATGCTGGCGGATTACGGCAGTAGCGGCGACCAGCTTGTCCAGACTCTCGCTGTTGATATTGAGCGCCCCCTGCGACACCGAATTTGCTTGAATTCGGATAAGGCAATCCAGCTTGCCACGGGCCATGGCTGCCGACGCCATTTCACGTAACTGCAGCTCTAGCGGCCTGAGATTGTCAGGAAGTTTGAATGTGCAATCCAGATAGCGATGATTTACAGACCTCAGCTCCACCGTCAACACGCCCAAATCGGTCGCTGCACTCTCGCGGGCAAAGGCGGTCATGCTGTGAATCATGCAATCATCCAGGGAACTATCGGAAGGCGGTGAGTGTAGCAGCTTGTCATTGACGCCGACAGTCGCTGCGCGGCAGCCGAGGCCCATGTTTACGCTAGTGCAGCAGCGTTTGTCGCGTATACTGCGCCCCTTTAATAGATCGGAGCAGACTCGATGCAAAGACCCAGTGGGCGCGCACCAAACGAACTGAGGGCAATAAGCATTAGCCGCAATTTTACCCGTCATGCAGAGGGCTCAGTATTAGTTGCCTTCGGCGATACGCGAGTCATATGTACGGCTTCTGTAGAAGCGGGTGTGCCGCGCTTTCTCAGGGGCCAGGGTCGCGGCTGGGTGACTGCTGAGTACGGTATGCTGCCGCGTTCTACCGGCACACGCATGGATCGAGAGGCAGCGCGTGGCAAGCAAGGCGGAAGAACAGTGGAGATACAGCGCTTGATTGGACGCTCTTTGCGGGCCGCTGTTGATTTGGAGCAGCTTGGTGAATTTACGATCAATATTGATTGCGATGTCATACAGGCAGACGGGGGCACTCGAACAGCCTCGATAACAGGAGCCTGCGTAGCGCTGGTGGATGGCATTAACTTTCTACAGCGAGAAAAGCTGATAACCACAGACCCACTGAAGCAAATGGTGGCGTCTGTATCCGTAGGTGTTTTCGAGGGTGAGCCGGTTCTTGATCTGGATTATCCAGAAGATTCAGCCGCCGATACGGATATGAATGTTGTCATGTCTGAGCATGGTGAATTCATTGAGGTGCAGGGCACGGCAGAAGGCGAGACGTTCAGTCGCAGTGATTTAAATGCACTGCTTGATCTGGCGCAGCTAGGGATTGCTGAGCTGATTGCAAAGCAGAAACAGGCCTTAGAGTCGTGATCGACGAATTCTGTTGAATGCTCTGGACGGACAAGATAACGCTGGCTAGGGTTACAGTTCGATATCGTAATCCATAATGACGGGCGCGTGTGTCGAAAACTCTCGCGTTTTATAAATCGCGCCGTAATCTACAGTGTACTGAAGGCCCTGAGAGACGATGTGGAAGTCCGATCTCCAGCCATTTTTATCGCGGTCACCATCAGGCCACCAGCTAAACTCGTCTTGATCGGAATTGACTTCGCGAAAAGCGTCCACATAGCCTGAATCCAGTAATTCATTTATCCACTGCCGCTCCTCGGCGAGAAAGCCCGGAACCGTGCTGTTGTTATCCGTATCCTGAACATCGGCCGCGGTGTGCGCTAGGCGCCAGTTGCCGCAAATGATGAACTCTCGACGCTTGTTGCGGACCTTTTGTAGGTGGCTGCCCAGCTGCTCGTAAAACGCGAGTTTGCGCTCTAGCTGTTCGGGGTTATCCGGTGCTGCCTCAGGTGCCAGCAGACAGCCTACGCTCAGTGACTCATAGTCGGCCTGGATATAGCGTCCTTCCATATCGAAATCGGCGAAGCCCAGCCCTGACATAATGGCTTTCGGCAGGGCTCGGCAGTAAATCGCTACGCCATTGGTCTTGCCGTCAACGTTGTCTAGGAAATAGGCGTTGTAGTCCTTGGGAAAAAACAGATTGTCCTGGAGGTCGTACTCCGAACAACGTAAATCTTGCACGCAGACAAAGTCGGCATCCTGCTCGCTCAGCCATTCATAAAATCCGTTTTCTGCGGCATTTATAATGCCATCAGCGCTGAAACTGATGATTCTCATGTATAGCTCCTGAAAATGAGAGCGCGTTTCTTGGCGCAATCCGCGCCGTCAGGGACTCACCCCGCCAGGCAGGACACCCACGTAATTAATCCGATTCAGAATAAACAGGTAATGCCGCGTGTGCTTGTGTTGGAAACTGCCAACGGGCCAAGGCAGTGTATATTATCGCGCGTTCATTGCCGTATCTTCGGCATTTTATATGTAGAATTTGCACAATACAAAGCGGATATGAGGACCTAGAGGCATAATGCAGGTTTATCAAAGGGCATTTATAGAATTAGCGCAACAGCATGATGCGCTCAAATTCGGCGAGTTTACGCTCAAGTCGGGTAGGGTTAGTCCCTATTTCTTTAATGCGGGCGCATTTTGTAGCGGCGAGGCACTGGCCCATCTTGGGCGGTGTTATGCCGAACGAATTGTTGAGGCTGATCTTACGTTTAATGTACTCCTAGGCCCGGCTTACAAAGGCATCCCGCTAGCGACCACGACGGCTGTAGCCTTGGCTGACCAGTTCGGTCGGGATACTCCCTTTGCTTATAACCGAAAAGAGGCGAAGACACATGGCGAGGGTGGCATGGTGGTGGGCGCACCACTTCAGGGCGGAGTTCTCATCATTGATGACGTCATTACTGCGGGCACAGCCGTCAAAGAGGTTATTACGCTCATCGAATCCGCGGGCGCGCATTTGGCGGGTGTCGTGGTAGGCCTTAATCGACAGGAACGAGGAAGTGGATCAAGCTCAGCAATACAGGAATTGGAGCAGTCTTATGGCGTTCCGATCATCAGTATTGTCGATCTAGACCACATCATTGAACACCTCGAAGCAGGCGGCGAGGCCTCAAGAACGCTGATTCAGGGTATGAAGGATTACCGAGAACGGTTTGGAGTGTGACTTGTTTGGGCCCATTTCAGACTCTATATTAACGAAATGAACCGAAATCCTTCGACATTTTCACGCTGGCTTTTGCTTGGCCTGACACTCGCGCCAATGGCCCTGGCTGGCAATTTGTATCGTTACACCAATGAGGACGGCGTCACTGTGGTTGACTATCAGGTTCCGTCAACCTACGTTGGTCAGGGCTACGAGGTGCTCAACGAAGAAGGTATGGTTGTCAGGGTTGTGCCACGTGAGCTCACTCAGCAAGAAAAAAAGGCGCTGAACGCACAAGAGGAACTTGAAGCAGCAGCGCGGGCAGAGGAACGCCGCTTGAGAGAGTGGGATGAATCGTTGATGCTGCGTTACAGCACCATAGAGGACATTGAAGCTGCTCGGGAGCGGGCTCTGAGCGAGCTGCGGATACGCTTGAGTATCCTCAAGGGCAATAAGCGTTCGCTCAAGCAGCAGGTGGAGGGCTACCAGGCTCAGGCTGCGGACCTGGAGAGAAGCGGACATCAGGTGGACGTGGCGCGAATTAGTGCTATCGAGGATATCCAATCAGAAATCGAAGCCACTGATCGCTCGATTGTCGACCGAGAGCTTGAAATCGAAGAGGTGTCCGCTGCCTATCAGAAAGATATAGAACGCTTCCATCAGCTACTGGAAATGGTAGCTTTGCGTCAGGAATTGCTGGCGAAGCAGCAGGCAGAGCGAGAAAAGGGCGCGGATCCCAGGCGATAACGTTCAGCGTAACCCACGTTCAAAGCGGTTACGTTGAGGGGCGGAGTTTTAGAGTTTTTCGTAATTAGCCGGCTAGAGAATTGGCTTGACCGGTTATAGGTTGACTCACAGCCTGCCGAAAGAATCCGCCCATCAACAACTGCCACTGTTGTGACCAGTCTGCGGTAGGGGAGCGTTGAAAGCCGCTGCGAACGTATTGTGAGATGCGCCCCTCTGCGGCAGCCATAAGTAGATTGGCTGCTGCGGGAAGAGGAATGACAGGTCGCAAGCCCTCGCGCATCTCTGCTTCTCGAATCACCTGTTTCAGCTGTGTTTCGAATCGATCAAAGAGTTGGGCAACGCGAGTGTGCAATCGCTCTGTTTCACCGGATAATGCGTCTCCGGTAAGAATTCGTGTGATGCCTGGATTGCGGTCAGAGAAGGTCAGCAGTAACGTCAGCATTTTTTCACAGCGTAATGCTGCCGTTCGCTCTTCATTGATAATGATATTGACGCGACTAAAAAGCGTGTCTTCTATGAACTCAATGAGCCCTTCGAACATTTTCGATTTGCTGGGGAAGTGGCGATATAAAGCGGCCTCGGAAACACCTACCTGACGAGCAAGCCCCGCTGTGGTGATGCGGTTACCAGGATTAGCTTCTAGCATCTGGGCAAGCGCTTCCAGTATTTGCTGACGCCGCTGGGATTTTCTGGGGGGCATGGTAGTCCACATCGTTAGCGTATTGCAATGCTAGCGATTACCCGTCTTAGCTGCAATAAGCGAGACGACGATGAGGTCAGATTTTTAAGAAGTCAAAAGCTTAAAGTCTTCGATTTGTGATCAAGGTCCCGATTCCTTCATCGGTAAACGTTTCCAGAAGTACGGCATGAGGCACACGACCGTCGACAATATGCGCGCTTGCCACTCCGGATTTAACCGCATCTAGGGCGCAGGTAATTTTTGGCAGCATGCCGCCGGTGATCGTGCCGTCGGCAATCAGTGCATCGACCTGCGTTGTGCTGAGACCCGTCAACACCTCATTGTTTTTATCCAAAAGGCCTTCAACATTGGTTAGCAGCATTAACTTTTCCGCTTGCAGAACCTGTGCAAGCGTTCCAGCTACCAGGTCAGCGTTGATATTGTAGCTGTTGCCCTGATCATCCGCTCCGATAGGGGCTATCACCGGTATGAAATGACTGTCGAGAATGACGTTCAGGACCTCAGTATCAATTTTGTCTACCTCGCCAACGTGGCCGATATCAATAATCTCGGAAGCGTTAAGCTCTGGGGCCTGACGAGAGACGGTCATTTTGCGCGCTCGAATTAACTGGCCGTCTTTACCGGTAACGCCAATCGCCTTGCCGCCGTTGCGGTTGATTGAAGCGACAATCTCTTTATTGACGCTACCGCCAAGCACCATTTCAACAACGTCCATGGTCTGAGCATCGGTCACACGCATTCCATCGACAAACTCAGTTTTGATGTTGAGCCGGGAAAGGAGCTCGCCAATTTGCGGACCGCCGCCATGTACGACAACGGGATTCATACCAACGAGCTTCATCAACACCACATCGCGCGCAAAGCTTTCGTGTAGCTCTTCATCTACCATCGCATTGCCACCGAACTTGACGACAATAGTTTTACCAGTGAAGCGTTGAATGTAAGGCAGCGCCTCAGTCAAGACCTTGGCGATGTTAAGAGCTGAGTCGCGAGTCAAAGACATACTGTTAACCTTTCGATTGGCTGTGTACCCCTGATCTAGAAATTCAACTCGAGCTTGGATTCCACCAAAGCGATTTGGGCGCGAAACTCAGTCTTAATGGCTTCTAGGGCATCCTGGCTGTCGGCTTCGAATCTTGCGGTGAGTGCTGGACTGGTATTGGACGCACGCACCAGACCCCAGCCATCTGCGAAATCGACCCGAATACCGTCTATCGTGTTTATCTTCCCCGTCGAGAAATCACTGGAGCGAATGATTCTATCCATCAAGTCGAATTTTTCGTGCTCCGCGACGGGGATAATGATTTCCGGCGTATTTACCGTCGCCGGAAACTCTTCGATGGAGGCATCGAGACTATCGCCATGTGCACTGAGAATTTCGGCCAACCTTGCTGCGGCGTACATACCGTCATCAAAGCTATACCATCGCTCTCCAAAGAAGATATGCCCTGAAAACTCCCCGCCTAACAAAGCGCCGGTCTCCGCCATTTTTTCCTTCATAAACGCATGACCTGTTTTCCACAACACAGGTCTTCCGCCAAATCGCGTGATAAGTTGAGTCAGGTTCCGGCTGCATTTCACATCGAAGACAACGTCAGCCCCTGGGTTGCGCGATACCACGTCCTTCGCAAAAATCATGAGAAGAACGTCTGAGCGCACTATATGGCCAGATGAGGTGACGACGGCCAGGCGATCTCCATCGCCATCAAATGCAACGCCGAAATCAGCCCCTTCACTTTGAACCGCCTCTATTAGGTCTTCAAGGTTATCTTCGTCTCCCGTGTCTGGTGGGTGATTGGGGAAATTACCATCTATCTCACAATGAAGTGGTATCACTTCACAGCCCAAGTCGCTGAATAACTGAGGCGCTATGACACCTGTGGCGCCGTTGCCTGCATCAATAACCACCTTGATGGGTACAGCAATAGCAATGTCAGTGATGATTTCATCGATGTAATCAGACGTGACGTCTTCACGGATCATGCGCCCGTTACCACTCGAGTACTCACCTTGCAGCACCATCTCCAGAATCCGCTGTATCCCGCCCGCCGCGATGGTCTGTTGATTGAGCACAATCTTCAGGCCGTTGTCTTCTCCGGGGTTATGGCTTCCAGTCACCATGACGCCGGAACGGCAGTTTAGATGACGGGTTGCAAAATACACCAGTGGTGTAGGCACAAGCCCGATGTCGATAACGTCCCTACCACTTTCCATTAGCGCTTTAATCAGAGTCGACTTGATGCGCGGGCTCGATTTTCTGCCATCGCACCCGACAACAATGGTTTGCTCCTGCATTTCCTCTGCAAGCGTTCCAATCGCTTTGCCAATTCGAGCGACCAGGTCGTCCGTCAGCTCATTTTGCGCGTGGCCCCGAATGTCATAGGCACGGAAAATGTGGCTGGGAAATCCCGGTTCGGCCGCAGCGAGTCCATCACCAGTCTGGCTGCCAAGACCCAAGTCTAGGTCTGTCAGATCATCGCCTTCTTCGACGATCATGCCGTGTTGGAACATGGGATTAGCCAGTTCGCCGCTCTGGCCGGGGAGCACCTCGACACCGGGTTGACCTGGCTCCGATTGACTCGACCCGCTCTGGCGCAGTGTCCTCAAGGTTGCACGTCGGAGCTGTTTTGCGATTGTCACCAGGCCAGGTAGGTTGAGCTCCAAAGGCGACTTCACATCAGCGGCTGCGATGACTTTATTGATTTGTGTGTCCAGCGTTTTTGAGAAACGCATGACCATTAGTAGCACTCCGGCAATCGCTGCAACTACGCAAAGACCCAACACCCAGAACATTGGCATAGGGTTAAGCGTCATTGCCTGCACGAGGGTTTGCGAAGGTGTAAAGGTCACAGCCCAGTTTCCTTCAGGTAATTCGGTTGTTTGGGCGAACGCGTCTGCGTCACCGCTGCCTGCCGTCGCGATTGTGTCTATGCGCTCTCTTCCTGTGGGGCTGACGTAGACCTGTTGCAAGCTAAAGCGACCCGCACTGGTGTCGACGATGCTAAGCGCTTCCGTGAGGAGTTGATTGTCGAACGTAGCCAGCACAACGGCTTGCTGATTGTTTATACGAGGGTGCGTGACCCGAGCCGCCAACGAGGTTAACCAGCGATCCTCGAACTGATAGGACTCTGGTTGGGTGGGCTCGCCAATGCCGGCCCTGCGAACAAGATCAATTTCGATATGATTTCGCAGTCCTTCATTGCCACCGGCAAAGTCTGCGGTGCCCATTTCTCCCATTGGTAGAACGCGCAGACTGATAACTTCTGGAAAGTAGTCGAGCATTGCCTGTTCTATTAAATCCAGGTCTTCCCGCGACTCACTGGCGATAGCGGACATTGCCAAAGGCGAACCGGCCGCTCCTGCCATCCGCTGTTTGATTCGATCGAGAAGCTGATGCACGTTGGTCGCTTGCTGCGTGGCGAATGCTGAAGAAACTCTGTCCAGTTGTGTTTTTTGGAGCGAGGGCTCGCGCAACAAGATGAGATAGGCAAAGCAAGCGAGCATAACGCCCAATACGATCGCAAGTGCGAGAGCTGCGATTTTATAGAGTGCATTGCCGCTCGCTACGATGCCCTGGGGATGATTAGCGCCCGCGGACTGCGGGCCCGCGCTTGCGGCGGCCTTTTTCTTTTTTAGCTTTAGCATCAGGTACGGGCGGTCATGGGTAAGTTAGAGCCATGATATTACGCGCAGGAGCCTTCTTAAATGCAGATCTGGATTTAATTTTAATTAGCTGTGGGCTTTGGTTTACGCAGAGAGTCGGCTGGCTATGAGTGTAATGACCTCTCTCGCCATAGCGCTCTTGCCCATCGTTTCAAGGCTGCGTTCGCCTCCAGGCCAGATCACAACCGCTGCATTGCTGTCGCTGTTAAAACCGATATCTCTACTCGACACATCGTTTGCTACAATCATATCTAGCGCTTTTCGCTCCAGCTTCCTCCTGGCGTTCGCTACAAGATCCTGCGTCTCTGCTGCAAAGCCCACCGTGAAGGGGCGATTTGCGCTAGCTGCGACCGTCGCCACAATATCGGGATTGCGGGTGAGCAGCAGGGAAATTTCCTCAGACGATTTCTTAATCTTCTGCTCTTCGCAATTGGTTGGACGATAGTCTGCGACCGCGGCGCAGGCGATAAAAACATCGCATTGCGGTAACAAGGAAAGACATTCGTGCAGCATTTCATCTGCGCTGCTAACCGATACTTTGGAAACATGTTCAGGCGCTTGCAACGAAACTGGGCCAGACACCAGCGTGGTGATGGCGCCAGCATCAATCGCTGCCTGCGCCAGCGCATAGCCCATTTTCCCCGAGCTATGATTGGAGATATATCGCACTGGGTCCAGGGCCTCTCGCGTCGGGCCCGCGGTTACCACCACCTTTTTTCCAGCCAGCGCACCAGACTCAAACTGAGCTGCGGCCGCGGCGGCGATGATTTCAGGTTGTTCCATTCTGCCTGGGCCAACATCACCGCATGCCTGTTCACCGGACGCCGGTCCAATGATAGTGTTGCCGCGTTTTGCGAGTGTCGCGAGATTTGCAGTGGTAGCCTCGTTGCGCCACATTTGCTGATTCATTGCGGGGGCTAGCAGGGTTTGCGCTGGAGTCGCGAGTGCAACCGTTGTCAGTAGATCGTCTGCCCGGCCCGCCGCGAGTCTGGCAATCAGATCAGCCGTAGCCGGCGCTATGACAAATAGGTCGGCCCAACGGGCGAGCTCGATATGGCCCATTCCCATCTCCGCCTCGGCGTCTAGTAGCTGTGTATGCACCGCGTTGCCGGACAGGGCCTGCAGCGTAAGTGGTGTGATGAATTCCTGCGCACCTTGCGTCATGACCACTCGAACAGACGCGCCAAGGTCTTGCAGTTGCCGCACCAGCTGGGCCGACTTGTAGGCGGCGATGCCACCGCTGACGCCGAGCAGGACATTGCGATTGAAAAGATGTGCCATTCGCTCGCTCGTTCTAGGAAAATCGTGTTGGGCGAAAGATAACACCCCGCCCGTTCATTTGACACAAGTGGAGTGTGCGCCAGAGCGCGATGTTATGAGTCTGTCACAGTGGATGCCAGGTGAAGCGCCCAGGGAAAAACTGTTGGAGCGAGGCGTGCAGGCACTATCCGATGCTGAGCTCCTGGCCGTTATGTTGCGTACGGGATATCAGGATTGCGACGCTTTGGGGCTTGCTAGAGCATTGTTGCATGAGTTTGGCGGGCTGTCGGGTTTGATGCGAGCCGATTCGCAACGCCTTCTGGATATGCGAGGGCTAGGCAAGGCCAAATACGCACAGCTGCTCGCTGCCTATGAGATAGGCCGCCGCCAGGCTCTGCAAGTTGTACGTCGCACAGATGCCCTAAATAGCCCCTCAGCCACCCTGTACTTCCTGCAACATCATTTGGGTGCTCGCTCCAGAGAAGTGTTTAGCTGCCTATTCCTGGATAGCCAACATCGGCTGATCTGCTGCGAAGACATGTTTTTTGGTACGCTCGATGGCGCTGCGGTCTATCCACGCGAAGTCGCAGTGAGAGCATTACAAAATCGCTCAGCTGCGGTTATTTTTGCTCATAATCACCCTTCTGGGGTTGCTGAACCAAGTGCCGCAGATCGAAGGATAACAAAGCGTTTGCAGGCCGCGCTGGAGCTGCTTGATATCCGTGTGCTCGATCATGTTATTGTCGGCCGAGGAGAGGCGTTTTCCTTCGCTCAGGCTGGTCTGCTATAGAGCACAAGCTGGTGTTTTCGAAGAGATTAAACCGCTCGCACTTTCGCTTGATATGGCCACAGGCTTCTGTTATAAAGTCGCGCTCCGTGCGGTAGGGCCACGACCAATGCCACACAAACCGCATAACTTCCGATGTCATTGTCGCGAACTTTCGGAGATAGAAAGCCATGGCGAGAGTATGTCAGGTGACCGGCAAACGCCCGCTCACCGGTAACAATGTTTCACACGCGAAGAACAGGACAAAGCGCCGTTTTTTGCCCAACCTACATAACCATCGCTTCTGGGTTGAATCAGAAAAGCGATTTGTCAGTCTGCGTGTGTCCAGTAAGGGCATGCGCATTATCGACAAGAACGGAATCGATCAGGTCTTGAGCGACATGCGCGCTCGGGGCGAAAAGATCTAGCGCTGCACAGCAGATAGGAGACAGGCGATGAGAGAAAAAATCAGAATGAATTCTTCCGCTGGCACAGGGCATTTTTATACAACCGACAAGAACAAACGCACCACGCCAGACAAGCTCGAAATGAAAAAATACGACCCGGTTGTGCGCAAACACGTGATCTACAAAGAGGCTAAAATTAAGTAGCTGCGCGCCACACAAGATTACAAAAACCCCGGCCACGCGCCGGGGTTTTTGTGTCTGGCTCGCCTAGCTGTAGCGCTAACTTATGGAGTGGATCGACCGTTGCCAATGCCATGCCTGAACTGCCAGAGGTAGAAACCACCCGCAGGGGTGTTGCCCCCTATTGCGTGGGCAAGGTGGTCAGTCGCATCACCGTGCGCGAGCCCCGGCTGCGCTGGCCAGTCCCGATTGAGCTACCCGATACGCTGGCGGGCTTGAAAATTACCGCATTGGAACGGCGAGCAAAATATCTTTTGTTTCGCACTGCGCGGGGATCATTGCTTATCCATTTGGGTATGTCCGGCTCCCTTCGCGTTGTCGCTTTGGACGATGAGCCGCGCAAGCACGATCATATTGATATCGTTTTTGAGAATGCTGCCTGCTTACGTTTTCACGATCCCAGGCGATTTGGCTCGCTGCACTGGGTACCTCTCGATGACAACCATAAACTGCTGAATCATCTCGGCCCGGAACCGCTTTCGGAGGCCTTTGATGGACAAATGCTCTACCGCCGTTCTAGAGGTCGAACATGCCCCGTGAAGAGTTTCATCATGGACGGAAAAGTGGTTGTTGGCGTTGGTAATATTTACGCTAACGAAGCGCTGTTTCTAGCTGGAATCCATCCCCGGCGCGCTGCCGGACGCATTTCTCTCAAGCGCTATGAGGTGCTCGCTGATCAAATAAAGCGAGTACTCACTTCGGCTATACGTCAGGGCGGTACTACCTTGCGTGATTTTGTTGGAGGCGACGGCAGCCCTGGGTACTTTGCTCAGCAACTGTTTGTTTACGACCGCGCTGGTGAGCGCTGCAAGCGCTGTGACGCCACTTTGAGAGAGATTCGCCTAGGTCAGCGATCTACAGTTTTCTGCGTGACCTGCCAGCGTTGAAGAGGCTACACTGGTAGGAATAGGGGAAAATCGGGAACATAACCCGGGAGTGTAGTATGAAAATAACGCCACGTGGGGGTCGCGTTTCTACGGCGCTGCTCATTACCTGTTTGCTGCTGCCGCAAATGCTCTGGGCGCAAGAGCCAGAGGGAATGGCGCGAGAAGGGGCTGTTCAGGAAGATCCAAACGGGTTTGCCATGCTCGGTGATCTGGTGGTAGCAAGGCCGATTGGGTTAGTACTCACCGCAGGGGGCACTGCCTTGTGGCTGGTGAGCTTGCCTTTCACTTTGCTCGCTGGCAATGCCAGCCAGGCTGCTGACACGCTGATCTTGGGGCCCGGAGAGCAAACATTTATGCGTTGCCTAGGATGTACTCAATCAGGGTACACCTACGTAGACATAAAGCAGAACGAAAAGAGCGAAGCGGAAGTGATTGAAGAGTGATCGGATCGCCGCTCCGCGGTTATTCATCACTGAAGACAGTTCCCGCAGGATCTATCATGAGGTCGGCCTCCACCTGGTGAGTACGATCAAAGCATTAGTTGTCTGAAAAACGCTCGTATAAGGCCTTGCTTACCGGCTCTGGAACAAAGGGACTGATATCGCCACCTAAAGAAGCGATTTCCCTGACCAGAGAGCTGGAGATATACGACAGGTGTTCCGCGGGAGTCAAAAATACACTCTCAAATTCCGGATACATGGCGCGATTCATATTCGCGAGCTGAAACTCGTATTCGAAATCGGCAACCGCTCGCAGACCCCGCAGCACGCAGCTAGAGCCTTCGCTTTTCGCGAAATCGGTCAGCAGATTGTCGAATCCTTTCACTTCAATATTATCGAGATGCTTGAGCGATTGTTCGCAGAGCGCAATGCGTTGCTCCAGGCTGAATAGCGGCGTTTTCTTTTCGCTGAAGGCGATGGCCACCACCACCTTGTCAAACAGCGATGCCGCCCGCTCGGTCAGATCGACATGGCCATTGGTAATGGGGTCAAAAGTCCCCGGGTAGATTACCGTATGAGTTCGCATACGCAGGGCCTTTCCTAACGGCAAGAACGGGTGGTGAACAGTTTACCTATAGCCGACTGCGTGGCAAGGGCGGGTTGGGCTTGCTGCAACAGGGTCTAGGCGCTAGAGGTCTGCTGCGTTCGAAACAAGCGGTACTTCACGTCACCCGCGATTTTGTCTCGCAAGAGCTCCCAGCTGGAAGGTACTGCGATCGCAGTTGTTTTAGCGTGACTCTCCGCGTAGACAAGACCTCCATCCGAGATAAGCCGCTTTTGGTGAAGCTGAGAACAGCTCGTTTCGAGTAGCGTTTGATCGAAGGGGGGATCCAGAAACACGATATCGTAAGGTAGCTGTGCGCTGGCGAGAAACTGATCCGCTGACATGGCCTTGCATACCATCGGCTGCGCGGTCTTTAGCATTTTCAAGTGTTGTTGAATCTGAAAGATGGCGGCTGCCGAGTTATCCACGAAGTCGCAGCTGAATGCGCCCCGTGACAGCGCTTCCATTCCCAAAGCTCCACTGCCAGCGTAGAGATCTAAGCAGCGAGCACCACTAATACTTGGGGACAACCAGTTGAATAACGTCTCCCGCACCCGGTCTGGTGTGGGACGCAAACTCTTGTCGGGGGGGAAGGTGAGTTTGCGACCGCGCCACTGGCCGCCAATGATACGAAGCGTGTTTTGCTGGCGGGAGCGCTTGACGGTTCTGCCCATTTATTCGCGACAATCAAGGGTGATAGGATAGAAGACTTTCAGGGGCGTTCGCCCTGTTCAGGCTACTTTAGCACGACACTTATGAAACTTTTCAAACGCAAAAAGATAGAGGAGCAGGAGACGGCTGCTTCGGACTCAGATATTGAGCCAGCAAGGGAGCCCGATATGGAAGTGGGCGTGGAGCTTGAAGCCGAGTCTGTAGCGGAATCCGAGCATAGCGCGCAAGCCAGTGACTCTGGCGGAGACAAACAAAAAGCGGGCTTCTTTTCTCGTCTGAGACGTGGCCTTGGTCGCACCAGTGAAAATCTCGTGCAAGGTATGGGCACACTGTTTCTCGGTCGCAAGGAAATAGATGAAGACTTGCTCGAAGAGTTGGAGTCGCGTCTGCTATTGGCGGATGTGGGTGTAGATGCGACGCGCGACATCATTGCAAGTCTGACCGAAAGAGTATCGCGCAAAGAGCTCACCCACGCCCAGGGGCTGCAGGCTGCGCTAAAGGATGAGCTGTTGGAATTGCTGCGCCCATGTGAGCAGAAACTCGACGTTTCTGGTCATAAGCCCTATGTCATTCTGATGGTGGGTGTAAACGGAGTGGGTAAGACAACCACGATTGGAAAATTGGCAAAGCGATTTCTTTCCGAGGGCCGCTCGGTGATGCTTGCTGCGGGCGATACGTTTCGTGCCGCTGCAGTGGAGCAACTTCAGGCCTGGGGCGAGCGCAATGCTGTCCCCGTCATTGCGCAGCAAACGGGAGCTGATAGCGCCTCCGTCCTGTTTGATGCGCTGCAGTCTGCCCAGGCTCGGGAGATTGATGTGTTGATTGCCGATACTGCCGGGCGGCTGCACAACAAAGACAACCTTATGGAAGAGCTGAAGAAAGTGGTTCGCGTATTGGGCAAACTAGATGATCAGGCGCCGCAAGAAGTCATGCTGGTTCTCGATGCTGGAACTGGCCAGAATGCCCTTGCGCAGGCAGCAGAATTTCTGCAGTGGGTAGGCGTTTCAGGAATTACGCTCACTAAATTAGATGGCACCGCGAAAGGTGGCGTCATTTTTGCCATAGCCAAAAAGCTAGACCTGCCCATTCGCTTTATCGGCGTTGGCGAGTCGGCCGAAGATCTGCGGCCGTTCCGTGCTGAAGAGTTCATTGAAGCGCTGTTTACGGCCGATGACGCGGCTGCATGATCCAGTTTGATCGGGTAAGTAAACGTTACCAAGAAGGGCATGACGCACTGCGTGAAGTAAGTGTCGATATCGACAGTGATGAGCTTGTTTTTGTTACCGGCCATTCAGGCGCTGGTAAAACGACCTTGCTGCGAATGATCATGCTGATGGAGCGTCCCACGCGCGGTCGGGTGACTGTGGCGGGACAGGATTTGTCCAAAATTAGTTCGCGCGGAATACCAAAACATCGACGGCATATCGGGGTCGTATTCCAAAACCACAGGCTGCTGATGGATCGCAGCGTGTTCGACAACGTCGCACTTCCGATGGTCATTGCCGGTTATGACTACCGGGAGGTAGGGCGTCGCGCTCGAGCGGCCCTGGATAAAGTGGGTCTTCTAGAGCGCGAAAATGCAATGCCGGTCACTCTCTCAGGCGGGGAACAACAGCGCGTGGGCATCGCCCGCGCTGTGGTGGGCAGGCCCAAAATACTCTTGGCAGATGAACCCACGGGTAATTTAGACCCAGCACTGTCGGCCGAAATCATGGAGTTGTTTGAGGAATTCAATCGGGTGGGAGTCACGGTGATGATAGCCAGTCACGATCTCGCGTTAATCTCTCGCTTACATCACCGGATCATCACCCTGCGCGAAGGCCGCCTCATGGCGGGTAGCTAGAGATGGCGCAGCGAGCGCAACCAGGTCCGTCAACTCGCCGCGACGGCGCAAGCCAAAGTCGCACCGGGCTGCGAGATCGTGTTCGCGCGTGGGCGCGCCACCATAGACTCTCGGCTGCAGACAGCATGCGTCGGGTCATGGACAATCCCTTCGCTAGCATCATGACCTGGTTGGTAATTGGTATCGCACTGGCCTTACCCACGACGCTAAATGTCGCCCTCGAAAACATTCGCCAGGTAAGTGAGAGCTGGGATAGTCCTGCTCAGATTTCGCTATTTCTAGATGATGCAGTGGATGCTGAGCAAGCGACTCGCCTACACACCGAGCTGAGTGCCCAAGCTGATGTTGAGCAGGCGCGCTATTTATCCAAAGACCAGGCCCTGGAAGAATTCAGGTTATTGTCCGGATTTGCAGACGTTCTGGACACCCTGGACTACAATCCCCTACCCCATATGATCTTGCTAACCCCGGTATCAGAAGCTGATCCGGAAGCAGTGCGAGCCGAACTGCAAGAGCGTTCCGAGGTGGAGCAGGCCGTACTGGATACCGCGTGGCTAACGCGACTTAACAGCGCCATGGAGTTGGGTCGCAGGATTGTGCTTGCTGTAGCCGCACTGCTGGGCTTGGGTGTGTTGCTGATTCTCGGTAACACTATCCGGCTGGCCATCGAAGGCCGGCGTGAAGAGATTGTGATTGTAAAGCTAGTTGGCGGCAGCAATGCGTTTGTGCGACGCCCTTTCCTTTACACCGGTCTTTGGTATGGAGTGGGGGGAGGCGCGTTCGCAGCCATTTTGGTCGCCGCTGCCCTATGGTTTGTCGCCTGGCCGGTCGCAGAGCTGGCGCAGTTGTACCAGAGTGGATACCGATTATCCGGACTCGGTGTCATGGGCGGCCTCAACTTGATCGTTTTAGGCGGCCTTCTGGGGCTGGCGGGCGCCTGGCTTGCCGTTACCCGACACCTGGTTGACATCCAACCTCGCTGACGTGGCAACGGTGTATCGTCGTCGGCTAAGCTATTGTTATATATAGATATACCCTTGATAAAACTGCGAATTCGGGGAACTTTTTCTCAATTAGCACTCTAACCTAAAGAGTGCTAGAATTGCGCGGCTAAGTAGGGAGAGTATTGAATGAGTAATAGCTTGCAGCCAGTCGATCAGATGGTGCCGGGCGCAAATTTTCCGGCCTATATCCAAGCGGTCAGTAGCATACCGATACTGAGTGCGGATCGCGAGCGCGCGTTAGCTGAGGATCTGTATTACAACGATAATCTCTCCGCCGCTCGAGAGTTGGTGATGTCGCACCTGAGGTTTGTTGTTCATATCGCGCGCAGCTACTCGGGCTACGGCTTGGCCGAAGCGGATCTTGTGCAGGAAGGTAATGTCGGCTTGATGAAAGCCGTGAAGCGGTTCAATCCTGAGAAAGGCGTTCGCCTGGTGTCTTTTGCCGTGCACTGGATAAAAGCGGAAATGCACGAGTACATTTTGCGCAACTGGCGAATCGTCAAGGTAGCCACTACCAAGGCTCAGCGTAAGCTGTTTTTTAATCTGCGCAGCGCAAAGAAAGATTTGGCCTGGCTAAGTGCAGATGAAGCACAGGCCGTTGCCGATGATCTTGGCGTTGATGTTAAAGAAGTCCATCGTATGGAAGGGCGCCTGAGCAGCCGGGATCTTGCCTATGACGCGCCCGTTAATGTCGACGATGAAAGTGGCTGGCAGGCCCCTCAATTTTTCCTTGAGGATCACAGCGCAGATCCAGCAGCAACCGTTGAAGCGAGCGACTGGCAGGAAAGCAGTGAAGATCGGCTGCGAAATGCCATGGCAGAACTTGACGATCGGAGCCGGGACATCCTTGCGCAACGATGGCTAGCAGAACAAAAATCCACGCTGCATGAGCTGGCCAAGCAATACAAGGTATCTGCGGAGCGCATTCGCCAGCTTGAACAGAGTGCGATGAAAAAACTCAAGACGGCAATGTCTATCTAACTCTGTCAGAGGCAGCTCAGCCTCTGTTTTAAACCGTTTGCTGACAGGACGCCCGCATGGCTAGATGGTTTATTATGTTGGCTTCAGCCAGTGGGTTTCTCGCTGTTGCATTCGGTGCTTTTGGAGCTCATGCCCTGAACAACCGGCTAGACGAGTATGGGATGGGGGTGTACGAGACGGCAGTGCAGTACCACTTTTACCACAGCCTTGCCCTACTTGCCGTCGGCCTGTTTGCCCTTTACCGACCGTCAGGAGCAGCGTTGCGCAGCAGCGGTGTGCTGTTCTTCATCGGTATTATCGTTTTTTCAGGCAGTCTTTATCTGTTGAGCTTGACGGGTGCCCGGTGGCTAGGTGCTGTTACGCCGCTGGGTGGCTTAGCGTTTCTAGCAGGCTGGGCCTGCCTTGCTGCGGCGAGTTGGAAGCAATTGAGGTAGCGAAGATCAGCTTGTTGCTATCGATGCCTTCGATAATCTTGTTGTGATCCGTTCAGATAACTCACGGCGAATTCGCAGCTATGTACTGCGAGCGGGGCGAATGACCCCGGCACAGCAGCGCGCTTTTGATCAGTGCTGGCCAAGGTACGGAATTGAGTACGATGGCGAAAGGCTGGACATAGATAGCTTATTCCAACGAAGCGCCCCCTGCGTTTTGGAAATCGGGTTCGGGATGGGCCATTCCTTAGTGGCCATGGCGGAGGCAAGCCCAGAGACTAATTATATTGGCGTCGAAGTCCATCGGCCGGGGGTTGGTAAGCTGTTTCACGGCATGCAAGAAAGAGGCGTGGACAATATTCGGGTCTATTGTCATGACGCCGTGGATATCCTACGCGACTGCATCTCAGATGGCGTCTTGGATGGCATAC